>PMHK01000242.1 GCA_003156635.1 Acidobacteriota bacterium | reverse complement strand
CCGCATCGGCGATCACGAAGAACGCCGCATGGATGCTCGCGTGATTTGCGCGACGAATCGAGTGCTGCGTCAGGAAATCGAAACCGGCGGTTTTCGCGCCGATCTTTTCTACCGCATTAACGTCATCACCATCACCCTTCCTTCATTGCGCGATCGCCGCGATGACATTCCATATCTGGTCGATTATCTCCGCGTTCAATTTAATCGCCGGTTCAAACACGATGCCGCTCCGGTGTCGCGAGAAGCGTTGCAACTTCTACAGCAGCGTGATTGGCCGGGCAACATCCGCGAGCTGGAGAATTGTGTCGCGCGCTACGTAATCCTCGGATCCGAAGAAGCGTTTCATTCCGATCACGATTCTTCCGCCGAAAAGAAGGGCCTGCACATTTCGTACGAGCTGAATCAAGATGGCAACAACATCCCTTTGAAGCGGATCGCGCAACAGGTGACGCGGCGCATGGAACACGACGTGATCCTGAAAGTGTTGCAGGCCAATCATTGGAACCGCCGCAAGACCGCCGAGATCCTGAAGATCAGTTACCGCGCCTTGCTTTACAAAGTGCGCCAAGCCGGACTGCCATCCAAGCGTCCTCAAAGACGAACAGAAATCGAACTGGAAGAACTCTCCGAAACTCAATCCTAATTTCCACCGGCGTTTCGACTTCTAAACCTTGCCGCCGCCAAAGCTTTCATAATCACCGTATTACTACCCGTGTCTCTTTTGAAATCGTTCGCTCCATCTTGCTTGCCCGCGCCCTTCGATTCCGCTAGCCTGGAACTACGATGGCGAAGGCGTCCGCAAATTCCAAATTGAAAGTCTGTCTCTTGTCTCCGCACCCGATGGTGCTGGAGGAGTTTCGCCGCTTGCTCAGCGACTCCGGATTTCAGATTGTGGCGAACCAGCTGGAATCGATGCTGGCTCCGGATCTGCGAAATCTCGAGGTGCCGCGGGTGGCGGTGTATGTGATTGACGCGCATGCGGCGCGTCAGGCCACCGGAGCCTTGCTTGGCAACATCTTGGATCATAATCCTGCCGCCCGGCTGCTGGTGGTGGGCGATAATCTGAATGAATCTGACAGCTATACCCTTTTGCGTCAGGGAGTTAAGGGAATCCTGAACTACAAGGAAGCTCGCGAGCAGTTGCCTCGCGCGTTGCCTCTGGTCGCCTCTGGCGGTTTCTGGGTTCCGCGCGAAGTCTTATCGCGTTTTGTGGATTCGATCCTGACCACCACTCAAGGACGCAGGTTGCGCGGAGATTCGCCCGCCGAACTGAGCCGTCGCGAACAGGAAGTGTTGGCCGGGCTGCTTGAGAATCTGGCAAATAAGGAAGTCGCGGACCGGTTGCACATTTCCGAGCGCACCGTTAAATTCCACGTTTCGAACCTTCTCGCCAAGTTTGGCGTTCGTCGCCGCGCCGATTTGATTCTGCTGTGCTACCAGCGCCGAAGCGTTGGAACGTAATCTTTCTTTCTTGTTTCCGCTTTTCACTTTGCTGCAAATCTTCAAGAACGTAGTCCCGCTGGTATAATCCCAGAGCTATCCTGAATCTTGTTTAAACCAGTGGCCACTTTCTCCATCGAAAATTTCGGATGCCGCGCCACCGACGCGGATGCGGCGGCGCTACGCCGCAGTTTACTGGCGAGCGGACTGTCGCTGCTGAGTGATCACCAGCACGCGGATTTTGTAGTTCTCAACTCCTGTACGGTTACGGCCGCAGCGGATTCGCAGGCGCGTGAGGCCGTACGAAAAATTCACCGTGCCAACCCGGAAGCGCGAATTATTGTCACCGGCTGTTATGCGCAGCGCGCGCCGGAGGAAATTGCCTCGTTGGATGGCGTTGCCTGGGTGGTAGGAAATTCACATCAGACTGAAATTCCGGAACTGCTGCGCGATTTTCGAGGAAAACAGTTCGCGGGTTCGCCAGGGGATGCGTCTCCGACCACGACTGATTTCGTGGCCTTGTCTGCGCTTAATACCGATGCCATGTCCCTCGAGCGCGGGCCCGCCAAGATTTTGACCGGCGATATTTTTGCGCAGACGTCGCTCCAGGCTGCTCCGCAGGATGGCGTAGCGGGCGATCGCACTCGCCCCATTTTGAAAATTCAAGACGGCTGCGACAAGCGCTGCTCGTACTGCGTAATTCCCTTTGTGCGTGGCCGTAGCCGCAGCTTGGCGCCGGATGTAGTGGTGGAGGAAGTTCGCAAGCTGGTCCGTGCCGGCGCAAAAGAAATCGTGCTGAGCGGCATCAACCTTGGTTCGTATGGCCGGGATTTTCAGCCACGAACCACCCTGAATGAGATGGTTCGGCGTATCTTGGATGAAACCGCCCTCGAACAATTGCGATTCAGCTCCGTTGAGCCCCAAGACGTTACTGAGGATTTTGTCGGATTGGTCGTTTCTTCCGAGCGCATCGCGCGGCACTTTCATATTCCGCTGCAATCCGGTTCCGCGAAAATCTTGAGAGCCATGCATCGCTGGTATCGGCCGGCGCTTTATGCCGAACGAGTGAATCAAATTCGCCACGCGATTCCCGATGCCGCGATCGGCGCGGACGTGATCGTAGGATTTCCCGGAGAAAGCGACGATGATTTCCGGACTACCTATGAGTTTATCGACGTGCTGCCGTTAACTTATCTTCACGTATTTTCGTTTTCGGCTCGCCCGGGTACCAAAGCTGCGGAGTTCGACGCACCGCCAGTCGCGGCAACGGTGATTAAAGATCGAGCCCGCGCTCTCCGAGCTTTGAGTCAACGCAAGGCCACAGAATTTAGAGCGTCGCAGTCGGGTCGACGCTTGCGAGCGATTACGCTTGCGCGTGGCGGAACAAATTGGACGGAGGTGCTGACCAGCAATTACTTGAAAGCGAGGATTCCAGGGCGCCATCCAGCAAACCGCTGGTATGACGCGGAAATCTTCGCGGACGAAGAGTAATCGAGGAAGTGCAACTCGCCGGCGGCGACCCTAACTCTCGAAAATAACCTCGGCGAGGGCCAGATTTCCGCTGTGGGTGATCGTTAGCGAAATGTTTTTGACGCCCAGGCCATTGGCGATTTGCAATGCGGCTCCGGCCAGTTGCAGCGTCGGTTTGCCTCCGGGTTGGCGCACAACTTCCAGGTCGCGCCAGCGCACTCCGCGCCGCCACCCGGTGCCGAGGGCCTTCATACCCGCTTCTTTGGCGGCGAAGCGCCCAGCGTATCGTTCGAATTTGTTCTTAAAGCTTTCGCAGTAGGCAATCTCTTGGGGAGTGTAGAGGCGCTGCAGAATGGCCGTGCCATGCCGCGTGAGCGCGGCTTCAATGCGATCGATTTCAGAAATGTCCAGACCGAGTCCGATGATCAAGAGCACCTCAGATGCGCGAGTGTGCGTGGCGCGCGCGTTGGCGATTATACCTATATGACGCAGGCCTTCACGAAAACTGCAAAAAAGCCTGCGGCGACGCGAACCTCGCCGGCCAGAACCAAAGCTGTGCGCGAATGGAAGACTGGCAAAGCGCAAGGGTTGCAAATTCTCGAAGCGCCTGAGGTATCGCGCCTCAAATGGCTGGTGCACGGTTTCAGCACGCGTAGTGGCGGTTCGAGCCGGCTCGAACGCACCGAGCGCGGCGTAAAAAGTTCCGAAGAAGTCTTGAATCTCGGGTTCAACGAATGGGACCGGCCGGAACGTGTTTCCGCGAACCGCCAGAAGTTTTTCAGCGCGGTCGGTGCCGGCAAGATGCGTCCGGTTTTGCTGCGCCAGACTCACTCCGACATCGTTTATCTGGTTGGCGCGGCCAATATCCCGCAAGGCGAACGCGCTCCGCAGGGCGATGCACTCATCACTCGGGAACGTGGAGTTCTGCTTGCGGTACAAACTGCGGACTGCATCCCGATCCTGCTCGCCGATACGAAAAATCACGCCGTCGCGGCGATTCATTCGGGCTGGCGCGGAACGGCGCGGCGCATCGCGGAAAAAACGCTAGGCCGCATGCGAATGGAATTTGGTACGCGTCCCCAGGACGTAATCGCCGCGATCGGGCCGGGCATTGGCCAGTGCTGCTACGAAGTCGGCCACGAAGTAATCAAGGAATTTGCCACGATATTTCCCGCAGCGCGCGAGTGGTTTGACGGGCCCTTCGACACGCTCGAAAACGGCGATGCCGATTCAAACTGGCTGCCGTGGTTGACCATGCGGCCGCCTGGCCACGCGCCTCCGGCGCCTACGGCGAGGCTCGATTTGGTCGCGGCGAACCGTGCGATCCTGGCCGGCGCGGGAGTGCCGCTCAAAAGCATTGCCTCATCAAGTCTATGCACCGCATGCCGCCTCGATTTGTTTTTCAGCTACCGCCGTGAACGCATCACGGGCCGCATGATTGCTGCGATTGGAATCAAATAGCTGCGGCGGGGAAGAAAGAAGTCAAGAACGATTAGCGAGACGCTACACGCCTGAAATTTGCGAAAGAGAAGGGCCCGAAGTATTCCGCGCTGATTCTAGAACTGCCAGCTGCCCGCAGGCCGCCATTACATCCTGCCCTCGTGAATACCGCACGAATGCCGGAATACTTTTTTCGTTGAGGATGCGGCGGAATTCTTCGATTCGCGCCGGATTCGGCTTTTCGTACGGCAGGTCACCAGGATTCCACGGAATCAAATTCACTTTGACGCGCAGCTTCGCGACCAGTTTAGCGAGGCGTGCGGCGTCTTCAGGTGCATCGTTGAATCCGCCGAGCAGCACATATTCAAAGGTCAGGTGTTCCCAAGGGCGCAGCGGGTAGCGCGCGCAGGCCTCGAGCAGCTTTTCGATCGGATATTTGCGATTGATGGGCATGATCGCGTCGCGCTGTGCGTTGGAGGAAGCATTCAGTGAAATCGCCAGCTTCGGGCGAACCTTTTCCAGCGCGAGCTTTTCAATGCCCGGAATAATTCCGCTGGTTGAAAGCGTGGTGTGTTTTGGCGTGATCGCCATGCCGTTCGGATCGAGCAAAATTCTTAGCGCAGCCGTCACCGCGTCGTAATTCAGCAGTGGCTCGCCCTGGCCCATCAACACCACGTTGGTTTGCGGCTTCAGAGTCGCGCGTTGATCGTGCAATGCCATCAACACCTGACCCACAATGTCGCCTGCCGTCAAATTGCGAATCAACCCCAGAGTGGCGGTCAGGCAAAAATGGCAATCCACCGCGCATCCGGCCTGGGTAGAAATGCAGATGGTCTGCCGATTTTCCTCCGGCATAAAAACAGCTTCGACGGTCGCTGGCTTTCCAGCGGGCGCACCAGCATTTTCCGGAGCATCCAGCGCCAACACGTAGCGCACTGCTCCGTCCGACGATTCATATCGCCGCCGAACCTGGGGCAAGGTGATCGCGGATTCCCTCGCAAGTCGTTCGCGCAGCGCCGCCGGCAGATTCGTCATGCTCGCGACATCGAATCGGCGCTCCGCGTACAGCGCATGGTAAATCTGATCGGCGCGGTACGTGGGTTCGCCGAGCGATTGCACGAATTCCCGCAGCTCTTCCAGAGATCTTCCCAGAAGATTGAAAGGGTTATTTGCAGCCCGATGCGACATATTGTGTTGATGATAACACGTGGCTGGCTGGCAGATTTTCGAGTGCCCGCCATTCTCCGGAGGGATATAATGGGATGTAATCAGCCGGTTCTGCGTGCGAGGCGCCCTATGGCAACGATTCCATCTGTTGAAAATAAATCGCCGATGCAAGTAATGGGCATCGACGAATGGGTCAAAAGACTTTGCGCCATTCCGGAGAAGGATTTCTCCATCCCCTCGGTTTTCGAATTCACCGCGCGCAACGCGATCGAGCCCGAAACGCTGCAGCCCTACATGTACTACGCGAAAAGCCACTACACCCGAAACTTGATTCACAAATGCGAACTTTTCGAAGTTCTGGCCATCTGCTGGAACGTCGGCCAGGTCAGCCGGATTCACAATCATCGCGATCAGAATTGCTGGATGGTTACGCCCGTCGGCCGCCTGCGCGTACAGAATTTCCGGGTGGAAGATCGTGACGCCGCGCACGGCAACTGTAAACTCGTTCCGACCGATGCTTACGACATGGACCCCACGCATCCCGCCGTGGTCCAGCCCGAAGAACCGGTGCATCAGGTTTTAAATCTTCCGGAATTCAATCAGCAAGCGACCAGCGTGCACATCTACTCCTACCCCTATGCTTCCTGCGAAGTCTACTCAATCGACAAAGGCGCTTACAGCGACGTGCCGCTGCACTACTCGAGCGAATACGGAAAACTCTCGCCCGACGAAAAATTACTCTAGCTTCGCGTTGCGCCATCGTGCATGTACGACGCATGTGCGGATGGAAATAATCGCCGGGCGCATATGACATTTTTTGCTGCACCGTGCCACAATGGATGTATCGATGTCCGACTCAAATCATAAAGTTCAGCAGGAAGTTCTACCGAACGGGCTCGTGGTAATCACCGAGCCGATGGAGCACGTCCATTCCGTTTCGGTCGGGATTTGGCTGCGCAATGGTTCGCGCCGCGAGCCCGCCGAGCTGAACGGCATTTCGCATTTTATCGAACACATGGTGTTCAAGGGCACTACCCGCCGCACCGCCGAGGATATCGCTCGCGAAGTGGATAGCGTGGGTGGCATGCTCGACGCCTTTACTTCGAAGGAAATGGTTTGCTTCAATACCCGCGTCCTCGATGAGCATCTACCCAAGGCCTTCGACGTTCTGGCGGATATGGTTTTGGACCCGCGCTTTGCCGAAGACGAGATCGACCGCGAAAAATCGGTGATCCTGGAAGAAATTCGCATGACCCAGGACAATCCCG
>PMHK01000184.1:18473-19190 GCA_003156635.1 Acidobacteriota bacterium | reverse complement strand
GGAGCAGGAGGCGCTGAACAAGACCTTGATGGTGCGGGATCTGCAGATGACGGTGGAAGGGGCGCGATTCAAGCCGTGGGAAATGCCGGTGAGCCAAAACAACGGGCCGCATATCGATTTGCCGCAACTGGTGACAATTCTTTCGTTCACGACGGTCAAGGATTACGACGATTATATTTCGCGGTTGAAGCAGATGCCGCGCTACTTCGACGAAAACGTGATTCAGATGCGCAAGGGAATGGCGGACGGGTTGATGCCGCCGCGGATTCTGCTGGATCAAGTGGTGACGCAAGCCAACCGCATTGGGACGCAGGCGCCGGAGAATACGCCGTTCGCGCAGCCGTTTACGAAATTCCCAGATGCGATTCCAGCCGCGGACCAGAAGCGTTTGCGGGAGGCGGGACTGGTGGCGATACGCGATGGAGTGCTTCCGGCGTACGTGAAATTTACGGCGTTCGTGCGCGACGAGTACGCGCCGAAAGGACGCACGGAGCCGGGAGTGTGGGCGCTGCCGGATGGCGCGGCGCTGTACGCGTTTGACGTAAAGCAGATCACGACCACCGACCTGACGCCGGAAGAAATTCATCAGATTGGATTGGCGCAGGTGAAAGAGATCGAAGCGCGAATGCTGGAGGTGGTGAACCAGCTGGGATACAAGGACCTGAAAACACTCAGCGCTTCGCTGCCGACGAATCCGGCGGTGCACGTCCATTCGCG
>PMHK01000184.1:0-18446 GCA_003156635.1 Acidobacteriota bacterium | reverse complement strand
TGGTGAACACCGGCGACTTCGAGAAAGGCACGACACTGGATGTGGAAAGCACGGCATATCACGAGGGCGTGCCGGGGCATCATTTGCAAATAACGATCGCGCAGGAGTTGCCGGAGTTGCCGCCGTTCCGGCAAAACGAGACTTACACAGCTTTTATTGAAGGTTGGGCGCTATACGCAGAGCGGCTGGGGAAAGAGGTGGGATTTTATCAGGATCCGTACAGCTACTACGGGCACCTGCAGGAGGAAATGTTGCGGGCGATCCGGCTGGTGGTGGATACCGNNNNCGTGGCCGGGGCAGGCGCTGGCGTACAAAATGGGACAACTGGAAATTTTGAAATTGCGGGCGTACGCGAAGGAACAGCTCGGCGACAAATTCAGTTTGAGCGCGTTTCACGATGAAGTGCTGGGGGCTGGAGCTTTGCCTTTGGGCGTGCTGTCGACGCGGATTCACGAGTGGGTGGCGGCGCAGAAGGCGGCACCCAGTTCGAAATAGCGCGAAGATCTAGCGCGCGATTATTGGGCGAGCAGCTTTTTCCAGCGGGTCCAGGCGTCGGCGTGCGCTTTTCTGCTGGCTTCGGAGGCGTCGGGAGCTTCGCCGGCGCGCATGAAACCGTGGCCGGCGCCCTCGTAGATGACCGGCTCGTAGGTTTTTCCGGCGGCTTTCATGGCGGCGACGGTGTCAGGAATCGTGACGTCGATGCGGGAGTCATTACCGGCGTAAAAACCGTAGACCAGAGCCTTGATGCGGGGGAGATCGGCGGTAGGGGGCGGCGCGCCGTAGAAAACGAAAGCGGCGAGAAGGTCGGGGCGGTTGGTGGCGAAGCGGAAAGCTTGCGTGCCGCCCCAACAGAATCCGGCGACGTAGAGTTTGCCGTTCGAGGCAGGGAGCTTCAAGCCGTAGTCGGCGGCGGCGTTCAGATCGGCGGTGACCTGGTCGGGATTCAGTTTGCTGACGGCTTCGGTGACGCCCTCGGCGAAATCCTTGGTGCGGCCGCCATTGGGGGCCATGCCGCTGAGCAGGTCGGGCGCGACGGCGATGTAACCGGCGGCGGCGACTTCGTCGGCAAGTTCCTGGGCCCAATCACTGAGGCCAAAAATTTCGTGAATGATAAGCACGACGGGACGCTTGTCTTTGGATTCGGGGTAGACGACGAGAGTCTCCACGCTGCGGCCGTTGTGTTTAATGGTGACCCACTCGCTGTGACGCGGCGATCTTACGATGCGTTCGCGGGCCCAGGGCTGGGACCATTCCTGCGCGGCGGTGGTTTGCGCGCCGATGGCAATAGCGACGACCGCGAAAATTATTGCTGCGGCAAAACGCTTCATGTGCACCTCGATAGAATTGCGACAACGATGATAGTGGCGGCGCGCTGGTCGCGACAAGAATTTTCATACCGGAATACTGTGAAGTTTCCAGCGAAGCTAGGGCGCGGTTTCGGTGGGACGGACGTTGATGTTGGCGGAGTCGATTTCGAAATGGATGAGCCATTCACTGGGGACGGCGCGGCCGTCTTGTTGGGCGGGCGCGAATTTCCAGAGTTGGGCGGCGTGCAAAGCCCGGTCGGCGAAAAATTGGCTGGGGCCGCGGGAGTCGATGGTGGCCTGGGTTACGGCGCCGGATTCGTCGACTTGGACTTTTACCGAGACGCGGACGGTGCCGCGAATGGTGTCGCGAGCGGACTGCGCGGCGTTGGGCAAAACTTGCTGCAGAACTTTTCCATGGGTGACACCAGGGGCGGCGCCGGTTGAACTGGCCGTGGGTGCGGCGGGCGGCGGCTGAACCGGCGACGCCGACTTGGCGATGGCCGGAGCAGCCGCAGGGACGGGCTGCGAATTCACCGGCTCGGATTTTGGTTTCGGCGGCGTCGTGGCCGGTGGAACGATTGAATTTGGCGGCGCCTGCATCGTCGTCACGGGCGCGGCCGAAGAGGGCGGATGGCTGGACGAGTGGTGCATGACCATGCGCGCAGCGGTGAGGATTAGAGCGAGCAGCAAAAGGACGATCATGGCGGGCAGGACGTAACGGCGCGCGTCGAAAGACGATTGCGAATTCGGCAGAATTTGTTTGGGCGCGGCGGCGGGATTCGGATTCAGGCGCGTGGCGATGTCGGCGATGCTCCAGCGCAGTTGCGGATCGCGGCGCAGGCAATGGCGCGCGATATCGGCAAATTCGGACGGAAGGCCCGAAGGAAGCGCGGGCTCGGCCTGGTTGGTTCGTTCCCAGGAGGCGAGGCGCTGGGTCAGCGCTTCGCACAGAGTCATGCCGAGCGACCAGACGTCGCCGGCCGGAGAAATTCGGCCGCCGGCGGCTTCCGGAGGATCGTAGGCGCTGGGCTTGCCGAGAGCGCCGCTGGATTCGCCGATACGGCAGAGGCCGTCGCTGGAAATTTTCAGCAGATCTTCCTCGGCCATGATGTTGGCCGGTTTTATGCGGGTGTGGACGAATCCCTTGGAGTGAATGTAAGAGAGCGCATCGACCACCGGGCCGAGAATACCGCGCGCTTCGGCGGGACCCAGCGGACGGCGGGCCAGCACCACGGCGAGATTTTCGTCGGCGTATTCGGTGACGACGTAAAGAATCGGCGTGGCGTTAAATTCGCAGCGGCCCATGGCCAGAATGCGGATCAGGTGCGGATGGGAAAGTTCCGCGGCGTGGTGCCAGCGGCCGAGCAGTCCGGCGGCTTCGGGAGAATCGGCGGCGACGAGCTTGATGGCGGCTTTGCGGACGCCGGGCGCCTGGTAGTCGGTGAGAAAAACGGCGCTGCGTTCGTTGGCGCCGACGAAATCCCCGAGACGGAATTTTCCGTCGACAGTTTGGCCCACCCATTGTTTGGCTGCCGTGGCCATCTTCAAATCCTACTCTTGGCGAGCGATTTGCGACGAATTGGTAGTGCCGCGCGCCGCGAAATCGATACGGCGTGGGGCGCGGATTCGATGAACCGGGCTGGGCCGTCGCCGGTGTAGCTATTTTGCAACAGAATTGGGCGAGTGGGGCCAGAAAGTGGCGAGCGATTGCGATGCCGTGGGCTGGATGTGTCGCACCTCCGGTGCTCGGGGATTTTCCTTGGTTGGTTTTCCCGGCCCTTANNGGGCCGGGCTAACCTCTGCCGCGCCTCCGGCGCTGGGACCTGCGGACGGATCGGGTCTGAGGCTTCGCGATTGTTTGGGTGGAGTCAGCCCGAGGTCTGACGCGCCCTCAATTCCCCACCCTTCGCGAAATGCGCGAAGGATGGGCCACCCTGAAAGCCACGTTCTCCTTGACAGTCGAGGAGAGCGGTTGATATGTTCTCCTAGACGGCAAAGGAGAGACCTTGAGTAAGCAGCTGGATTTGCTGCAGGGCACGCTGGACATGTTGATTCTCAAGGCCACTTCGCTGGGGCCGCTGCATGGTTACGGAATTTTGCTGCGCATCGGGCAGATATCCAAAGACCGGCTGGAGATTCAGCAGGGGTCGTTGTATCCCGCGCTGTACCGGCTGGAACATCAAGGCTGGATCACCAGCGGATGGGGCGAATCCGAAAACAAGCGCAGGGCGAAATATTACCGGCTGACCGCCGCGGGCAAGCGGCGCTTGCAGGCGGAAACGGAAAAGTGGAACCGCATGACGGACGTGATTGCCGGAATCCTGGAGACGAGGCCGGAGGAAGTATGAGGCTGCTGAACCGGGTGCGCTCGTGGTGGCGAGGAATCTTCCAGCGCTCGCTGGTGCAAAACGAAATGGAGGCCGAGCTACAGTTCCACGTGGAGGCGCGCACCGAGGAGTTGGTGCAAAGCGGCGTGCCACGCGCGGAAGCGCTGCGGCGGGCGCGGCTGGAATTCGGAGGAATGGAAGGCGCCAAAGAGGAATGCCTGGAAGCGCGGGGCGCCAGCTGTCTGGACAATTTAATGCAGGATCTGCGTTACGGAGCGCGGACCATGATGCGCGCTCCCGGATTCACCACCATGGCGGTGCTGGCGCTGGCGCTCGGGATCGGAGCGAACACGGCGATCTTTAGCGTGGTGAATGCGGTGTTGCTGCGGCCGCTGCCATACGACCAGCCGGACAAATTAGTTCAGCTGTGGCATGTGCCGCCGCAAGCGGCTTTTCCGGGAATCGCGGAGTTTCCGGTGTCTCCGGCAAATTTTCTGGATTGGCGCAGCCAGACGCAGTCCTTCGAGGGAATGTCGGCGTACGGACGCGGGAGCTACACGTTGACCGGAAACGGCGAGCCCGAGACGTTTCGAATGATCGCCGTCACCGACGGCATGTTTTCGATTTTGCATGCCCGGCCATTACTGGGGCGCGGGTTTGTCAGCGGCGAAGACGAACCGGGACACGAGCAGGAAGTGGTGCTGAGTTACGGCGTGTGGCGCCGGCGCTTTGCCGGTAATCCGGATATCGTCGGCAAAAACATCACGCTGAATGCGCGGGCGTTCACGGTCATCGGAGTGATGGGACCGGATTTTGAGTTTCCGATTTCCACGGATCCCAGTTTGCAGGCGCAAATGTGGAAGCCATTGGCTTGGAGCGATCAGGACCGCGCGGTGCGCGACAATCACAACTACGCGGTAGTCGCGCGGCTGAAACCGGGAGTTGCGGTGAAGCAGGCGCAGAACGAACTGGACGGCATTTCCAACCGCCTGGCGCAGGAGTATCCCAGCGAAAACAGAGGATGGGGAGCGATCGCCGTTCCGCTGCGCGACGATTTGGTGGGCGACGTGCGGCCGGCGTTGCTGATTTTGCTAGGCGCGGTGGTGCTGGTGCTGCTGATTGCGTGCGCGAACGTGGCCAACCTGGTTTTGGTAAAAGCGCTGACGCGGCGCAAGGAGCAAGCGGTGCGTGTCGCCTTGGGCGCGACGCGGCGGCGGTTGCTGCAGCAGGCGCTGGCGGAAACGCTGCTGCTGGCGTTCGCCGGAGGCGCGTTGGGATTGGTGTTTGCTCACTATGGCGTGATTCTGATCGTGAAATTTCTGGCCCAGCGATTGCCGCGGTCTTCGGAAATTTCGCTGGACGGCTGGGTGCTGGCGTTTACGGCTGGGATTTCGCTGCTGGCTGGTTTTGCTGCGGGGCTGGCGCCGGCGTTCCGCGCAGCGAAAACGGATGTGTACGAGGCGCTGAAACAAGGGCTGGGGCGGGCGACATCGGATTCCGGGGGAAGTCGAACTCGGGACTTGCTTGTGGTTTCGGAGGTTGCGCTTTCGCTGATGCTGCTGATTGGCGCGGGGCTGCTGATCCGCAGTTTGTGGATGCTGCACCAAGTGAATCCGGGATTTGAAGCCGCGCAGGTGGTGACCATGGAAGTTGCGGTGCCCATCGGCAAATTCACCGAGCCGGCGCAGCAAATCGGATATTTTAACCGGGTGCTCGATCGCATCCGCACGCTGCCGGGAGTGCAAGCGGCGGGACTGATCGACAGTCTGCCGCTGACCGACAACGGCTCGATGCAGCCGATTGCGGTGGAGGGCCGGCCACCGGTGGCGATGGCCGACATGCCGGAAGTGGATGTGCGGCTGATTAGCCCCGGATATTTAGGTGCGATGCATTTGCCGCTGCTGGAGGGACGCGGCGTTGACGATAGCGACGTGGCGGGGCGGCCGGGCGCGGTGCTGATCAGCGAATCGATGGCGAAACTTTTTTGGCCGAACGAGGGTGCGATTGGGAAGCGATTGACGCTGTATTTTTTCCCGGATCAGCCGCGGGTGGTGGTGGGAATCGTGGGGGACGTGAAGCTTTATGCGGTGAACGAGACGCAGCGCAAAGCGACGCTTTATTTTCCAATGGCGCAGTTCACCGCTCCACGAGGCGAAGCTTTTCAGTCGTTCGGGATGAACTTGGCGGTGCGGACTGGCGCGGCGCCGGTCAACATGGCTTCCACTGTTGGGCTGGCGATTCATGAAGTCGATCCGGGAATTCCGGTGCAGAACGTCCACACCATGGACGAGATGATTTCCGAGTCGCTTTCGCCGCAGCGTTTCACCATGCTGTTGCTGGGAGCGTTCGCGGGGCTGGCGTTGTTGCTGGCGGTAGTGGGAATTTACAGCGTGACGAGTTATTCGGTTTCGCGGCGGACGAATGAAATGGGAATTCGGGTGGCACTCGGCGCCAGCCGCACGGATGTGCTGATGCTGGTGATACGGCATGGAATGATGCTGGCGCTGATTGGATCGGTGATCGGGATCGCGGGAGCGTTGCTGTTGTCGCGGGTGATGCGGAGCCAGCTGTTTGGTGTGCAGCCGACCGACCCCGCGACGTTTGTGGCCGGCGCATGTGGGCTGATGATTGTGGTGCTGGCGGCCAGCTACATTCCGGCGCGGCGCGCGATGCGCGTGGATCCGATGGTAGCGCTGCGGTACGAGTAGCGCCGCCGAAAGAACGCAGCCACGGCTAATCGGGAATTTTTATGCGGCCGTCATCAGCGATAAGGAAGGAGGGGTTCCAGGCGACTTCCCAGGGGAACCCGTCGGGATCGGAGAAGTATCCGGAGTAGCCGCCCCAGAAAGCGGTTTGCGCGGGTTTCAGGATTTTTGCTCCAGCGGCTTCCGCTTCGGCCAGGACAGAATCGACATCTTCACGACTCCGGGCGTTGTAAGCCAAGGAAATTCCGCTGAAACCGCGGCCGTCGTCGGCAAGGTTCGCGTCCTTGGCCAGCTCACGACGAGGATACAGGGCCAGCGCCATGCCGCCCGTCTGGAAAAATACGACGCCTTCGGCGTTGGCCATGGACCGGCGCCAACCGAGGCGCTCATAAAATTTCCGGCTGCGTTCCAGGTCTGCTACGCCGAGGGTGATGAGGCTTACGCGTTGTTCCATGGTGCGCTCCTAGCCGTTCTCGCTAGTGAACGATGAGAAGGACGGAAAATAGACCGTCATAAACAGAAACATCATCGGGACGAGAGACAGAAGCAGCCCGACCCCGCCCTCGCTTTCCTTCGGGCCGTCGAAATAACCCTCCGAATCGCGCAAAATAATCGCCTTGATTTTACCCTTGAGTAGGATGAGTTCAGCTGTAGAGACCATGTGCAGCCCTCGCGAAATGGTTGAATCGAAGGTGAAAGATTAGCACTGAGCGCTAGACAAACGTGACACCGCAGATTGGCCGACTGGAGTGCAGCGCGATTCCTTGACCGTGGTGGCAATGGTCGTCTAAACTGCTTGTTTCGTGCGGGTGCATGCTGCGTCGTATTGTGCGACGAGCGGCCGAGCCGGAGAGAGATTGCTTGCTGGAGTAAGTCCCGCGACGCCGAGAGGGCTGGTGGGAGGGCGGGCAGAAAAAATTAAGGGAGATTTTCGTTGCCGAAACGCACTTATCAGCCGCACGTGCGGCGCCGCCACAAGAAACACGGATTCCGCAAACGCATGAAGACCCAAGGTGGACGGAAAGTCCTTGCCACACGCCGCAAAAAAGGGCGCCACGCCATCACCCGCGTCTGACCTGCCGCGGCTGGACCTGCCCCGCGAAACTCGACTGGTACGGCGCGCCGAATACGACGCGGTGTATCGAGAAGGGCGGCGCCGGAGCAGCCGGGAATTCACTTTATTTGTGCGCCCCAACGGGCTGGATCTGAGCCGGTTTGGCTGGAGCATCAAGAAGGCGCTGGGCAATGCGGTGAAGCGCAACCGGATCCGGCGACGCCTGCGGGAAATATTCCGATTGCACCGGCGGGAAATCGCGGGGGGATGGGACATCGTGGTGCATCCGCGGACGACGGTGGCGACGGCGGAATTTTCGGCGCTGGCGCAGGAGATGCTGAAGTTGCTGAACTTTTCGAGTGCGCCGAAAGCGGCGGAATCGCAAAAAATCCCTGCAAAGCCGGCGGAGTAGACGTGCGTCTTGCGGAATTATCTTCGGGAAAATTTGGCGCGGCGGGAGAGTGGCGGTCTGCAGACCGCCGCGACGAAAGGCGTTCTCGCGGATTCAGGAGCGCGGCGGGACAGTGGTTGCTGCTGGCGTTGGTGCAGCTCTATCGCGTTTTTCTTTCGCCATTTCTCGGCGGGGCCTGCAAATTTTATCCGTCGTGTTCGCAGTACGCGCAGGAAGCGATTGCGTTGCACGGAGCGAAGCGCGGAAGCTGGCTGGCGCTGAAGCGATTGGGGCGCTGCCGACCGTTTACCAAGGGCGGATTCGATCCGGTGCCGGATTCGAAATTGGGATACGAAGATCACGGGCATTCCAGCCGGTTAGTCACGACCAGCCGCGATCATCATGATTATTCGGACGCGGAGTGGTTGCGTAGCGTGGAAGTGGACAAGGAGTTGGTGCAGTGAACGAATTGTCGGACCAGGTGCGCGGAATTATTTTCGTCATTGTCGCGCTGATTATTTTATTCGCATTTGGACGTCTTTATAAGCCGGCGCCCGTTGCCGTTCCGCCGCAAAATAGCAGCGCACCAACATCAACGCAGCAACCGGGAGTGAATTCGGCGCCGGGCAATGCTGCGGGATTGTCGTCGAGTGCTGGCGGTAGCGCTGCGGGGATGACCGCGGCGAAACCGGTGGTGAATCCGGGAGTGGTGCAAGCCGCTGCCGAAAAAACGATTGTGGTGTCCAGCCCGCTGTACTACGTGGAGATATCGAACCGCGGCGGCGTGGTGAAAACCTGGAAGCTGAATCGCTACATGAACGACCAGACTCCGCCGCAGCCTTTGGACCTGGTGAATGACGCGGTGGCCCAACAATTTGGCTGGCCGTTTTCGTTGGTGCTGGCGGATCCGCAACTGGAAGCGAGCGCGAATACGGGGCTGTACGAAATTGAAACTCGCCAGGCATCGACGGCGGTCGACGAGAAGACGCTGAAATCGACGGCGAAATTGAAGCCGGTTGCTCCCGCTCCCGTTGCTTCGGCTGCGGACAATGAGGCCGACGCGCCGACCGAAGTCGACATGCACTGGAGTGACGGGCATCTGGACGTCACCAAGAAACTGAAATTCGATTTGAATTACGAGTTGAACGTGGAAGTGACGGCGGCGCTGGATGGAAAGCCGCTGCCGGTGGCGATTGCCTGGCGCGGGGGATTCGGCGACAAGGCGGTGTACAAAGCGGCGACGCTGGTGACCGTGTATTACAACGCAGCCGGAAAATTGAATCTGTTGCAATACAAGAAGCTGGGCGTGGAAGGGAATCAAAGTAAGCCCGCGGTGCAGTATGGGCCGCTGGCGTACGCGGGAATCGAGGACCAGTTTTTCACCGCGGCGTTTTTGCCGGACGGCAGCGATCTGTCGTTGTGGCATTGGACGCAGGATCATTCGGGCGATCCGGAAGCGCAGATGGCGGCGGGATCGACGGCCGCGGGACCAGTGAAATTGCGAGTGTACGTGGGCCCGAAAGATCTGGGACAACTTGAGGCACTGAAGCCGTCGCTTTCGGAATTGGTGAATTTCGGGTGGATGGGTCCGGTGGCGAAGCCGCTGCTCTGGGTCCTGCAAACCCTGCACAGCAAAGTGCCGAATTGGGGTTGGTGCATTGTGTTGATGACGCTGGTCATCAACATCGCGATGTTCCCGCTGAAGATGAAGAGCTGGCGTTCGATGCAGAAGATGCAGAAGGTGGCGCCGGAAATCCGGCAGATTCAGGATCGCTATAAGAAATACTCGATGAGCGATCCGCGCAAGAAAAAAATGAACGAAGAAGTGATGGCGGTATACGGGCGCGAAGGGATTAATCCGATGGGCAGTTGCCTGCCGATGCTGTTCCAGATGCCGATCTGGTGGGCGCTGTGGCGGGTGTTGAACGGGGCGATCGAGTTGCGTCATGCGCCATGGATGGGATGGATTCATGACTTATCGGCGATGGACCCGTATTATATTCTGCCCATCGGCATGACCATCATGATGTGGCTGATGACCAAAATGACGCCGCAGACCACGGTGGATCCGGCGCAACAAAAAATGATGGGACTGATGCCGCTGTTCATGGGGTTTATTTTTTTCCGGTTATCGAGCGGTTTGAACTTGTATATGTTTACCAGCAACCTGGTGGGAGTGGCGCAGCAGTATTATCTGAATAAAACGGAACCGCTTCCTTCACGCGGTAAATTCAAAAAGCCGGCGACAACCTGATGAACAACGAACGAGGCAACGAGCGAGTGAACGAAAGAAGTAACGACCGCAGGCCAGCGGGCCGGCGACCATTCACCGCGCCGCAATCGCAGCCGGAAGCGCGGCTGGACCGCGCGAATGCGCAGGTGGAACTGAAGCGCTACCTGGACCTCGCGTTGCGCGAAATGGGGCTGGCGATTTCGTACGAGGTTTCGACGCCGGCGACGATTGGCGGCGCGGCGGACGAGACGGACATCGTGGTGGCGTTCAGCGGTGATGATCAGGAATTGCTGTTGGAGCGCGACGCGGAATTGCTGCTGGCGCTGGAACACGTCGGACACCGCTGGTTGCGGCTCGATCCGCGGCTGCACGATCGGGTGCGGTTCGATTGCGCAGAGTATCGGTCGCAGCGCATTGATGAGTTGAAACTTTCGGCACGAGTGGCCGCGCAGCGCGTGCGCGAGACCAGCCAGCCATTTCGATTCAATCCGATGTCGCCGCGCGAACGGCGGTTGATACATTTGGAATTGACTGGGGCGCAGGGCGTGCGCACAGTGAGCGAAGGCGCCGGCGACCGCCGCCAACTCGTGATTTATCCTGCCAATAAGAAGTAGGCTGCTGCAGTCCAATCAACAATATTCGCTGCGGTGAACGTCCTTCAGCGGCTAAAGCCGCGTTTTTTTCACATGCTAGGTGGCACGGCTGAAGCCCTGCCCTGACGAAAGACGTTTTGTCCTTGCGAATTCCTTCGCGATCGTTAGTGCCGTCCGATCGTGAAAAGCAGATCCCTCGTTGCGCTTCGGGATGACAACGTTCGGTTTGTCGTGCAGAAATCGTTCGGTGGGTTTATTTAGACTTCTAACATGTAGCCTTGTTTGCCGACGTTGAAGCATTGCGTCGAGCCGAGGCGATCGCTCATGCCCGCAGTTTCGTGAATGTGCCCACAGAAAAGAACTGTGGGCTTTTCCTTTTCTACCCAGGTGCGGAGCGCCGAGCTGCCGGCGTGCTGGCCCGGAGCGTATTCGTCGAGTGTGGTGTCGTACGGCGGAAAATGCACGACCAGATGAAGTTGGGCGATGCCATCGAACGCGGCGAGGGCGGTGGCGATTTCGGTTTCGGAATATTCGCCGGGAGTTTTGAACGGCGTGATGTTGCTGTAGCCGAGGCCGGCCCAGTGCGAATTGCCGATGTTGCGGCGCTGACGGTGAAAATCGACGAAACCGAATTTAGCGCAAAATTCCTCGATTTGCTGGTGAGTCTCATGATTTCCGGGAAGGACCAGCAGGCGTTCGCCTAACGGTTTCAGAATTTCGCCACAATGATTCAGACCTTTGCCGAAATTGGAGAGATCGCCGGCAGCGATGTACACATCGGCCGGTCGGGCGATGATGCGTTCGAGAGAACGCAGATCGCCGTGCGTGTCGCTGAAAATTAAAACCTTCATCTCGAATTCCCCGAGGGGGCCGGCAAGATTTTTATCATCCGCCGGACGTCCATGCCATCGGCCTGCCAGCCTTCCTCGATCGGGTTTCCGGCATTGTCAAAAATGACGCGATAGGAAAATGGCGCCGGCCCTTTGGTGCGGCGGGTGATGAAACGGTTTTCATTGAAATCGACGAAATGCTGGCCGTCCGCGGCGAAGGAGCGGATGACCGGAAAACGCGCGAAGGTCCAGTAGGTCTTGACTTCCGGAAGCTGGAGAGCGCGCGCGATAAAAGCGTCGGGTGGAGAATCGGGGCGAAACCAGAATTGAGGAGCCGAGCTCGAGCGCAGATCGAAGCGTGATTGATAGACACCATCGAGTGAGCGGATGACGCCGCCCCAATCGAGCAGCGAGGGCGGCAGCGGAAGTGCGGCGATGCGTTCAACTGGGATATTGTTCGATGCGGCGAAGGCTCTGGCCCGCGCGAAAGCGGCGTGGTGCGCGAAGGTGCAGAGCAAAAGATACACGAGCGTGAAGGAGGTTCCGGCGCGACACCATTGCGGCGTGGTGATTCCGAATCCGGCGCCGCGGTACAGCGGGACAAAAAATAGTGCAGCGAGAATCAGGATGGCGACGCCGGCGATCCAGCGGTGAAACGGAAAACCCACGGCGTCGGCAATTTTCCAAACAGCGAACGCGCCAATCGAGAAGATCAGGAACATCGCGACGGCCCGTCGGGTGGCCTTTTCGCGATCTTTGAAGATCCAGGCGGCGATTTGCGGGAGCAGGACGAGCGAAGTGAAAGTGAAATCGATGATGAAGAGGATGTCCCAGGCGACGCGCTGTTGGGAAATCGGAAACCACATGCGGGTGCCGAAGGAGGTCATGGCGTCGAGAAGAATGTGGCTAGCGATGGCGACGGCATAAATGATCGTGAGCATGCCCCAGGTGGGAGGTTCGAGGTCCGTGAATCGTGGATAATTTTTTCTTAGAAACGCGACTCCGACGAGCGTGAGAAACGCGAGACCTACGGCGAAGAATGGGAGCGCGATGAACGAGTGAGTGATGGCGCGGTGGTATTTGACGATGGCCAGTGGATCCCGGGAAAAAATCTCGGCGACGACGTCAATATCGGGAAACATGGCGCCAACCGTAGCCGAAAAAACTACGACGCGAGCGGCTTTGCGGGAGAAGAATCCTTTGCCGATGAGCGCGCCCGCGATGCCGTGAGTGATCGTATCCATTAGAAGTTTTACGAAGTGGAAGTGTACACGATTGCGGAAGGGTCAGACGACTGCGAAGAGCGCGAAGACTTTCGATTAGTATTGCAAGTTACGCGTGAGCGGCGACGGAGCGGATCGGAATGACGATGGGACTGGCCGCTTGCGAGACGGAAAGCATGTGGCAGCGGCCATCGAAGAGTGCGCCCGGTTCCATGATGAGACAGGGCGTGAAAATTTCACCGGTGACGATCGCTTTGGTTTGGATTTCTACTTTGCCTTTGGCGCGGACCGTGCCGTTGAAGCGGCCGGCGATGATGACGTAGTTCCCTTCGATTTCACCTTCGACGCTGGCGTTTTCGCCGAGGATGAGCGTTTCGTGAGAAACAAGGGTGCCTTTGGTGGCGCAGTCGATTCGGAATGTTCCGGCGGATTCGAGGCGGCCTTCGAGCCGCACCCCTTGTTCGAGGAAGCCGGTCCATTCGCCCGAATCTTGCCGTTTACGGTCAAACCAACCC
Source organism: Acidobacteriota bacterium (assembly GCA_003156635.1). Lineage (GTDB taxonomy): Bacteria > Acidobacteriota > Terriglobia > Acidiferrales > UBA7541 > Palsa-295. The sequence continues at coordinate 5,268 of PMHK01000184.1, read as the reverse complement.
AGAGCCATCGAAGACTATCTCCCAGGAATTTGTATGGAACGCGATTCAGTGCGAAAAACTATTTTCGCATGAGTTGGTCGTAAAGGCGGCTCAAATCACTATCGTCGTAGTATTCAAAGATTAACTGACCGGGCTTTCCGGACTGGCGGGAATGCAGGTGGACGCGGGTTCCATATTCGCGCTGCAGCTCTTCGAGCGCGGCTTTGATGTTGGGATCCGGTGCGAAAGCAACAGACGCCACCGTACGGGCGCGAGTTCCGCGTGAAGCAAAGCGTTCCACCTGGCGGACAGTCATTCCGCCCTTGGCGATGCGGCGAGCCAGGCCGAGACGGGTCTGCGGATCTTCCACAGCGAGCAGCGCCCGGGCGTGGCCGGCGGTGAGGCGGCCCTCTTCGAGAAGTTCCTGGATGGGCGATTCGAGTTTGAGCAGACGGACCGAATTCGCGATGGTGGTGCGGTCTTTGCCGGTGCGCTCGGCGACTTGCTCCTGGGTCAGATGGAATTCGTCGATCAGGCGCTGGAAGGCATGGGCTTGCTCGATCGGATTGAGGTCTTCACGCTGGAGATTCTCGACCAGCGTCATTTCGAGTGCCAGCTCTTCGGGAACGTCGCGCAGAACCACTGGCACGGTGTGCATGCTAGCGCGTTGGGCGGCACGCCAACGTCTTTCGCCGGCGATTAACTGGAAGCGGCCGGCGACTTTACGCACAACGAGCGGTTGGACGATGCCGCTGGACTGAATCGATCGTGATAGCTCGTCGAGTGCTTCCTCACGGAAGCGCGTGCGCGGCTGATACGGGCTCGGATCGATCAGTTCGATTCCGACGTGGAGAAAGCCCTCACTCAGTGCCGGGGCTGCCGCCGTTGCCGCCGCCGTTGGCGCTCCCAGTGGGTAAGCCGCCGCTATCGGCGCCTGCTGTTGCGGCTGCGGCAGCGGTGTTGAGTCCGGCTCCCGAATCAGTGCTCCCAATCCCCTGCCTAATGCGTTTCTGGGCATTCGCGATAACCTCTTTAGCAAGTTGAATATAGCTTTCCGCACCTTTACTATGTATGTCGTAGAACATTACGGGCATGCCGTGGCTTGGGGCTTCTGCAAGCCGGACGTTGCGAGGAATGACGGTTTCAAAGACTTGAGCGCCGAAGAAGCTGCGGAGATCGGCTGCGACTTGCTTGGATAGCGTCGTGCGATCATCGTACATGGTGAGGAGGATGCCTTCGATAGCCAGGGACGGATTAATAGTTCGGCGAAGGCGCATCAGCGTGTCCAGCAGCTCCGAAACTCCCTCGAGAGCTAGATATTCGCACTGTATCGGAACCATGACGGAATCGCTGGCGGCTAGCGCATTCACGGTCAGCAGATCCAAAGATGGGGCACAGTCGATTAGGATATAGTTATATTTTGCCAGGACGCCAGAAATTACGGATTTGAGCTTGTATTCCCGGTTTTCGATGGGAACTAACTCGATCGCGGCGCCGACGAGGTTTTTATCGGATGGAATCAGGTCGAGGCCTTCGACTTGCGCATCGAGAATGATGCGATCAAGCGGCTCGTCGAGGATCAGCGATTGATAAAGCGTACGTCGGGCGGGATCCTTGGGGAAACCGAGGGCGCTGGTGGTATTTCCTTGGGGATCGCAGTCGATGATTAGAGTGCGCTGCTCAGAAGCGGCAAGTGAAGCGCCGAGATTGACGGCAGTGGTGGTCTTGCCTACTCCACCTTTTTGATTTGCGATTGCGATGACGCGAGCCACGAAGCCCCCGGATGCGCGAGCAATTTATATTTATTCTTGTGGAGATACAAGATGTTTCACGTGGAACAGCGTGATTTTTTGTTTCACGTGAAACATTTGTGGATTGTTCCACGTGGAACGTCGAGTTATTCGCGGTCTGATTGGTTTTTGGAGCCGATCAGAAGCGAACGGTTCTCTGAATCTGGAATCCTCGATAATGCACGCCAAGTCCACTCAGCGTTCCTGGCAATTTTCGCTCCATCTTCGTCTCCAATCCAATAAATCACGTTTCCACTTGATTTTAGTTGGCTTGCTGACCAATCGAGGAAAGCTTGGTGCATGCCAAGGGCTCTAGATATCGCAAAATCAAACTTCTGCCCGGATATCGGGTAGGCTTCCATGCGCCCGCGGAAAATTTGGATGCGATCGAGCTTAAGCGTGCGGGCTACTTCAGCTAAAAACGTTGCCTTCTTCTGATTGCTTTCGACCAGGACACATTCCAATTCGGGAACGGCCATACTGATTGGTATGGCGGGGAAGCCGGCACCCGTACCAACGTCGGCGAGCCGACCATGCCGTATGGGCACGTCGTTCACGGCGAACATGCTCTCGCCGAAATGAAGGCGGATAATCTCGATAGGGTCGGTGATCGTCGTCAGGGCGATTTTCTGGTTCCAGCGCAGAAGCAGTTCGATATAGGCTCGAATCGCATCCCTGAGCGCTTGTGTGGTCGCGACACCATAGGGGCGCAGCGCAGCCTCGATTGTGTGATCGGTGACGGCCGTAGTCATATTACTATGTACATAGTATTATTTGATGCAGCTTCGGACGGGCTTCTTGCCGGCTCGACTAGATCGAGTGCGGCGTCGCGCCTCAAATAACGGGGCGCGAGGGTGCCGGCCACAAAATCAGCGGCAAAGTGCGCGATGATCGACGGGACTAGGCTGAGTGATATCGCGGTGGCGGCTGAAAACAAGACGCCGATCGTAAAGGTCGAGATCAGGCCACGACGACCTTGATATAAGTGGGCTAACGCAAAGAACGCGGCCGAACCGACTACGGCGACGTAGGGGGAGCCGCCCGCGAGATTCTGAAACAGGTGCTGGATGAAGCCGCGATAAATAAACTCCTCGCAGACGGCGACCGTCACGACCAGGGCGAAAAATGCCAGACGCTCGGCGCCGTCGTGAGGGAATAGCTTTTGCGCGAGTTGCGGGACGAGACCCTGGCTGGCGGCTGGCAGCGAGGCGAGCTGCTTGAGGCCGACAACTTGGTTCAACAAAATCAGGGTGGTCAAGCCAACGGTCAACGCGACCGTAATACATAGTCGGGGAAAACCCAGACTCAGTTGGCTGGCGGTAAAACCGTGAAGGGTCGCGCGCCAGAAAATAATTGCGGACGCGAGCCACTGAAACGCCATGGTGGACGCGTAAAGAGCGAGGCGCTGCTCCTTGGTGGTGGCGGGCAACTGCATCAACTGGCGAATGCGTCGCCGTCCGAGCAGCGGAACGGCGACACCGAGAAAAATCAGGATGGCCGCAAAATCCCAGTGCATGAAAAAAGATGAGAACATCTTTGGGCGAAGAGAGCAAGAGCGAGAGAGGCGCGGAGAGTTGACAGCGCAGGATAAGCCGCCGTATCGTTCTTGCGGATAAAATTTCAGATGAAAATTTTAATTCTAGGCAGCGGCGGACGCGAACACGCGATGGCGTGGAAATGCCGGCAGAGTCCGGACGCGGAGAAAATCTGGTGCGCACCGGGAAACGGCGGCATTGCGCTCGATGCGGAATGCGTGCCGGTGAATCTGAATGATGTAGTTGCTACGGCCGACCTGGCTGAAAAACTCGGAGTTGATCTGACAATTGTGGGGCCAGAGTTGCCGCTGGTGAAAGGCGTGGTAGATGAATTCGCGCTGCGGGGATTGACGATTCTGGGGCCATCGCAAAAAGCGGCGCAACTGGAAGGCAGCAAAATCTTCGCGAAGGAATTCATGGAGCGGCACAGCATTCCCACCGCCGATACCTACGGAACTTTCGAGGACAAAGAAAGCGCGTCGCAGGCGCTGCGTTCTGCTTCCGTTGAATGGCCTTTGGTGATCAAGGCCGACGGTCTTTGCGCGGGGAAAGGCGTGCTGGTGACTTCGTCGGGAAAAGAAGCCACGGAGTTTGTCGAGAAATTATTCGCGGGCGGAGAATTTGGCGACGCAGGAAAACGAGTGCTGTACGAGCAGGCGCTTGCCGGCGAGGAATTGTCGTACATCATTCTGACCGACGGCGAGAATTTTATTTCGATGGTGCCGACGCGCGATCACAAGCGAGCTTACGACAACGATCGCGGGCCGAACACCGGCGGGATGGGAACGTACTCGACCGATGAGATCCTGCCGCGAGAATTGGAACACGAAATTGTGAGCGGGATCGTCAAGCCAACCCTCGCCGGATTGCGCCAGGAAGGAATGCCCTATCGCGGATTTATTTTTTTGGGGTTGATGATTACGAAGAACGGCCCGAAGGTCTTAGAATACAATTGCCGGCTGGGCGATCCCGAAACGCAATCGATTCTGCTGCGAGCTGACTTTGATTTTGCGCGGGCGTGCATGAACGCGGCGACAGGTAAGTTGGGCGATTCGCGGTCGAGCTGGTTTCCTGGCGCGAGTGCTTGCGTGGTAATCGCTTCGGAAGGCTATCCGGGAAAGCCGATCGTAGGCCAAGAGATTCGAGGAATAGAGGAAGCGAGTAAGGTTGCGGGCGCGGCCGTGTTCCACAGTGGAACAAAACTGGATGGCAACGCCTACTTCACTACTGGCGGCCGGGTGCTGGGGGTATCGGCTCGCGGAGATTCGCTTAGTGACGCGACCAATCGGGCCTACGACGCAGCTAGTAGGATAAGAATATCTGGATCACACTACCGGCAAGATATTGGAAGAACTAAGGTTAGTCTCGGAAGGGCGGTGGACAAGGCCAATGGCTGAAGTACAACATTTATTTACGTGCCTGGTGCACCGGTTCCCGATGAAAGAAAAGAATGCCGTCGAGGCGATCGAAAATAAGGGGCTAAAGGGCTGTATTCACGGACGGCCCGACAGCCACCGACAGATACTGCTGATGGACCGAGAGACGCTGGACAAATTTGAACTGCCGCCGGGCGCCATCAAGGAAAATGTAACGGTGACCGGAATGGATTTTCAGACCCTCGGAATTGGGCAGCGGTTGAGAATCGGGGAAAGTTTGCTGGAAATTACGGCGCCGTGCAACCCGTGTCCGCGGATGGATGAGATTCGGATGGGACTGCAGGAAGAATTGCGGGGGCAGCGAGGCTGGTTGTGCCGGGTAGTCGCGAGTGGGACGATTCGAAAAGGCGATGCGGTGGTCGTAATGTCGAAAGTTGCGGCCGAAGCGAACTAGAATTGAAATCGGGAGATTACGAGTGACATCTTCGAAAAACGGAAAGCACGCGCTGGTCGGAATTTTGATGGGGTCGGATACCGATCTGCCGGTCATGAGCGAAGCGGGAAAGGTGCTCGACAAATTCGGAATCG
>PMHK01000088.1 GCA_003156635.1 Acidobacteriota bacterium | reverse complement strand
TTCGGCGAGCGGCTGGATCCGTTTAGCGGTGAAGGCGCTTTTCACGCGGGAATGGACATTGCGTCGCATTACGGCGACGGCGTGCGAGCCACGGCAGATGGCATTGTCTCGGTGATGGAACAGCGCGCGGGTTACGGGCGGCTGGTGGTAATTGACCACGGGTTTGGCGTTACGACCTGGTACGGGCATCTTTCCGGCTTCCAGACGCACGCGGGAACACGCGTGAAGCGCGGCGACATTATTGGATTTGAGGGCGACAGCGGACGATCCACTGGCCCGCATCTACATTACGAAGTTCGAATTTACAATACGCCGGTGAATCCGTGGCGGTATTTGAGCACGGCTGCTACGGCTACTGCTGCCGCGGACTAAGTCACGCTCCTCTTTTTTTCGGTACTTCTCTCACCTCGATATTTGGCGCTCGAACGTAAGAAGCAGATCCCTCGCTCCGCTTCGGGATGACAGCGCTTTTGCGATGACCATTGAGGTCTAACTCAGATTGAACTCCGCTTCGTTCATTTATTGGTTCGAAGTGTGGGCCGTTGCTGGAGGCTTTGCGGCTGGCGCGGACGCGGAGGTGGTTCGGGTTGGCGCCGCGGCCAGCATGTCGCGGGTGATGGTGAAATTAAGGCGGACGAGTTGGTCGCGGCGTGTGATTTTGGCATCGCTGAGCAGGGCATTGAGAAAGTCGATTTGTTCGCGGGTCATTTGGCGCTTCGCGTCCGGAGTGGAAAGCGCCAGGGAGCCGGCCATGCGGCCGGTTTCGAGCAGGAAGGAGATCTGCATGGCGTCCTTCATCGAATCACTTTCGGCGTCGACGCCGACTTTCAAATTTTCGCCATCCGGCTGGCCTGCCAGGGTTAGGGCTTGAATGCTGCGAATTAGTAATTCGAGCTGCGGCGCGTTGTGAAAATTCGCATAGAAGCTGGCAGGAAGCTGCGACGTACGGGCGACGGCGAAAATAGGCGCGCCGGCCACGCGTTCAATGCGCGATTGTAGAACTGGGTCGGGCGGAGCCGAACCGCTGGTATCAATGGCAGCGAGGAGGGCCGCGGCATTTCTGCCGCTGGCCAGCGCGATGCGCGTGGGCGAAAGAAACTCGACCGACACCGGAGGATTTCCCGGAACGTCCAGGACTTCATGCGCGCCGTTGGTGACGACTTTGCCGGTGCGCAGGGCATACGCTTTTATTTTTTGCTGGTCGAAGCGGCCGTCGGCGATGGAGAGGACGCGATCGTCGCCCAGCACGTTGGTTGGAGTGCCAAATCCCGCGGGCCACATGGCAATACCGGCGTGGTCTAGATCGCGCTGGTAGTCAAAACCGGAGTCACGGACAAAGGCCGCGTATTCGCGGTCGGCTTGCGGCCCGGGAGAGGTGAGGCCGAGAACGGCAGCCAGTGGCGAATTCTGTAACTTCCGAAGGGCGGCCACGTCTACATAGGCGATTACCGGAGCATCGGATGGAAGCTCGCTGAGGATGCCGGGCTCCGGGCCGGATACTGCGACGCCCGCGACCGGAGAAACCATGGGGGGCAGAGGGCGATGCTGCCAGTAGTAGAAACCAACAACAGCGGCGAGAATCAGTAGCAGGAGAACCGCGAGTACGATGAGGGCGCGCCTGGTTGAATTGATCGACATGTATTTTTTCTGCTCTCGTTAAAATGGCTTTATCATTAAGTTTCGACCACAAGTGTAATGTCTCCGACCCCCAGCGCGTAGCAGAATCCGGCACAACGGGACAGCCATGGTGATGACGATGAGAAATCCAGTAACGCGATTTCTGGTTTGGTGCGCCGCGAGCCTGTTCCTGGGAATGGGAGCGAGCGCCCAAGCGCCGGCACCGACGCCGGCAGCTTCTGCGAATTCGGCCGCGGCACTACCGACGGGCGACCAGGTTTACAAGCACTACGTTGAAGCGATTGGAGGGCGCGCGGCTTGGCAGAAACTGCATACGCGCGTGTCGAAGGGCACGATCGAAATCCCGGCGATGAACAACCTGAGTGGCACCATCGAAGTGCACATGAAGGCGCCGAATTTGATTCTGGTGGTAATCAACTTGGGCGGCGCCATCATTCAGCAGGGATTTGACGGGACTACGGCGTGGTCGGACGATCCGCGAAATGGCCTGCGGGTGCTGACCGGGGGCGAGCTGGAAGACGAACGCAAGGAAGCGAATTTTTATCACGCGCTCGACCTGCAGAAAATCTATTCAAAGTTCACCNNTCACCGGCACCGAAAAAATCGACGATCACGATACCTATGTGGTGGAAGCGACTCCGATCGGTGGTGGCGACCCGGACAAGCTGTATTACGACATCGCGAGCGGCCTTGAAGTGCGCAGCGTGAATCACCGGCATACTCCCGATGGCNNCGCAAATATCGCGGATTACCGGGAGGTGGACGGGGTCAAACTGCCGTTCCGGGTGGAGCAATCGAGCTCGCAAGCGGCGTTTACCATTACCTTCACCGATATTCAGCATAACGCCGATTTGCCGGACAGCCTTTTCGCCAAACCGGCGGGAGAGCCTCCCCCGGGACCTTCGGCCGAGCCCCCCGCCGGCCCAGCGCCGAAATAGCGGGGACGGCGAAGAAACCTAATTAGGCGAATTGACGTCATATGCTGTATAATGGGACACGCCCAGACATCAAGAAGGCCGATAAGTGGCCGAGTGGCAATGGTTTTGCGGTAAGCCTGGAAACTTGCTTGCAATTCGATTGCCTCTATGATATTTTCGCTCGGTTTGCCAGTGCTGGCG
>PMHK01000148.1 GCA_003156635.1 Acidobacteriota bacterium | reverse complement strand
TGGGGGTGCTGTTGACGTTTAGGGATTGGCCTTCGCGGACATTGTTGTCCACTGCGTCTTTGGCTTCTTTGGAGGCTAGGCAGGATCGGAAGGTGCTGGGGTCGAGGCCGGATTGGGCGGCAAATTGGTTTAGTTTGTCCCAGACATTTTCGGCGGAGATTACGTCCTGGTTGTCGAAGATTTGGTCGGCGATTTTGAAGTAGGTCGCTGGGTCCTGGATGTAAGCGCAGCGGGCGCCGATGGCGGCGGTTTCGGCCCAGGGGTGGATTTGGGTTAGCGGGTAGTCCTTGAAGATGAAGCGGACTTCGGGATGCTCGGGGATCAGGGTCTTGAGGGTTTCGTGGAGTTCGCGGCAGTGTGGGCATTCGAAGTCGCTGAAGACGACGAACATTATTTTGGCGGTGGCGAGGCCGACGGTGGGATCGCCGGTGAGGCGGAGTTTCTTGACGTTGTCGGCGAAGGGATTGAGGGAAGTATCGTACATCTCACCGCGGAGGAAGGTTTTGCCGTCCTTGCTGACGAAGACGCTGCCGGTGTCGGTCTGGTCGTGGATGGTGACGGTCAGCGGGACGAGGTAGAAGTCAGGCGAGGGCGACGGGGAGAGCGGGCCGAGTTTGACGGCGAAGTCGGGGCCCCAGGCGAAGAGCGTGCGGATGAAGGCTTCGGTGTTCTTGAGGAGTTGGGATTGCTCGGGCGATGGGGGCGCCGTCGCTGGCGGTGGAGTTTGCGCGGGCGAGGTGATGGCGGTGAATAGGATTGTTGCCGCAAGGGCAGCGCAGAGTTTTAGTTTGAGCATGCGTTCCTCCGTGGAGAAGAGTGAGACGCCGGCGAAGGCCGTTCAGTTCCCTACTGTTTGCCGGCGACGCGCGATTTGAATTTGGGATTGTAAATGGGCGGCGGTGGAAAGCGTAGCGGATTTTGGGAGTGGTTGAGTTGCTTGGGAAGGTCGGCAATGGAAAGTTGCGGNNACGAAAGGCAACGGCGCGACGTGGCGGGGAGGACGGGCCACGCGGAAAGTCAAAGGCCGGGCTGCTGCTGCGCGAGCTTTAGCTCAGGTGATTACGCACCTGTTTCGCGGTAGACCCATTAACAGTTTCTTGGCACAATCGCGGTTGGTGGCGGGATATGTGGACTGCGAAAATGCCGCTGCGAAATCTATTCGGCAAAGGCGCGACGATGACACCGACAACATTCGATTTCGACGGGGCTCGAACTCGCGTGCAGAAGATGACAGACGAAGAATTGGTTTCATTCGCGGATAAGGTGTGGGAACGATTGAGCCCGAAGCCGCCGGTGACGAGAGACGTGCGCAGTTGGGAACCCTGGCACTGGTATGTTACGGTGCAGGCCGAGTGGTACCGGCGAGATCAGATTAAGGGGCTGTCGGGTTAATCGTTCGCGCCGCTACGGCAAATCAAATGGCATCCAAACGTAATCCGCGGCCGCGGCCGCAGGTGGAGCGCGCGAAGACCATCATCCTCGAAGGCGTCAGACTTCAACTGCGGCAGTGCATTAAGTGCGACATTGAATTTTATGGGACTTCCGGGCAAGTGAAATGTGGCGAATGCCGGAAGGACAGGAAGAAGCGCGCTTAGGTTGACGGCAGCGGTCGCACGGCAACGTAAAGAAAGTCAAAGGCTCAGCCACCCTGCCGATCGTTTTTCTTCACTGAGTTTTACCTTCCAGGAGTGGCTTTTAATTCAAGCCTTGGCTTGCATCCACGCCGCCGTCGTTGCGGCTAATTCTTGCAGGACTTCGGCGTCGGTCTTTTTTGCGCTTTTCAGGACATGGAAGGAATGGTCGGCGGTGTCGATGATGTGCAGGGTGGCGCGGGGGCCGAGTTTCTTGTCGAGTTTTTTGATTAGGGGCCGGAGGAGTTGGAGGTCGGCTAGGGTGTCGCGCGTGCCTTGGAGGAAGAGCATCGGGATTTTTACATCGGCGAGATGCTCGGCGCGTTTGGTGTCTGGGCGATTCGGTTGATGCAGTGGGAAGCCGAAGAAGATCAGGCCGCGCACGTCGGGCAAGAGGCTTTGCGCGGCGGCTTGCGAGGTCATGCGGCCGCCCATGGATTTGCCTCCGGCAAATATCGGGAGCTTGGGGGCGGCTTTTGTCGCGGCGCGGACGGCGGCGGCAACGGTCGCGGTGAGTATTGGCGGGCGGTCGGGGGCGTGGCGGCCCTCCTCCATGTAGGGAAATTGGTAGCGGAANNGCTTCGAATCGAAGGTGTTTTGGTTTGGGCATTGCGCAGGATTTTAACAGGAGAGGAGGCAAAGGCCTCACCCTTCCAAAAGCGGGAAGGATGGGGGCCGGAAAGTCAAAGGCGGGCGCCTACGAATCTACGGCTTGGCGGCGCGTGAATTTGATACGGTCTTATGCGGGGCTGGAGGCTGAGAATGGGACGGGCGTTTGTGGATTTGAGCCATGTGGTTTACGACGGGTTGATTACGTATAAGGGTTTTCCGGCGCCGATCATTTGCGATTTTCTGAGCCGGGAGGCGTCGCGAAAATTTTATCGCGACGGGACCAGCTTTCAGATTGGGCGAATCGACATGATCGCGAATACGGGGACGTACATCGATACGCCGTTTCACCGGTTTGAGGACGGGAAGGATTTGGCGGAGGTGGAGCTGAGTTCCCTGGCGGAAGTGGATGGGGTGGTGGTGCGGACTTCCGGGATGGCGGGCCGCGCGGTCGATCGCGATGTTTTTTCGGGATTGGACGTGCGCGGCAGGGCGGTGTTGGTGGAGACGGGTTGGTCGCGGCATTGGGCTACGGACGCGTATTTCGAGGGGCACGTTTTTCTGACGCGCGGCGCCGCGGAATATTTGCGGGATGAGGGGGCGGCGCTGGTGGGGATCGATTCGTACAACATCGACGATACGGAGGATGGGGAGCGTCCGGTGCATACGATTTTGCTGGGCGCGGGGATTCCGATTGTGGAGCATATGTGCAATCTGGAGATGCTGCCGCTGAGTGGATTTACGTTTACTGCGGCGCCAGTGAAGGTCAAGGGGATGGGATCGTTCCCGGTAAGGGCTTTTGCGACAATTCCTATCTGACTTGAAGACTCGGTGCGAGACGACGGAGCGTTGGGCGCTTGGACCGTACGAAGGCTCGCGCGAAAGGAAATTTTACGAACGGCGTTTATCTCATCCGGCGCGAAAAGATCGCCAGCTAATTTGAGAATTTCTGGGCCAGGGGGAAGCGGCGGCCTACGCTGAAGGCTTTGCTGGTTAGTTTTAGGCCTGGGGGGGCTTGCTTGCGTTTGTATTCGTTGGTGTCGACCAGCATGGCGACGCTGCGGACCAGGTCTAACGGGAAATCGAAGTGATCGGCGATTTCTTCGGGGCTGCGCAGGTCTTCGACGTA
>PMHK01000213.1 GCA_003156635.1 Acidobacteriota bacterium | reverse complement strand
GTCTGCAAAGAAGCCGAGATCACGGTACAGACCTACTACCGCTGGCGTAAGGAATACGGCGGCCTGAATCTCTCAGCCAGAAGTTTTGCATGTGTTGTCTTATCCAGTTACCGTTATCAAAGCAAGCGCAGCGATGAAGGGTTGCGACTGCGGCTGGTGGAGTTGGCGCGGGAGAAGCCGCGCTTCGGCTATCGGCGCTTGCATGTTTTGCTGCGACGCAGGGGAGAAGATGTGAATCACAAACGGGTGTATCGCGTATATCGAGAAGCGGGGTTGAGTATTAGGCGCAAGAAGCGCAAACACTGCGTGCGTAGTGGGCAGCCGTTACGAGCCTGCACCGCAGCGAATCAGGAATGGGCGCTGGACTTCGTGCATGACGCGGTGGAAGGCGGGCGAGCGATCCGGGTGCTAAGCGTGGTGGACGCGTGCACGCGAGAGTGTTTAGGCCTGGAAGTGGACACCAGTTTTGCGAGCCGGAGAGTGACGCGGGTGCTGGAGGGGATCATCAGCGAGCGTGGCGTGCCGCAGGTGATTCGCTGTGACAACGGGCCAGAACTGACCAGTCGGCACTTTTTGGCGTGGTGTATCGAACGCAAGATCGAGTTGGTACACATCCAACCGGGGCGACCGATGCAGAACGGGCGGGTGGAGAGTTTTCACGGCAAGCTGCGTGACGAATGTTTGAGGGTGAGCTGGTTCGAGAATCTGTTCGAAGCGCGGCGGAAGATTAAAATCTGGCAGACCGACTACAACCAGGAACGGCCGCACAGCAGCTTAGGGTATCGGACACCGCAAGAGTTTGCCCGGGAAATGAGCAGGCAAAAAGGCTATGGAAAAGACAGTGGCTCCGCCACCTTGGAAAACGCTACGCGTTTCCCACTTTTCCACAGCCCCGACGACGGCGTTCTCTCTATCGCCGAGCACGTCAAAGGCTCCAACGTCGTATCGTGAACTGTGCGGAATCTGGGGGCAGGTCAGTTTGACACGCTTTTCCGCCGCATCTATACTCCTGCCCTCAGCTCACCGTACTACCCGTCCTGGGAGGACCCTAATGGCGAAAATTTCAAAATTATTTATGGCGTTTTGTCTGGTGGTGTTGTCGGCGTCGGTCGTTTTAGCTGGTAACGACGGCGGGCAGGTGAAGCAGCCGACGATTACTCCGCAAGTGAGCGGAACCACTCAGCTCTTGATTGCAGTCAGCCCCGTGAACGAAAACGTGGTGTGGGCTTCGGGCACAGGCGGCACCTTCGTGGTCACTACCAACGGCGGAAAAACCTGGAGATCTGGCGTCGTGCCGGGAACCACCACCGACCCCAACGACGAACTGCAATTCCGCGACGTCTACGGCGTCAGCGACAAAATCGCCTACTTGCTCTCGATCGGCAACAACACCAACGATTTTAAGATTTACAAAACCATCGACGGCGGCGCGACCTGGAAAATCGAATTCACCAACGCGACCGTGAACGCCTTCTACGATTGCTTCGCCTTCTGGGGCCCGGATCGCGGCATCGCCCACAGCGATTCCGTGAATGGCGTCTTTCCGGATCTGCGCACGTTCGACGGCCGCACCTGGCAATCGATCGCCAACCGCATGCCTCCCGCGCTGACCGGCGAAGCCTCGTTTTCGTCCAGCGGCACCTGCACCGCGACTCAAGGCTTGTTCAATGCGTGGTCAGTGACCGGCGCGCAGGCCATCGCGGCCCGCGTCCTTGCCACTCGCGACGGCGGCCAAACCTGGAAGGCGTACAACACGCCGCTCGAAACTTCGGCGAGCGGCGGCGCCACCACCGTCGCGTTCCGCGATGGACGCCACGGCATCGTGGCCGGCGGCGATCTCGGCGACGATTCTTTTGCTGATGCGGCCACATCGGATGATGGCGGCCAGACTTGGACGCTGACCAACAAGCCGCCGCTGCAGGGCACGATTTTTTGCCTGGCTTACGTCCGCGGCAGCCGCTTCGACGACAACGGTTTCTACCTCGATCCCGACAACTGGGGCTTCGACGGACAGAATTTCGATCTGGAACACGCCGTCGTAGTCACCGCCGAAACGCAGCCCGCCTTTTCCTCGGGCGGCGCCGCGTGGACCCCGGACGAAGGCCGCACCTGGTATCCCATCGCCGGCGTCGACGGCAATTGGGCCGTAGCCTTCGCCAATCCCAAAGCCGGCTGGTTCGTCGGCAACAACGGCCAAATCCTGAAAATCAGCTTCTAGCTGATCTTCTTCACGCGTTCAGGTTGCGCTGAACGAAAAAAACGATCGGCTTCCAACCGCGGCGGAATAAATAGCCGCCGCAAAAAGTTCAGGGCGTAGGGCAAAGAGGCGCGGGAGAAATTTCCCGCGCCTCTTTTTTTGCGCGCCCGCTGACTCACCCGTCGATTCTCCAATGTTGCCCAGCCCAAAACCTGCGCTGCACTTGCCGTTGCCTCCGCCCCCATCGGGCCTTCGCCCGATTGTGCGCGAGGCGTGCTAGTCTTTACCCTCGAATTATGAATGATCTGCTCGCATTGATTGTTCGCCACGGCTACGCCGTAGTCTCCCTGGTCGTTTTCGCCGAAGCCATCGGCGTGCCGGTACCCGGCGCGGTCGCGCTAGTCGCCGGCGGAGCCGCCGCCGCCTCCGGCCGCTTGAACACGCCGGCGGTAGTGCTGTGCGCGGTGATCGCGATGATGACCGCCGACACCATGCTGTACCTCTTCGGCAAGCACACCGGCTGGACCGTGCTGAAATTCCTGTGCCGCGTTTCGATCGACCCCGAAAATTGCGTGCTGAAGTCGGCGGAATCGTTCTACAAACGCGGCCGGGAGACGCTGCTGATCGCGAAATTTATTCCGGGTGTCAGCACCATGGCCGCGCCGCTGGCCGGCAGCATGAAGATGCCGTACTTGCAGTTTCTGGGGCTGGATTTTCTAGGCGCATGTTTGTATGCGCTGGCGTACATCGCCGTCGGCTACATCTTCCGCGATTTCGTGGGAAAAATCGTCGAGGGCTTCCGCGCCGCCGGCCACGCCGTGGAAGTGGTCATCATTCTCGCGGTGCTGGCCTACATCGCCTACCGCGTGTCGTTGTACTGGAAACATCGCGGCGACCGCATCGTGCCGCGCGTGCAAGTCGCCGAGCTGGCCAAGAAACTGCAAACGGGGCCGACGGGGACCATCGTGCTCGGCGACGTGCGCAGCCACGGCTACTACGGCACCAACGTCTATCGCATTCCCGGCGCGATCCGCATCGAGCCCAACAATCTGAACGCCGAAATCGAAAAGCTCCCCAAGCAGGACAATATTTATTTGTACTGCACCTGCCGCAATGAATTGACCAGCGCCAGCGTTGCGCACCTGCTGCGCATAAAAGGCTTCAACGCCTTCGTCATTGCCGGTGGCCTAGCCGCCTGGCGCAAAGCCGGCAACCCGCTCGAGNNCTCGAGCCAGTCCCGCCCACCGACATCGTGCACCTGCCAACTTTCGTCCGCTAAGTTGCGCGTCCGCAATTAATTTTCCGCGGGGGCGTTGACCCGCAGCAACATGCCGGTGCCGCCGGGGATTTTCAATTTGCCGGCATTTGACGCGAGGACGATCACGCCGGCGGGCGCGCTGCGTCCGGCGTGCGCGATCACCAGATGATTGATCCCGTAGACGCCGCACGCGTCGGCCGAGAAAACCCACAGGGCTTGCGGCGCAGGATTGCCGGCGATGCTGCCGCGGCAAGCCGCCCCGGGTTTGGCGCGTACCTGCACCAGCACGCCGCCATGGACCGAGCGGCCCACGATATCGTCGGCATTTTCCGCGCTGCCCACCGGGGCGTCGGCGCCATAGACCACATCGCCGCCGATTTGCGAGGTGGGCAACCAGCGATAGACTTCGCCTTCGCCCCCACTGGTGGTGGGAATTTGCGCTTCCTCAATGCGCACGAAGCCGGCGATGGCGCGCAGGTCGGTCGCGATCGAAATCGTCTGGCCGGCGAGCACCAGCTGATCGAATTGCAAGGAGATGCTGGGCGGCACGCCGGCGCTGGCGGGAGTAATTGCGAGCACCCGGCCAAAAACTTTGCTGCCCGCTTTGATCCGTGCGCCGGCCGGCAGCGGAACGTCCTGCATGATTCTTCCGGAGATGGCCTGGCCCGGTTTGGATTTTTCTGGTGAGAGCGTCGAGCGCAGTTCGATGGGGAGAATGGTTCCGGCGGGAATGGAGAAGCTGTCGGCTGCGGTCGCAGGCTTTGGTTGAGCCTCCGCGCGCCCGGCCAGCAGCGTGGCGCACAGCGTCGCGTGCAGAAGTGCGCGTAGAGTTGAGTGAAGGAGCGCCGCCGGCAAAATGCGCGGCGCCAGAACATGAGCTCGCGAGTGTCCGCTCATGTCCGCAGTGTACTCCAGTTTTCCCGCCGCGGCTGCCACCGCTGAATGCGGCGCGCTAATTCTCGGGAGTCTGGGGCAAACGCAGCAGGGGACGGCCCAGCATAATTTCCCACTCGCGAATTTCTTCGCGGGTCAATTCTCCGAAAGGGGTCGGGATCAGGAGCGGTTGTTTCTCGGTGGAGTCGGGGGAGGTTTTTCTCGGCGGTTCCGAAACCTGGTTCGCTACCGGCATGTACTGCCTCCGCAAGGACTGGGATACGAATAATCGGCCAGGCGAAAGTGCTGGTCGATAGTACTTTCGGTCCAGCTGTGGCCGCAGTTCGGAATCGCGGCGAGAAGGGAAGACTGGAATTCTTTGAATCGCCGATCGAGTGCGTTGCAATTGGGGCAATCGAAGAGAGATCCCTCGTCAGGGCAACTGCGGCCCCGCGGTCGGGATGACAGCGTAAACCGAAACGAAGTGAAACCGAGCGGCCCGAGACGTAGACGCGATCGAGACGGTTCATGGTTGCGCACGCGTGGGGGCGGCCTCCGGGATGGCTTCGCCGTCTTTGCGCGGGTCGGAGGCGCCAAAATTTACGCCGGTGTCGGCGTTGCGCTCGACAGCCTGGCCGCCGCCCATGGTGGCGGAATACGCGCCGTGCAAAATAATCTGGTGGCCACGGGCCGCCAGATTATCGCGCACCGCCGCGGGAATGCGGTCTTCCATATCGACGTCGCAGCCGGCGAAGGTGCGCTTGGTGAAACGCGCCGCCTCCATCGCCTCCTGAATATTCAGGCCAAAATCTACCACGTTCGAAACAAATTGCGCGTGGGCCTGGGCCTGATTGAATCCGCCCATGATGCCAAACGCGATGCGTTCGTGGCCGTTGGTCATGAAGCCGGGAATGATGGTGTGCAGCGGGCGCTTGTGCCCGGCCAAGGCATCGGGCGATTGCGGATCGAGTTTGAAGAGTCCGCCGCGATTCTGCAGCGCGAAGCCGGTGCCGTCGGCCACCAGGCCCGAGCCAAATGCGGAATAGTTGCTTTGAATCAAGGAGACCATGTTGCCGTCAGCGTCGACCACGGTCAGATACGTGGTGTCGCCTTTGGCCGGCAGCGCCGGCTCGCCCGGCGGCACGTTGCAATTCGCCTTGGCCATGTCGATTAATTTGGCGCGCGCGGCGGCGTAATCTTTGGAGGCCAGGCCTTCCACCGGAATCTCGCTGAATTTCGGGTCGCCAACGTAGCGATACATATCGGCGTACGCCAGTTTTTTCGCTTCGATCATCGCGTGCAAGGCATCAGCCGAATTGTGCCCGTATTTCGCTAACGAAAATCCTTCCAGGATATTGAGCATTTCCAGCGTGGCGATACCCTGACCATTTGGCGGAATTTCGTAAACCGTCCAGCCGCGATAGGTCGTGGAAATGGGCTCGACCCACTCGCTGGAATATTCGGCGAGATCCGCGGCGGTCATGGGGCCGCCGATTTTCGCGGAATACGCGGCGATACTTTTGGCGATACTGCCGCGGTAGTACGCGTCGCGTCCGCCGGCCGCGATCAGCTCCAACGAACGCGCCAGATCCGGGTTGCGGAAAAGTTCGCCCACGCGCGGCGCGCGCCCGCCGGGCAAAAAAGTTGCCGCGGCATTTTTATCCCGCTGCAACAGCTTCACGCTGTCGTCCCAGTAGGCCGCGTCCCATTCGGGTACCGGAAATCCTTCGCGCGCGTAATAAATCGCCGGCGCGAGTACTTCGGAGAATTGCTTCGTTCCGAAGCGCGCCAGCAGTTTCGACCAGCCGTCCACCGCGCCCGGCACGGTGATGGCGAGTATGCCGCTCTGCGGCATTTCGGTGATGCCCTTGGATTTCAGAAATTTGAGGCTTAGCCCCGCGGGCGCCCAGCCGCTGGCGTTCAACCCGTACAGTTTTCCGCTTTTCGCCTCGTACACGATGGCGAAAAGATCGCCGCCGATGCCGTTCATCATCGGCTCAACCACGCCCATCGCCGCGTTCGCGGCCACGGCCGCGTCGACGGCGTTTCCGCCCCGCGCCAGAATCGCCGCCCCCGCCTGCGCCGCCAAAGGACTTTCCGCCGCCACAATCCCGCCCCGCGAAATAACCATCGACCGCGTTTGCGTCCGATCCTGCGCGGACGCGGGCGCCGCCGTCGCGAGGATCGCGATGGAAATTAGCAGGATGGCGATCGCGAAAGTGGGCCGAACGCTGGAAGGCCCGCTGCCGGAGCGCCATTCCTGGAAACCTTCGCGGTGATGAACGCGCCGAGCCGGCGCTTGCGGCATCGCTGTCATGGTGTGGGTAGGCGAGGCGCTCGACTTCTTCTGGTGCGTCGCCTGGGATGAATCTACTCGCGGCGAGACGGAAATGGGAAGAGATAAATCAGCGAAATGGCCTGCGCCGGTTTTTTGGGCGACCAAACACCGTCGTTTTTGCGGATTAGAAATTGCCTCGACGCTTTGTTTTGAGTGGTTTACGTTGATTTCTAATTGCTGGTAGCGGATTAGAAATGGCCGAAACCCCGCCCCTCTGCGGTGGCGCACGGTGACGCGCGGCCCACGCCGAAAAGACTGTCGATTAGAAAACACGGACGGCCTTTGTTTTGTGGAGGTTGAAGATGGTTTCTAATTGCGGGAAGTGTCGATTAGGAAGGGTGGAACATGGAAATTCAGAAATGGAAAGTGGCAGACGGCAAATTGAGTCAGCATGCACGGCGTTTTGAAAACACCCTTAAAATGACGATTAGAACGCATGGGAGGCCTTGGTTATGCGGGAGATAGGTCGGTTTCTAATCGCGTCGCGTGGCGGAGCTTCGTTTTGTGATGCGCGGTGATGCATGGCGTCCTCCTCTCGCTTGCGTCGTCCCACGTCGATTGGCGCGCAAATTGATCGCACAGAAAAGTGCCCCGACTCACGCTAACACAATTGGAATTTGTTGGATATTCGTAGAAATACGGAGAGGGTGCGTTGCAGCGCAATGGAGGTTGTAGATCTTGCGTGGGCCCACGATTAGTGGACGATAAATAACTCCGGTGATATCTCTATACTGATGGACAGAGCCGGGACGGTAGGGACCAGCAGGCCTGGGAGCACGACGTCATCGGCTGGGCGAAATTGCAAATTGCGCGAAAGCAACTTGGGTGCGAGGATGGCGCATCGCATCGGCAAAGTGCGAGGTGCCAGCCATGAACTACTCATTCCGGAACGTAATCGATCAGGAAATGCGGACACGGAGATTCGCCGGGGCGCGGGCTTGGCGGTGCGCCGCGCCGTGCGCCATGGTGTGCGCGGCGCTGCTGCTATTGGCGCCGGGGCGGGTGTGGGCGCAGGCCGATGCCGGGCCGATGCCCGGCGGGGCAGCGGCTGATTCGGGTGCGGCGAATCAATCACCGGCAGCTCAGGCGCAGCCGGCGCAAATGCAGCCGCGATCGACGATGCGGCCGCGGGGAGTAGGCTTCGGCTCCGCTCGGGCGACGGCGGTGGAGTGGCCGGCGATGACCCAGGACTTGAATGCGAAATTGGCGGCGGCGCTGGCGGATTGGAAAGAGTCCAGCGGCGCGGGGCGCGCGCCGAAAATTGTGGTGCTGGATTTTTGCACCTGGGACAACCAGTGGCGGCCGTTTGGCGCGTGGGTCGCGGACAATTTGTCCGCGGAGTGGGCCGCGGGCAGCGGCGGAGCGTTCGCGGTGATCGACCGGGCCCAATTGCCGGCGGCGCTGCAGGCGCGGGGACTAACCGCCAAAGACGAATTTGAATCGCCGCAGGCGATCGAGCTGGCCCAAGCGCTCGGCGCGGATATTCTGGTGAACGGGCGGTACCGCGCGCTGGACAATGATTTGGGGCTAACGGTGAATGTGCGGCCGGCGGTGACCCCCGCCGCGTCCGCGGCGGGACCACCGCATCCGCGCCCAATTCTTTTCGTGCAATCACGAGTGACGATGTCGAGCGAGCTGGCGGGACAGCTGGGCGAGCCGTTGGCGGCGCTGGGTCCGACCCACGATGCGAACGCGCCGCGCCCGAATCCAAACTCGTTTGCACGGTGCAAATATTGCCCTGCCGCGGAGTACTCCGACCAGGGCCGGAAGAAAAAAATTCAGGGGACGGTGATGCTGGCGGTGCTGGTCACCGCGGAAGGCCGCGCGAGCGACATTACCGTGACCAAATCGCTGGAGCCGTCGCTGGATCAGCAGGCGGTGACCACGGTCGGCACCTGGATCTTTGAGCCGGCCAAGGACGCGAGCGGCGCGCCGGTCGCGGTGCACCAAAACATCGAAATTTCGTTCCACATGTATTGATTTGCGTTTGGTGCATGGTCGAGGCGCGAAGGCGGCCGCTACAGGTGGCGTTTTGGAGTTTGGTTGGAACGGGAAACATTGGCGTAGCCGTAACGCAATCAACCCACCCTTGATGTCATTCTGAGCGCAGCGAAGAAGAAACCGTCAGGAGGACCAGTTCGTTTTGTAATCGGTGTGCAGGCTGATCCCTCCGTCCGCGTATATCGTTTGTCCGGTGATATAACTGGCGTCTTTGCTGGCCAGGAAAACGAAGACTCCCGCAATTTCTTCGGGAGAGGCGGCGCGTCCTAGCGGGATGTGGCTCTCCACTTTTTTTCTTTTGATTGGATCGTCGGCCCACGAGGCGTTTAGCGGCGTGAGAGTGGCGCCGGGCGCGACCGCATTCACCCGAATTCCGCGGTCAGCGTACTCGAGCGCCAAGGTGCGAGTGAGATTCCCCAGGCCGCCTTTGCTGGCCGAGTAGGCGATGAAACCGGGCTTGGGGACCAGTTCATGATTCGAAGAGTTGTTGATAATTACGCCGGAGCCTTGCTTCAGAAATAACTTGATCGCCTCCCGGCTGCAGAGGAAGACGCCCCGCAAATTGACCGCCAGAACTTTGTCGAAGTCCGCCGCCGTAAACGATTCCGAAGGACACTCATGGTTGATGCCGGCATTATTCACCAGCACATCGCATCCGCCCAGGACGTCACGCATGAACTGAAAGCCTTCGATGACCTGCCGTTCGTCGGTGACGTCGAGGCGCTTGCCGAAAGCGAGTCCCGGAAATCGGCGCTCCAAATTATCCGTGACCGTATTGATCACGTGGTCTTCCACCGAATCAGTGAGGAGGACGGTAGCCCCTTGCTCCAGGAATCTCTCAGCTATAGCGCGTCCGAGGCCCTGTGCCGCACCGGTGACGAGTACGCGCTGATGATTGAGATCGCTCATCGTTGGACCCGTTTGGTCAGGCGCATTGGTCCGGCGGCGTGGCGTGGCCCCTCATTTGCGATTGATGCCGGCGCAGCGTGATGAACCCGCAGACCTTTGGACGAAAATGTTTCGGTCAGGGCCGTTGGAGCGTCAGCTTCGACCACAACATCTGCGATCAAATCGATCGCCGCGATCTGGTGGGTGGCCACCGCGCCCAACTTTTCGTTCTGGACGGCCAAGACGGTCGAGCCCGCACGCTGGATGAGGGCGGTCTTCATTTGGGCATCGTCGAAATCGAAAGCTCCGACGCCGTTTTCGGCATGAATGGAACATGCTCCGAGGATCAGGAGATCGGGACTCATGCTGGCGATTTCTCGCTGCGGGCCGCCGCCGAGTGCCGCTCCTATTTTCGGATTGACCTTCCCGCCGATCATAAGAAGTTCAACGCCGGAGCGCCCCACCAAACAGGCGGCGATGGCTGGATCGTGAGTCGCGACGGTGAGATTCAGGCCGTCCGGTATCTGGTGCGCAAACGCTAAATTGGTGCTGCCGGCATCGATGAAGATGAATTGTCCCGGACGCAGCAGCGTGGCCAACATTCTCCCGAGGGCCTGCTTGCGTTCGCTCCCTTCCGTGGCGCGGACCCGGATTGAAGTTGACGCGGGCGAAACCAACACCGCACCGCCGTAAACTCGCTGGCAGAGCCCGCGGGACGCGAGGTCCCGCAAGTCGCGCCGGATGGTGTCTTCCGATGTGGAAAATTCTCGAGCGAGCAGTGACGCGCTGACCTGCCCGTCCGCGGTTAAGCGATCCAAAATTATGGCGTGGCGGTTGGCGGGAAGGGCCGGGTTCTGGCCTTCGATTGAAGCGTGCAACATCATGCACCAATCGTGCAATACTAGGCATCCTACGTCAAGAGTCCCATATAGATGTCCAGTTCGGCCAGTGAAGCGACATCGTGCAAGGGGCGCACCGTGCTACCCGCAGCTTTGATCTTCGACATGGACGGAGTGCTGGTCGATTCGGAAGGCCTGCATGAGCGCGCCAAACGAGCGGCTTTGCAGCACGCAGGAATCGCGCTGCCGGAGGAGCGCTTCGCCGCCTATATTGGGCGCAGCGATAAGGCGATGATCGACGATGTCGCCGCGGAGTTCTCGCTGTCGGCGGCGCAGAGCGCCGAGCTCCAGAGACAGAAAAACGCATTTTACGAAGCGGGAGAATGTACCCTTCAGCCGGTAGCGGGCGCTCTCGACTTTGTGAGTTGGTCCTACCGGCACTTTCGACTGGCGCTCGCGACATCGGCAACCGCGCGAAACCGGAAATCCTTGATGCAGAGGTCCGCGCTGGAATCCTTTTTTGAGGTGATGGTGGATGCGGCGCAGTTCGATGCGCCGAAACCTTCGCCGGAAGTATTCGAAATCACGCTGAAGGAGCTCGGGCTGGCGGGCACCAGCTGCTGGGTGATCGAAGATGCAATCAACGGGATCATCGCGGCGAAGCTGGCGGGATGTTTGGCGGTGGGGATCACCACCAGTTTTTCGAGCGAAGCGTTAGCCAAGGCCGGCGCGGACTTGGTAGTGGAAAGTCTCGCGCAGCTGCAGTCTCACTTGGCGGGAGCGCCATCGAGATTTTCCAACTCCGGATAAACGCGCTACACGGAAACAATCGGAGTGCCAAGCCGCCGCCGCGCGGAATCCAATCCGGCTGACTTGGGCCTGATAAACGGGCGGGGCGTGGATTCTATTCGAGCTGAATCCACGCCGCCCGCTGGCTCATGCTGGCCTTCCTGGTGTGAATTTTCGTGGCAAGCAGAGCCGTTGCGGCAGACCTCGCGTTCTAGTGATGCTCCCCTCCGTGGCCACCGGGTAGTCCGTGTTCACCGCCGACCTCATGATCGCTTTGGACCACGTGGCCTCTCCCGTCTCTGGCCTCATTGCCGTGGAAGTGGTTGTTGGGTTCATCTCCGCGCCCAGGAAACGGTCCCCGGTAGCCGTGATGAGGGTCAAACCGGTTGTCGACATGGCCGGAGAAGTGTTCAGGGCCGTGGAACCAGGGGCCAGCTCCCAGAAATACACCACCAACAAACCAGTCGGGCCCGTAGTAGCCGTACGGCGCGCAGTTGTAGGGAGCGTACGAGAAGTAGCCATAGGGACATATGGGCGCCACTCCGACGGCGACGGTGACTTGCGCTGACGCCGACGGCGCACAACACAGCACGGCGATGCATACAGTTGCGAAAACAATAGCGAGAACCTTGGACATACTGCCTCCTCTATTAAGTTAG
>PMHK01000151.1:6967-7126 GCA_003156635.1 Acidobacteriota bacterium | reverse complement strand
CGCGCGAAATCGTGCGCGGCGTTCGCCTGCAACTTGCGGAATTCATGCCCGCGATTTCCGGCGATCCTAATGTCAAAGTTTCCACGCCCTCACTCTTTGAAATTCTGGAAGAAGTCGAACGCCGCATCATCGTGGACATGCTGGAGCGCACCAACTGGA
>PMHK01000151.1:0-6917 GCA_003156635.1 Acidobacteriota bacterium | reverse complement strand
AGAAAATCAAGCGCCTCGGCATCGAGACCCGTCGCCGCCCGTTTCCGCCGCGCGGCCCGGGCTACCCCGAAGATTCCGCCGAATTCGCCGCCGGAAAGTAATTTGTTTCGCGGCACCGAAACCGATTGTGTAGGNNCATCCCGACAGAGGCGCGGCCGAATCTGCCGCACCGACGAGGGATCTCTCTTCGATTGCCACCGCAACACCTCACCTAATTCCCGTCGCGATGCTCCAAGGCCTCGGTAATCGACTCCAAATCCCCCCAACCCCCCGCCACCCACGCGCTGCCCAACTTCGAACCCATCAAATTATTAATCTCGCCCAGCGGTTTCCCTCGCGTCATTTCTAAAAACTCCCGCCACTCCGTCAACACCGTCGCCACTTCCGCTTCCGTGGCATCGTCCACAAAAGTCCGCGCCGCTTCTTCCACCGATCCGTACTCCTCGCCGAAATCCTGGTGCAAATAGCTCCGCATGAAAGCCCGCAGTGCAGGGAAGTGCTTCGCGGAAATCTCGCTCCCCGCTTTTTTCCCGTCATCCCCAGCCTTTTTCATCGCGGACACTCCGGATAGCTCGTCAGCACGTAAAATCCATCCCCATCGCGCGACGCCTTCAGCACCACAATTGCATCCCAGGCCGGCACGGCCGCGTTCGATCCTCGCTGCATACATCGCCCAATCGGCTGCGAGGCGTCGACATAATAATCCAGCGCCAGGTTCGGCCGCCGCGCGCCGCGCTGCTCCCACTGTTCCACGCGCGAATTATGCTCCAACACATGGCCCACCACCGCCTCCGCTGCCGCGCGATCGGTGTAGGTCGACGCTGCTGAAATATTTCCTTCGCGCTGCAGCCGCTCCTGCAAAGCCGCGTCGCTGCGTCCCACATGCCGGCTCAAAGTATGCCCGCCCTGCGTTTCGTCCACGCTCAAATCATGGGTCTGTGCCGATTGCGAGGCCTGCGACGAATCCGACGCGTCGCGTTCTTCCCGCCGTCGTCTGCGTTCCGACTTCGATTCACGCCGCCGCGGCTCGTCCCGGTTCGCCTCATCTCGCCGCGCTTCATCCTGCCGCGGTTCTTCATGACGCGCCTCAGCCGGTCGCGGGTTTTCCGGTGGCGGCGCCGACGCCGGACCGCACCCTGCCAGCAAGAACAAAAAAAATACCGCGAAGATCGCCGTCAGCCGCGAACGATTCAAATATTTCACTCCTCGCATCGGCCGTCTCACACCGCCGCTTTCTCGTATCATCGCCGCAGTGGTATCATGCTCGCACTTTGCGCGCGGCACAAACTCCCACCTTCGTTTCGCGTGTGTCCTTCGCCAGCTTAAAATCCCTTCCTTCCTGCGTGCGGACCGCGTCGGCGCGTCTCTGACATGTCGGAACGAACCCAAACGTCCGCCCTCGACTCCAATGACCTTCGCCGCCAACTCGGTCTCGGTTCCGCCGCCGCAGCCGTCGCCGGCGAAGCCATCGCCGTAGGAATTTTCCTCACGCCCGCCGGCATGGCCAAAGCCCTCGGCTCTCCGTTCTGGCTTCTCGTCGTCTGGCTCGCCGTCGCCGCCATGACTCTCAGCGGCGCGCTCTGTTTCGGCGAACTCGCCGGACGCTTTCCCCGTCCCGGCGGCTCCTACGTTTATCTTCACGAAACCTACGGCGCGCGTTCCGCCTTTCTCTACGGCTGGATGAGTCTCCTCGTCCTCGATCCCGGCCTCACCGCCGCGCTCGCGACCGGAATTGCCGCGTACGCTTCCTATATTTTTCACTGGTCGCCGCTCACCCAGAAATTCGCCGCGATCCTCGTGATCGCCGCGGTCGCCGGGCTGAACATGGTCAGCACGCGCATCAGCGCCGGAGTTCTCCGCTGGCTCACCTGGCTGAAATTTGCGGTGCTCGGCGTCCTCACCATCTGGGCTCTCGTGTTTCACCCCGGCTCCTGGTCCAATTTCGTTCCCTTCGTGGCCCAGCGTCACGGCGCGCTGCCTCTCGGCCCGGCTTTCGCCACCGCCCTGGTCTCCGCATTTTTTTCCTTCGGTGGCTGGTGGGACGCCACCAAGATCGCCGGCGAAGTCCGCGACCCCGGCCGCACGCTCCCTCGCGCGCTCGTACTCGGAGTCCTCGCCGTCACCACCGTCTACATCGTCATCAGCGCGGTTTTCATTTATCTGGTTCCCATCGAAAAAGTCGGCTCCGATGCCACCTTCGTCGCCCAGGCCGGTGCCGTCCTTTTCGGCCCACCCGGCGCAATCATTTTTTCGGCCATCGTTATTTTGTGCGTCACTGGCAGTCTCGCAGCCTTCATGATTTCCGCCCCGCGTGTGATGTACGCCATGGCCAAGGACGGCCTCTTCATCCAAGCCGTCTCCCAGACCCATCCCCGCTTCGGCACTCCGGCGCGCGCCGTCGCCATTCAAGCCGCGATCGCCTGCCTGCTGGTGGCGCTCGGTACTTTCGATCAGATCGTCGCTTACTTTTTATTCCCGGTAATATTTTTCCTCGGACTCACCGTCAGCGCCCTCTTTCCTTTGCGCCGCCAGCCGCCCCAATCCGAAAACGTAGTCCTCACTCCCGGCTACCCTTTCACTCCCGTAGCCTTTCTGATTCTTATCCTCGCCATGCTCGCGCTTCTCAGTATCCACAGTCCGCGCGAAGCCATTCTCGGCTCTGCCGTCGTTCTCGCGGGCTGGCCCGTTTATAATTGGGTCATCGCCCAGCGGCCTAATGCAAAAACGTAATATGATTCAGTTGGAGTTTAAATGGCGCCCCGCAAGAGAAAAACCAAACGCAAAAAAATCGCGGCTCCCCCGACCGTCCTCGGTGAACACTACGCCAACCCGCAACCCACCAAGATTCGCATCACCGAAGATGCCGAGGCCCAAGGCGACACCGCCAACGCCTACGACTATTGGCGCGCCGGTTCCGGCCGCACCCAGGTTCCCGGAATCATCAAGTGCTTCGGCGCTCGCCCGGATTTTCTGAAGCAGGTGGTCGATTTTTCCAACACCGTGCACTTTTCCCACGGCCACCTGGTTCGCCGCCACAAAGAAATGATCGCCAGCTACGTTTCATTTCTGAACCGGTGTCCGTATTGACTCGACAGCCACGCCCACTTCCTGCGGGTTCAGGGAGCCAACGATAAATGCGTGGAAGCCATTCTCGAAGGGAAGCTCGAGGAAGCGGACCTGACTCCGGCGGAGCGTGCCTTGATGACCTACGTCGAGCTCATCACCAACAACGCGCCGCGTTCCACCCATGCCGACGTGCAAAAACTGCGCGGCGCGGGCTGGAGCGAAGATCAAATCGCCGAAGCGGTCTATATCACTGCCATGTTTGCGTTCTTCAATCGCGTCGCCGACGCCTTCGGCGTCCCGGCGCAGGATTATCTAAGCAAAGGGAAGATGACTCCGTAGATTTTGTAGCGTAGAAAATAACTTCAGCCGGCTTCCATACATTTACACGGCCTCGCGGTTCTAGCCGACCAACGGCCTTCCCGCGAGCCCTTCCAAAATTCGGTACGGTGCCGCGTCCGGCGCCACCAGCGCCTTCGGCGGAATCAGAAACGTCTGCTCGATCGCGTATTGCCCGGACATCACCGCGTGCGCCACGCAATCGGTGAATACCATCCAGGTCGCCGAAGGCGGAAACGCCATCTCGGTCTTCGGTCCCTTGGTCTGCAGTGCGGTGTTTTCCTTCAGGTAATCGTGAAAGCGCAGCATGAACATGTCGTACGGCGTGCGCGCCGCCGTGATTCCCAGCTTCGCGCCCAAATTCTGCACCGTGCGCGTCAGGAACGAATCGTCTTCGGCAATCTGCTGCAAACCCGCGGGCTTCGCGTATTTGTGAGCCAGCGTTTCAAAATTCTCCGTGGTGTTCCACACCCGCGGCCGCGTCGTATTCAAATTTGTGAACACCCGCAAAATCCGTCCGCCCTGCGTCGGCCGGCTCGGAAACGCGTCCACATGCAGTAGATCGTTTCGTTTGTGCAGCGGGAGATCTCGGCCGGCTTCTTCTAGCGGCCGGAAACTCGCGAAGTCCAGATTCCATTTCTCTTTGTAGGGCGAAAGAAAATCTCCGACGAACTCGATCACCCGCGCGCTGTAATTGCGCATGATCGAATGGACCCGCTCAACCGTATTCGCGTCGCCGGAAACTCCGCGCAGCACATCTTCTCCCGGCCGGTACGAAACGTTTTTGTGCATCCGCAACTCAGCCCATTCCTGGTTGCGCAAAAATTCCTGGTCCACTGTGGGGAATGCGAAGGGAGGTTCTCGAAACTGAAGGATCTGCCCGCGCTCGAGCATTTCGCAGTACGCTCGGCCCCGTGTGGCGTGCTGTTCCGCACCGACCCATCCACCGGATGATCTGTAGTCTTCGACGAGAATACAGGAAGGGTTGGCCATCGCTCGGCTTTAGGCAGGTCCGTCTGCTTGCTATTCTTACTGGTGTCGCTCTTACTTTTTAGTCTCGCCGCCCACTTTGTAACCCGGAGGCATGAGTGTCGTGCTCAAATCCAGGCCCGACAAATCCACGCCTTCCAGGTTCGTCTCCCGCAATATCGCGGTGCGCAGGCCAGCACCCGAAAAATCCGCGCCGCGAATCTCCGCGCTTCGGAAATTCGCTGCGCCAAAATCGGCCCGCCGCAAAATCGCCTGCCGCAAATCCGTGCGGAACAGTTCCGCGCCGCCGACCTGCGCTTCCGTCAGATCCGCGCCACTCAAATTAGCTTCGGTCAAATCCGCCTTGCGCAGATCGGCGCGCTTCAGTTTCGCTTTGCTCATGTCGACCGAAGAGAGCCGCGTATTATAGAGCTTCGCGCCTTCCAGATTCGCGCCCTGAAAATTAACCAGGTCCAGGTTCAGGCCCTCGAAATTCGCTCCGGATAGATCCGCGCCCGACAAATCCGCGCGCACGCCGGTCTCGTCGCCGCGCACGAACCGGTGATGCGCCTCGATGATTTCCGAAACTTTTCGTCCATTATGCCGAATACGAGTAGGTGATCTCAGAACTGCTCCTTTCATCCTGCTGAAGAATTATCGGACTTGCTTGGCGTATGGCCTTGTTACCGTTGAATTTTACTAGAACCAGACCCTCAGAACTAGAACTCA
Organism: Acidobacteriota bacterium; assembly: GCA_003156635.1. Taxonomy (GTDB): domain Bacteria; phylum Acidobacteriota; class Terriglobia; order Acidiferrales; family UBA7541; genus Palsa-295. The sequence goes on along the minus strand of PMHK01000151.1, from coordinate 1,817 downwards.
TGTCACCAAGCATCGTTTGTAGGTCGTGGCTTTGGCCACGACATCCATTCCTACGCGAACGCGGGGCTTCAGCCCCTGAAGTTCCCGCCAACCTCGGCACCATGCAACTCCCATCGCCGCAGCCGCGACCTGTGATACCGTGAAAAAATGAGCACTGGTCGAATTGCCGAACGCGACTTTCCCCGTTTCTACGGCCCTCGACACCTCATGCTCACCGCATTCGTAGCGATTGCCGCCGGGATCTTCGTTTTGCCTTCCGCTCTCCAAGCTCAGGAAGTCACCGCCCCGCCTTCCGAAGAAATCGTCGCCAATCTGGCCGCCGGCCGCGTCATCGTCGCGGTGGTAAAAGACGCCATCATCATCGCCACGGTCGAAAATCCCATCGAATCCCAGACCCACCCGCCGATCCCCGTCGAACTCAATTCGCGCCGCGCCGGCGTCCTGTTCGGCGCGGTCGATTGGTTTTCGCCCACATCCGACCAGCAATTCGCGCGCCTCGACCGGGAACTACCGCATCTTCGCGGCGAGGTGAGCACCGTCGACCAGCGCCTCGATAAGACTCAGCCGCTCGATCTAACTACCTCCGAAGCAACCGATCTCGAGTCCGTCGGCCAGGGTCTACTACAGCGTCTCAGTCGGGTAGCCGTCAATCTCCACGCCAAAGTTTCCTACCCGCCCAATGAGCCGATCGTCCAACTCATCCTCGTCGGATTTGTTCCCAACTACGGCCCCGAAGTCTGGGAGTTATCGTTCAACCTCACCCAGGAAATGCGCAATCTCGAGTATTACGATACGAAAATCACCCGCCCGGTTTACGTGCAGTTTTGGCCGCCGGAAAAAACTCAACCGCACACCCTGCTCGAATTTCAATATCCTCCGGAAATCAAATTGCCGCAGCTCCTCGATCTGCTAAAGGCGAAAGACCCACGCATCGAGAAAATCTGCGCCGCGGATCCCAAAATGCGCGAGGTCGCCGACCGTTTTCTGCAGGGGGATTACAAAAAAATCCTGGTGCCGGACGCTACCCAGTTCCTTCGCGCCGCTCTCGCCGCCACCACCGACCCCAAATCCCGCCAAACCATGGCGGTCGTCAATCTTGATTCAGGTTTCGAGTGGGTCCTCAAACCTCCAGCCGAGCCCAAGCCGCTCGCGCCTCCGCCTCAAGACACCGAAACGGAAAAGGATCGACCGGCCGAAAGGCCGTCGCTGTTAGGCCCGCCTTCGGATTAGCGCAGAACCACAATCGAACCTGAATTCTGCGGATGTATTGTTAGGAATTATTTCTTCGCGGCGAGTTGTTCCTGCAGGCGCGCGTTTTTTTCGTCGACTGCTCGCGCCAGATCGGCCTTGTGTTCCACTAACTTTTGCGCGATCGCCGGATCGGACAGTCCCAGAATCTCCGCGGCGAAAATAGCCGAATTCACTGCGCCGGCCTTATCGATCGCCATCGTTGCCACCGGAATTCCCCCCGGCATCTGCACCGTCGAGAGCAGCGCGTCCATTCCATTCAACGAACTCGTGCCCATTGGCACGCCGATGACCGGCAGTGTGGTATTCGCCGCGATCACTCCGGCCAGATGCGCCGCCGCTCCCGCCGCCGCAATCAGTACTTTCAGTCCGCGTTTCTGCGCGCTCGTCGCGTATTCGTGCGCCCGCGCCGGAGTCCGGTGCGCCGACACCACTTCCATCTCAAACGCGATTCCGAATTTGTCGAGCACCTTTCCCGCTTCGCTCATCACCGGCAGATCGGTATCCGATCCCATTAGAATTCCGACGAGCGCCTGCTTTCCGTTTTTCGAAGATGTCACTCGCTATCT
>PMHK01000138.1 GCA_003156635.1 Acidobacteriota bacterium | reverse complement strand
TTTCGGATCGCCCAGGAAAACACAATCAAGCGTACGCGGCCCCGCCGCTCCACAATCCCTACGAGTGTGATCGTCAATTTACGTACCACAGAATGCTGTCGCGAATCTCTTGACCCCGCGCCCAGGAATTTATATTGTGTGGCCGTATTCAGGTTGACCGCCTCTTCTCCTCTATTCCGGCTGGGCTTCAACCTCGTGCGGCGTAAAGCGCGAAGCAATACCTCAGTTCAGTGGTTGCAATTGCGATTCGCAGGAAATTTTCTGCGCCAAGTTTTCTTCAGGAGCGTCACATGATAGCCATCACCACACGGAAAATTGTCGCGCTGGCGACGTGCTCGTCGCTGCTGCTCGGCGTGCCGCTGGGCACCGCCGGAGCCTTCCAGGACCAAAGCTCCGCGCCCAATTCGCAATCGGCGACGCCGCAGAACCAGTCGCAAGACCAAGGCGCTCAAGGTGACGGCTCGCCGCAATCCTCTGACGACGGTTCGCAGCCGGCCGATAACTCCTCGAACGCGCCAGTCTCCGCCCCGCTCAGCGCCGACCAGCTCGACGCCCTGGTCGCGCCCATCGCGCTTTACCCCGACAATCTCGTCGCGCAAATTCTCGCGGCTTCTACCTTTCCCGATCAGGTAGCTATTGCCGATTACTGGGTTTCGCAAAATAAAAATCTCACCGGATCGGCGCTGGGCGATGCGGTCAACAATCAAACCTGGGACCCCAGCGTCAAAGCGCTCGCTCAATTTCCGGACGTGCTCGACAACATGGCGAAAAATCTGGCGTGGACGTCGAGTTTGGGACAGGCGTTCCACGATCAGCAGAGTGACGTGATGCAAGCCGTTCAGGTCATGCGACAGAAAGCGCAAGCTGCCGGCAATTTGCAGTCGACGCCGCAGATTCAGGTAACGCAGCCGGCGCCGCAGACCATCGTGATTCAGCCGGCGAATCCGCAAGTGGTCTACGTGCCGCAATACAATCCAACGGTGGTTTACGGGACGCCGTATGCGGTGCCGTACTGGACTCCGCCGCCAGTGGCCTACGTGGGTGCGGGCATTTCGTTTGGAGTGGGGATTGGAATCGGCATTGGCTGGGGAGGCGGATGCTGGGGCTGCGGCCATCCCTGGGGCTGGGGCGGATGGGGCATGAACTGGGGCGGCGGGTGGCGTGGGGGCGGCAACACGACCATCATTTATAACCACAACACCTACATAAGCAATCGCAGCTGGCACGGCGGCTACTACAACAATTATCACTCGTGGACCAATCGCACCGTCCCCAACGGCGGACGCAACGGCAATCACGGGCTGATCGGCGGCAATGGTGGAGTGGAGCACGGGCCCAACGGCGGCCGTAACGGAGATCATGGATTAATCGGTGGCAACGGCGGCGTGCAACATCAGCCCGACGGCGGCCGCAATGGAAACCACGGATTGATCGCCGGCAATGGCGGCGTCCAACGTAACGATCAGCACGCTACGGGGTTCAACGGCGACAATCGCAATAATAACGACGATCGTTTCAACAACGCGAATCGCGCCGCGAGTCACAACCGCTGGGGCGGCGACGGCAACAACGCTCGCGCGGAAAGCAGCCGGGGGCGCACCAGCATGCGTCAGCCGGTGCAGCACCGCGCTCCGCAGCAACATTTCTCGGCTCCGCGCGGCGGCGGGGGCGGCGGGCGCCGGCGCTAGTTTTGAGTGCTGGGAGTTGGATGGTGGAACGAAAATCAAAGTCTGCGCACCGTGATCATTCCGGAGCGCAGCAAAGATCGAAAGGAGAAAAAATTATGAAAGCGGAACGCACAAGGAGTTGGAGTTCTCATCTGTACGCCGGCGTAATCGTTGCGGCCCTCACGTGCAGCACGATCGGTTGCGGTAGCACGACCAAGCCCAATGCCACGGAATCCGCCGCCGCGCCCTCGGGTTATCCCAGCCCCGCCGACGCCGGTCAGGCGCTGCAAGCCGCCGTTCGCGCGAAAGATGACGCCGCGATGAACCGCATCCTTGGTTCGCAATCCATGTCGGTCCTAAAAACCGGCGACGCCGTCGTGGACCAGGCAGCCATGGATTCATTCACCAAGAAATTCGACCAGATGAATCGCTGGGTTCCGATGACCAACGGCAGCCAGATGCTCTACATTGGTGCCGACAATTTCGCCTTCCCCGTCCCTCTGACGAAAGACGCCAGCGGCAAATGGCAATTCGATTCCGCCGCCGGCCTGCGAGAAATCACTGTGCGTGACATCGGCCGCAACGAACTTCTGGCCATCGACGCACTGCAAGCATTTGCCGGAGCCGAGGAAGTGTACGCGCAGAAAGCGCACGACGGAAATCCGGCGCGCTGCTACACCCAGATCATCGTCAGCGATTCCGGCAAGCAAAACGGTTTGTACTGGGTCGCTGCGGCCACCGAACCTGCCAGCCCGCTGGGCAAACTCAGCGACTTCGGCGTCAGCCCGATTTCGCCGCTCGGCGCCGGCGAACCGCAAGTTCTCGACGGCTACTCCATCCGCATTCTCGGCGCGCAAGGCGACCAAGCCCCCGGCGGCGCGAAGAGCTTCCTGGTTAACGGCAAAATGACCGGCGGCTACGCCATCATCGCCACTCCGGTGAAGTACAAAGTCACCGGAATCAAGACTTTCATCGTCGGTAAAGACGGCGTGATCTACCAGCACGACTTGGGTGATCAAACCGCCGACAAAGCCGCTGCCATAAAAGATTACAACCTCACCACAGACTGGGAAGAGGTGGAGTAAATTCACTCACCACACACGCGTTTCGTAGTGGCGGCTTTAGACCGCCATCGGTGTCCGCCACCACACAAATGGCGCCATCGTCGTATCGCAATGGGCCGCGGTCCGCGCAGGTTGCCTCAGCGGGGCCTTTAGAATAAAGCCGCAGCGTAGAACTCCGCGCCACTGGGTGGAACGGCGGTGACTGTCTCACAATCGGTCTGGGGTGGGAACAACAAAGTCGGGACGCCCAAGACCCAGAACGCCTATCGCGTCGTGGACCTACATCCTGACGTTGCTACCCTTCTCAAACAGTTCATCGGCACGCGGACCTCTGGCTTTGTTTTCCAGACCAGCAGCCGAAAGCCGATAACGCAGACGAACCTTCTCCGGCGGGAATTGCACCCGCTGCTCGATGAACTCGAAATCGGCAGACGTGGCTTTCACGCGTTTCGTCGGTTTCGCAACACCTTCCTGCGGCAGTCGCATTGTCCGGATGGCGTTTTAAAATTCTGGCTAGGCCATTCGGGTAAAGACATGAGCGACCTTTACGACCGTTCACGGGAAGACCTACAGTACCGCAGGGATGTGGCGAAGAGTCTAGGCGTAGGTTTCGAGGTTCCGAAGGCTCTAGTCGCGAAGCACTCCAAGGCGAGTGAGGAAGTCTTATCGGGCGCTAAAGGACGTTTTTCAGAATCGCTAGAAACGGAGGCAATTGGGGATAAATTGGTAGGGGCGGTGGGGATCGAACCCACGACCTTCGGCTTAAAAGGCCGCTGCTCTACCACTGAGCTACGCCCCTAGATTGTTACTGGACTGGCAGATGGCGGCAATAACTTCTACGTTCGCGCCTTTTCGTTGAAGACGACTCGCAGCGGTGTGCCGCAAATCGTGCCATCGGAACCTTTGAATCTTAGCATCCTTCAGCGCGCGATCAAACCAACTCCTTGAAACTCGAAGCGGCTTGCTCACAATTTTGCTTGGCCCAGCCGCGATTGCAATTGCTTGCGGTACCGCCGGCTCAACCGGAGCGTCGTTCCGTTTTCCAGCTGCACATCGCGTTCGCCATCTTCGTTGAGCACCAGAGTTCGGACTCGATTCAGGTTGACGATGGTGGAACGGTGAATGCGGCAAAAAATGGCCTGATCCAAATCTCGGTCGAGATCGGACATGCTGCGGCGCAGCAGATGAGTGGTCGACCCCACATGCAGGCACGCGTAGTAATCCGCCGCCTCAATCCAATCGATATCCGAGATTCTCAAAAACAAAATTTGTCCGGCGGTCTTGACCACCAAACGTTCCTGTTTTTCTGCCGCGTCCTGCGCCAGCCGGATTCTTTCCTTGGCCCGTTCGAGCGTGCGTTCGAACCGCGCGTTGTCGAAAGGCTTCAACAAATAATCAAGCGCTCCCGCCTCGAAAGCGCGCAACGCATATTGATCGTAAGCCGTCACAAACACCAGGACCGCGGGCGGGGCGTTGCCCAGTTGTTCGAGCACATCAAAACCGTCGCATTCCGGCATTTGCACGTCCAGAAAAACCAGCGCAGGTTTCTTGTCGCGTATCTCCGCCAGCGCTTCCCTGCCGGAAGTGCATTCTCCCACAATTTCAATCGTCGGATCCCGCCGCAAAAGCACGGAGAGATTCGCCCGAGCCAGCGGCTCGTCATCCACTACCAGCACGCGTACCGTTGATTCTCGATCCATCCCGCTCACAATCCGCTGCTGAAAGGAATTGATACGGATACCCCCACGCCGCCGGGCTCCTGATTCTGCATGCTCATAACGAAAGTATTTCCATAAAGCGTGCGCAGGCGTGTCCGCGTATTGGCGATGCCTATTCCCGATGGATTCCGGTCGCTGTCCGGAGGCAGCTGCGGACCGTCGTTGTAAACACTCAGCGTCAGCACCCCATTCGACCGGGCCGCGCTCACCCGAATCAAGCCGCCTTGCGCGCGCTTCGCGATGCCATGTTTGATCGCGTTTTCCACGATGGGCTGCAGCACGAAAGTGGGAACGCTAGCCATGAAAAGTTCTTCGGGAACGATGATTTGCAATTGCAGACGCTCCGCAAAACGCACTTTCTGAATGTGCAGGTATTTCTGCAAAAATTCCAACTCCTCGCCCAACGACACTTCTTGCCGATCGGAATCCTTCAGCACCCGCAGCATCAGTTCGCTGAGAACTACGATCATGCTCACCGCGGCATCGTTTCGGCCCTCGCGCACCAAACCGACGATCGCGTTCAAAGTATTAAAAAGAAAGTGGGGTTCGATTTGCTGACGTAGTGCGCTGAGCTGCGCCTTGGACAGTTGCTCGCTCAGTCTCATGGCTTCGGTTTGTTGCCGCGCCAAGCGCTCCTTATAGTCCAGCATGTATCCGACCAGCAGAACGGAACTGTACAAAATCAGGTCGTTGAACCACTGCATCTTTACCGTGTCCAAGGTATCGGTCAAAAAAGACTGTTTCACCGATAGAGGCGTCAACACTTTATCCAGACCAGAGAACCAGGCTGCGGAAACCAGGCTCATCAATGCGTACGCGGCGAGATGTTTGAACCAGGTGGAAAATTCCCGCAGCTGAAAAGAGTATTTGCGGCCGAAGTCCAGCAAGAACGGAGTGGCCAAGGCCCACGGCAACCAGATAAACAGCAAGCCGATGAACGTCTCCGACCGCGTCCAGGCCAGCTTCATTCCGTTCACGCGCATGAAGATGTAGTTTCCGGTTGCGCTGAAAAAGCCGAGACCCAGCCAGATACCGGCAATCCACACCCATCGCGAATTCCGCAAATTCGTTTGAGCCGAATTCATGTCCGAAATCTTTACGCTAGGCCCCATCGAGAATTTCCCGAAATGCAGTCAATGACCGTCCCCCTGCAGTAACTGGCATGGTCTTTCCCGGAACAACGCTTGATACTAACTTGCGTTATGCAAGTAATAATATATCATGGCCACTACACGATCTCGACGGCTTCTCGGTTGCCCCAGGCTTCGCGGGTTTTGCAAACGGAGTGCCTCTAAATCATGGAAATCGTGAGACCGCAATTGGGATCTTTTGGCCGCGGACCGGCGCTGCTGGCCGTCGCGTTGCGGCGGTTTCCCCGGCAGATGTGGCTTTACAAACCGTCGCCGGAGAAATGGAGCATTCACGAAATCATTCTGCATCTCGCGGATCGCGAAGTCGGGTCCTACATTCAATGTCGCCATTTCATTGCCGACCCCGATAGCTCCATCGTGGAATTCAACGCCGCGCGGTGGGCCGGCGCGCTTGGATACTTTCATCAGAGCATTTGTGAAGCTGTCAAGATCATCCCGCGCTTACGCCGAATGACGTACGAGTTGCTCTTCGCCCTACCCCAGCAAGTTTGGGACCACCAGGTGGAGCAGTCTCTCGAAGGGCGGCTGTGCCTGATGCAATGGATCGAGCTGCAGGAACGGCACATTCCGCGTCACCTCGATCAAATGAAGGACAACCACGACCACTGGCTCAAGCTAATTCCGCAAAGAAAGCCCGCCACCACGCATTGGCGTCCGTATTCCTCTCCGAATCAACTGGATCAACACCCCAACCGCTTCAAACGCCAAAATAAAGTGGCCGCGGAATAACCACGATTGTTGGGCAATTGTGAGCCGGCAATTCGCCACGCCGCGCGGAACTCCGGTGCACAGCTGAGGAACTGCCTCTCGGAAAAGTAGATCTGACGCACCCCGATCGCGTCCCGTAACCCCAGCTTCTAATGATTATTCATAGAATAAATATCCGATAGTTACTATTTTGATAGAAGCGTCTTCATCGTTGTTTCCAGATATTGGATGCCGCCCGTTGGTTTTCATCGGGTTTATCACAAACCAACTTTCCGCATTTTGGTAACCCACGCTTAGCACACACCTTATTCGCCTCCCAGAACGGAGACGAAGGTGCTTTATGCCTTGGCAGGTGCGCTTGGCTTACCGATCAGCGCTCTCCAAACATTTTCCCGAAGACTGGAGATAAAAATGGGATTTCACAAGTACTTGCGACTCGCCGTTTTAGTCATAGCTTCACTCCTCTTGTTACCGACACTCGTGTCGGCGCAGAGCGTGATCACCGGAGGCCTCACCGGAATTGTCACCGACGCTTCAGGTTCGGTGATTGCGGGCGCCACCGTAAACTTGCAAAACCAGTCGACGAGCGCGGTGCAAACCACGACGACCGGGGCGGCGGGTGGCTATCAATTCACCTTACTGAAGCCGGGCACCTACGTCGTAACCATTTCACAATCTGGCTTTAAGCAAGTGACCGAGACCGTCGAAGTTCTTCTGGGGCAAACTGCGCTGGCCAGCGTCAAACTGGAAGTTGGCGCCGCTTCGGAAACCATCACGGTTACGGAGCAAGGCGCGCTGCTGCAGACCGAAGACGCCAATATTTCCTCGAATTTCGACACCAACCAAATTCAGAATATTCCGAACCCCGGCGGCGACATTACCTACGTGGCCCAGACCGCCCCGGGCATCATCATGAACAGCTCGACCGGCGGCGGTTATGGCAACTTCAGCGCGTTCGGTCTGCCCGGCACCTCGAACCTGTTCACGGTGAATGGCAATGACTACAACGATGCGTTCTTGAACTTAAACAATTCAGGTTCGAGCAATTTGTTGCTGGGCGGCAATGAACTTCAGGAAGTGGAGGTCGTGAGCAACGGTTACACCGGACAATATGGCCGTCAGGCCGGCGCTCAAGTCGATTACAGCACAAAATCGGGCGGCAACAGTTTTCACGGGAATTTGGTTTACGACTGGACCGGCCGGGCGCTCACGGCGAACGATCCGCTCAACAAAGCGGCCGGAAACTCGCGGCCATTTGAGAATAACAATCAGTGGGCGGCGTCGGTCGGCGGCCCCATTAAGAAAAACAAAGCGTACTTCTTCGTGAACACCGAAGGAATACGATACATCTTTGGTTCCGTGCTGCCCGTTAGCGCGCCGACGCCAGCATTCGAAAGCTTCGTGCAGGGTAATGTGCCGGCGGATCCGGCCACCCAGGCGTTTTATGCCAATGTCTTCAAGCTCTACAACGGCGCCCCCGGAATCGGCAACGCCAAACCAAGTCCCAACAGCTGTCCGGGGTTCGCGACCAACCCAGGCGCCACCGGTGGCTTCTGCACCGAGAGCTTTACCGAAGCCGTATCCAGCGGAAACAAGGAATGGTTGCTGAGCGGACGCGTGGACGTCAGCTTAAGCGACAACGACAAGCTTTTCGGGCGGGTCCGAGTCGATCGCGGCGTGCAGCCAACCTACACCGACTCTATTAACCCGGCGTTTAACGAAACCAGCGTTCAGCCCCAGGACGAAGGCCAGTTGAACTACACGCACATCTTCTCCCCGACCGTCGTGAACAATTTCATTTTCTCCGACATCTATTACCAGGCGGTTTTTGGCAATTTGAATCCGTCCACGGCGCTGGGCCTTTTTCCCGGTAACCTGGAATTTCAAGTGGATGGCGCCTTGACTCCACTCGGCACCGGATCCGGGAATCCCAACGGATTCGCCGCCGGCCTCCAAACCCCGCAAGGCCGCCATGTGGAGCAGTGGCAGTTGGTGGACGACTTGTCGGTGACGCGAGGAGCACACGCTTTCAAGATGGGTATGAATTTCCGCCGCGACGACGTCACCGACTTCACCGCGGCCGAAAATACCTTGTATCCCGAGGTCGACGTTTCCTTGTTTGGTTTTGCGAATAATCAAGTTGCTCCCACCGGCTGTGCCACTCAAGCCAATAGTCAGCTTGGCTGCGGCAGCGTACTTTACAACTTTGCATCCCAGATCGAACAACCCGTCGCTTACTACAGCGTCGGCTTCTATTTCCAGGATCAGTATCGGGTCAACTCCAAGTTGACCTTGACCATGACGCTGCGGGCCGACCGCAACTCCGGTGGCGTGTGCCAGACCGCTTGCGCCAGCTTGCCGGCTACGGCGTTTAACAACTCGCCGCACGGACCGACGATTCCCTACGATGAATCGTTCCCCACCGGCAACAAGACCATTATTCCGGGCATCGAAAAAGTTGTCTTCGAACCACGATTCGGCCTCGCCTGGAGCCCCATCGGTCAAAATACGGTCCTTCGCGCCGGCGTTGGTCTCTTCACCGATCTCTATCCCGGTGGTCTTTTGAGTTTGTTTGACACCAACTTCCCGCAGGTAAACCTGTTCGATGTGCCCACCGGCAGCGTGGCCTTCGACTTGGCGTCACCCGCATCCACCGCCTTTCCCGGCAGTGGCGTCAACCTGGTCACCCAGTGCAATGGCGCGTTTTTGTCGAACTACAATAGCGGCGGAAGTCTGACCACCGGCGGCTCGAGCGGCGGTGGCTACGCCGGCGCAGCCGCGCCGTTTGGAGGTTGCCTCAACGCCCAGGGCGCACTTTCCGTCCCGAACCTTAACGACGTCAGCCGCAACTTCCAAAATCCGAAGTATGTGGAGTGGAATTTTGAATTGCAGCACACCTTCGGAACGCGCACCGTGATCTCGGCCAATTACGTTGGCAACCATGGGTATGATGAAATCGCTTTGAATCCCACCTTGAACGGCTTTGGTTTTGGCACCCTTCCAGCCACCACGCCAGACCCGCGGGTTGGCCGCGTGGACCAGCTGTATAGCGGCGGAATTTCCAACTATAACGGCGTGACGTTCTCCATCCAGGAAAACCAGTGGCATGGACTGAGCGGCCGCCTCAATTATACGTACTCGCATGCGCTGGACGAATTCTCCAACGTCCCGGAAGAGCCGTTCAGCGTTATCACCAGCATCCTGACGCAGATCAATCCCAACAATTTGCGCTCGCAATATGCCTCCGGAGATAACGATGCCCGGCACCTGATCTCGGGCAGCTACGTCTACCAACTGCCGTTCAAGAGCGAACAGCGCTTGCTGAATGCAGCCATCGGGGGTTGGATGATTTCCGGCACCATGTTCTACCGCACCGGTTTCCCCTTCAGCATCATCGATGGCGGAGCCACCGCCGGTCTGGTGGGCAACAATCTGGGCGGCACCAGTTCATTTGGTGCCACCATCCTGGCCCAGCCGCTTCCGACCTTCACCCAGCGGAACTTCAGCAACGGGCAAGCCTGTGTGGTGGCTGCGTGTTTTTCGACGGCGGATTTTGCGCTGCCCAGCACGGGCTTTATGGGGAGCGTCGGCCGTAACGCCTTTCGTGGTCCAGGATTCCTGGGCGGCGACATGAGCGTAAGAAAGAATTTTGCAGTCAGCGAGCGTATGACGTTCCAGCTTGGTTTTAGCGCCTACAACTGGTTCAACCATGCGAATTATGGTGCACCGTATCCGAACACCAACGCGCCTTTCTTTGGCCAGGTAGAGTTCATGCAGTTCACGCCAACGTCGCCCTACGGCTCGTTCGCGGCCGCTGCTACCGATCAAAGAATTGCGCAAATCACGGGCAAGTTCATCTTCTGAACGGACCATCCGCGCTTCGAAAAAAAAGGGCGGCTCTTCGCGAGCCGCCCTTTTTTCCGCACTTCATGTTCAGACCAATCTGCCTGGACCGCATACGCATTCTTGCGAATGGCTCCAACTACCGGCCCCAATCCTCCTGGATCTTCTCCAGCGTCCGCCCGCGCGTCTCCGGTACGATCTTCCACACGTACAGAAAACAAAGGAAAGACATAGCCGCGTAAATCGCAAAGGTTCCGCCGATTCCCAGCGCCTTCACCAGCGACAAAAATGTAAACGTCACCAGCAGCGTCCCGGCCCACAGCGTCGACGTCACCAGCGCTACCGCCCGGCCGCGAACTTTGGTCGGAAAAATCTCCGACATGTACAGCCACACTCCCGGCCCCATGCCAAACGCAAAAAACGCCACGTAAACCATCACGCATGCCAACAGCATCACCGGCGACACGTTCGGGACGCGCAACGCCACCACCAAAGCGGCCAGCGAAACTCCCATCCCCCCGCTGGCGGTCATCAAAATCGCCCGCCTTCCCCAACGATCCAGAAACACCATCGCCACCAGCGTGAAAATTAAATTCACGCTGCCCACCAGCACATTCGCCGCCAACGCCGTGCCCGTGCTTTGTCCCTTGAAGTGTTCGCTGATAATGATCGAACCGTAGTACAGCACGGTGTTGATTCCGGTGACCTGCGAAAACAGCGCCAGCGCGATTCCCACCCACAACCGTTTTCGGATGCCCGGCGAGAAAACTTCTCTCCAGTTCCCTTCTTCGCCCGCCACGGCCGCTTCGATATCGGCCGCTTGTCCCTTGGCCGAAGCTTCGCCGAAAATCCGCGTCAGCACCCGCTGCCCTTCGTCTTTACGCCCGCGCGCGATCAGCCATCGCGGGCTTTCCGGTATCACCAGCAAGCCGATGAAAAAAACGATGGAAGGCAGCGCCGCAACCGCTAGCATCCAGCGCCAGCTCGAATCTCCGAGTTTCGAGAGCTGCCAGTTGATCAGATACGCGGACAAAATTCCCACCACGATGGCCAACTGGTTCAACGACACCAGCGTTCCGCGATTTTTCGACGGCGCGATTTCCGCGATGTACACCGGCGTCAACGCCGACGCCAAACCAATCGCCAGCCCGCCCGCAAAGCGCGCCACGGAAAATATGTTCACGGTGCTCGCCAGCGCCGAGCCCAGCGCCGACACCGAAAACAAAAGCGCCGCGAACAGCAGCGACTTCTTCCGGCCATAACGGTCGCTCAGCAGGCTCGCGCCAGCCGCCCCGATCAGGCAACCCAGCAGCAGCGAACTCGCCGCCACTTCCGTCTCTAAATTCGACAGCGCGAACTGCTTGCGCAGAAAAAACAGCACGCCATTGATCACCGCGGTATCGAACCCGAATAAAAATCCGGAGATCGCCGCGATGGTCGCCAGCAGGATTACGTAAGCCGAAGACTGCGCCGCCGCGCCCTGTGAATCGAATTCCGTACTCGCGTTCCCCGGAACGTGCAAGTTCCCTCCACTTTTGGCCCGTGAATTGTGCGTTTGAGAAGATTTGAGCAGGAACTGTTATATATGAAACCCGCCCAAGCAAATAGCTGCATCTGACTTTGCCGTTNNCGCCTATCTTCTACGCCACCCTCCCTGATATTCTGTCTCGCGCTTCGGCGGTTTTGCCGCCGCGCGGCCGGACCAACGCCGCTTGAAAGGCTTCCTTGCTCGAAAAACTGAATCCGAAAACTCTCTTTTTCGTCGGCTTGATCTGCGCGGCCAGCGGATTTCTGTCCCCTCCCATCGCGCTGCTGATTGGGCTGATCTTTGGCTTAACCATCGCTCACCCGTACCCCGCCGACAGCGGAGAACTCGCTAAATTCCTGCTGAAAGCCTCGGTCGTCGCGCTCGGTTTTGGAATGAATCTGCACGAAGTGCTCCACGCCGGTCGCAGTGGTTTCCTTTACACCGCCGGTAGCATCACCTTTGCCCTGCTCGTCGGCCTGCTGCTCGGCCGGCTTTTTAAAGTAGAAAAAACCGCCGCATTTTTGATCACCGCCGGCACCGCCATCTGCGGCGGCAGCGCCATCGCCGCCGTGGCTCCCATCGTGCAAGCCAGCGACGAAGAAATCGCCATTTCCATGGGCACCGTGTTCATCCTGAATTCGGTCGCGCTGTTCCTCTTTCCTCCCATCGGTTGGGCGCTCCACCTCTCGCAAGAGCAGTTCGGCCTCTGGTCCGCGCTCGCCATTCACGACACCAGTTCCGTCGTCGGCGCCACCGCCCGCTACGGCGCCGTGGCCCTCGTGGTCGGTACCACCATAAAACTCGCCCGTGCCCTCTGGATCGTCCCGCTCGCCATCGGCACCGCTGCCGCGAAAAAGACCAAAGGTCAGATCCGATGGCCCTGGTTCATCCTGTTTTTCTGCCTCGCCGCGGTCGTCAACACCTACTTCCCCGTCCTCGCCAAATTCGACGCGTCCATGAGCACGCTTGGCCGACTCGGCCTAACCGCCACGCTGTACCTGATCGGCACAGGACTCTCCCGCGCCACCATCAAGAAAGTCGGGATCCGCCCCTTCCTCCAGGGTGTCGTCCTCTGGATTATCGTCGGCTCTTTATCTCTGGCTCTTATCCTTAAAGGAATTATCGCGTTCTAGCGCCGCTCCGGCCTACCCCAAGGTTTGCAGTCTTTTACGGTAATCCCCGTATATCCCGTCAGCGGCCTCGCTGCGTACTATCGAACCGTCGAATCGAGCCGCAGTTCCCAGCTCGCGCTTCGCTAGTCCCCGGAAACCGCGAAGCGTCACAGGAGGCAACATGCTGTACTACGCGTTGGTATTTTTGGTGGTGGCTTTGATCGCCGGCTTTCTCGGCTTCGGCGGCGTGGCCTTTGCCGCGGCCGGCATCGCCAAGATCTTGTTCTTCGTTTTCTTGCTCATCTTTCTCGTCACTTTAATTTCACACCTCTTACGCGGCGGAGCTGTTCGCAGCTAAGCACCAGCGTGCGGCCCGTTTCCCAATTCCAGGAGAACCAAGTGAAAAAGCTATTCGCCCCAATGGTAATCGGACTCTTGTTGCTTTCGACGGCCAGCCGTGGAGACGACCAAATTAAAGATGAAGATCGTTTGAAGAATTGCGGCACCGTTCTTACCGAAATCATGAATATCCCGGACAATATTCCGCAGGATGTGTTGGACAAGGCTGATTGTGTCGTGGTCTTTCCTTCGGTGCTGAAAGCGGCATTCATCGTCGGCGGCAGCTACGGCCGCGGCGCGATGACTTGCCGCCACGGCGCAAATTTCAATGGGCATTGGAGCGCCCCAACCATGATGGCCCTGGAAGGCGGGAGCTTTGGTTTGCAACTCGGCGGCCAGGCCACCGACTTCGTCCTTCTCGTCATGAATGATAGAGGCGCGGACGGAATTCTCAGCAGCAAAGTGAAACTGGGCGGAGATGCTTCAGCGGCCGCCGGTCCGGTCGGACGCACCGCCTCCGCCGAAACCG
>PMHK01000229.1:43146-43281 GCA_003156635.1 Acidobacteriota bacterium | reverse complement strand
GATGCGCTGCGGGATTGGCTGGACCCGCGGATGCGGTCGCATTTGATTGTGGCTTCGTTGATGCGGTAGGGCGTGGTTTAGTTTGAATGCTTGCTGAGGTTTGCATCAAGGAGAGATCCCTCGTCGTCGCACAAA
>PMHK01000229.1:0-43123 GCA_003156635.1 Acidobacteriota bacterium | reverse complement strand
CTTCGCTGTGCTCAGAATGACGACGCTACGGTTGCAGCTAATGGCCGAGGGCAGGCGAGGGCTATTCGATTTGGACGATGACTTCGGCGCCGCGGCCGATTCCGAGGACGCGGGAGGCGTTGCCTTTGTTGACGCATAGCTCGAGATAGCCGCTGGAGCCGGTTACGGCGAAGGGTTCGTTGGGGGTGCCGGACGCGAAGGTGGGGAGGAGTTTTCTGATTTCGGTTTTTCCGGCGCGGATGGTGAATTTCGCGTCGGGGACGACCAGCGCGGGGAAGTCGGCGATTTTCAGGTTGGTCATTAGGTTGCCGAAGGTGTCGACTTTGAGCACGATGCATTTGAAGGCGGTGCCATCGACTTTCGGTTTGGGGATGCTGAAGCGGGTGAAATCTTCGATGGGGTCGCCGAACGCGGCGGTTTGCCAGGACTTGGAGAGCCAGGCGGCGCACGGCGCGAAAATGTCGCGACCGTGGAACGTGCTGCTGACCGGATTGCGGAAATAATGTTCGGAGGTGATGTTCCAGACGTAGAGCGCTTCGGTCTGGTCGTAGACTCCGGAGAGCACGCCATTATCGGGCGCGACAAAATAGTGCTGGTCGCTGGCAACGAGAATGGGACGGCGCGCTGTGCCGACGCCGGGATCGACCACGACGAGGTGGATGGTTTTCGGCGGGAAATACGAATAGGCCTGAGCGATGGTGACGGCGCCGTCAAGAATATCGTGAGCGAGGACGTGATGGGTGATGTCGACGATGTTGACTTCGGGATTGATGCTGAGAATCACGCCCTTCATTACGCCGACCAGGTGATCGCCGGTGCCGTAGTCCGTCGTCAAAGTGATGATTGGGCGCGCCAAGTTTTCCCCCGATGAAGTTTTGCGACGTGCCCGCGTGAAGCGCGAGACGCGCCATGCCATTCGACGCTAACCAAGGCTCGGAAGAGAGTCAAGATAACGTCGAGAGAAGCGTGCTTCATGGTTACGCAGCGGCGGCGCGGGTACATTTCAACGTGAAGCACGCCCCCGCGGCCCTGGTGGTGGCGTGCGACACGCCTTTCCTTGACCCCTTTTGCGGTGGCCGTTAAGCTGGATTTAGCGGGTTTGGCTATGAGCATCTACCTCGATTACAACTCGACGACACCGGTGGACCCTCGGGTGCTGGCGGCGATGCTGCCGTATTTGGCGGAGAATTTCGGCAACGCCAATTCGATTCATTCGTCGGGGCAGCGGGCGCGGGCGGCAGTGGACGCGGCGAGGCAAGCGGTAGCGGAGTTGCTGGGTGCGAAGGCGGCGGAAATTGTTTTCACCTGCGGCGGGACGGAAGCGGACAATCTGGCGATTTTCGGCATCGTGAATCCGTGCGACCAGCCGCGCAAACATGTGGTGACCACGGCGATCGAGCATCATGCGGTGTTGAATACGGCGCAGGCGCTGGAGAAGCAGGGCGTCGACGTCACGTATGTACCGGTCAGCCGCGAGGGAATTGTCGACCCCGAAGATCTCCGCGAAGCGATCCGCCCGGAGACGGTGCTGCTCAGCGTGATGCTGGCGAATAACGAGATTGGCACAATCCAGCCGATCGAAGAAATTGGGCGGATCGCGGCGGAGGAAGATGTGTATTTCCACTGCGACGCGGTGCAGGCGGCGGGGAAGATGGCGATCGATGTGCGAAAACTCGGCGTCGATTTGCTTTCGATTTCCGGGCACAAGCTGTACGCGCCGAAGGGCGTGGGCGCGTTGTTCGTGAAGGCCGGAACCGAGCTGGGGCCGATGTTTTTTGGCGGGCATCACGAGCGGGACCGGCGCCCGGGGACGGAGAACGTGCCGGGGATCGTGGGCTTGGGAAAAGCCGCGCAACTCGCGATGGAAAATCTGGATGCGGACGCGGCGCGGCTGGCTGCGCTGCGCGACCGGTTTGAAAATGCGCTGTTGACGCTTCCCGGCGTGCGAGTGAATGGCAGCGTGCGCGGGCGCGCACCGAATACTTCGAATCTTTCGTTCGAAGCCGCTGGCGGAGAAGCGCTGGTGATCGCGCTGGACCTGCAGGGCGTGATGTGTTCTTCGGGCGCGGCGTGTTCTTCGGGCGCGGTGGAACCGTCGCACGTGCTGACCGCGATTGGGCTGACGCCGGACCAGGCGCGATCGAGTTTGCGTTTCAGCCTGGGGCGGCCGACGACGGAGCAAGAGATCGACGAAGCGATCCGCATAATTCCTCCGGTGGTGGAGCGCTTGCGCGCGCTTTCTCCTCTGAACGTGGGCGCATCCGCGGTACGATAGAAGTAGACACCGATAAAAATGTCCACGTTGACCCAATTCGAAGCCCGAAGTGCGGGCCAGCCGGTATCGACGACGAATACCGTGGCCGTGGCGATGAGCGGAGGTGTGGACAGTTCGACCGTCGCGGCGCTTTTGCATCACCGCAGCCAGACGATTGTCGGGTTGACCATGCAGCTGTGGAACCAGCGTCGGTTACCGGAATTGCAGAATGTGGGCGGCCCGGCGCAGCACCGCTGCTGTTCGCATGACGATGTGTACGATGCGCGGCGGGTGGCGGAGCATCTGAATATTCCGTTTTACGTGGTGAACTTCGAGCGCGAGTTCGAATTGAACGTGATCAAACCGTTCGTGAACGATTATCTGGAAGGGCGCACGCCGATTCCGTGCACGATGTGCAACAACCACGTGAAGTTCGATCAATTGCTGGTGACCGCGCGGCAGATTGGGGCTGAACGGATCGCCACCGGGCATTACGCGCGGGTGCGGCACAACGCGGAGACCGGGCGTTACGAATTGCTGCGCGCCGTGGATGAGTCCAAGGATCAGACTTATTTTTTGTTCGGGCTGACGCAGGAGCAACTGGCGCGGACGGATTTTCCGTTGGGCGAGCTTTCGAAGGTGGAAGTGCGGGATATCGCCCATGAGCTGCAGGTGCCGGTGGCGGACAAGCCGGAGAGCCAGGAAATTTGTTTCGTGCCGACCGGGAATTACGTCAAGTTCATCGAAGGATATTTGAAGGAGCAGGGGAGCGCGCTGCCGGAAGAGCCGGGGGACATTGTTACGGTGGATGGGAAAGTTCTGGGGCGGCATAACGGTTTGCATCACTACACGGTGGGGCAGCGGAAGGGTTTGGGAATTTCGACGGCCTTGCCGATGTATGTGGTGGCGCTGGACCGCGCGCGGAATCGATTGGTGATTGGCGAAGACAAGGAATTGCGGACGACGACGTTTGAAGTGCGGAATGTGAATTGGATTCCGTTCGCGGCACCGGATGGGCCGATCCAGGCGGCGGTGCGGATTCGGAATCGGCATGAGCCGGCGCCGGCGGAGGTTGTGGCGATTGGGGCGGCCGAGGCGCGGGTCACGTTTCAGGAAGCGCAGCGGGCGATTACTCCGGGGCAGGCGGCGGTGTTTTACGACGGGGAGCGAGTTTTGGGCGGTGGGTGGATTCGGTAGCGGCGCTGCGTTTTGACGCGCGTCGGAAAGAAGTGGAGATCGAAGAGAGGTCCTTCGTCGCTGCGCTCCTCTGGATGACGGCCAACTGCGGGTGGGTGTCACGAACACACTTCAGTAATCTGGCTTCAGTGAAACTTCAGGAACAAACCTCGGCAGTCACTGCGGCAAGCTCACTTCGGCAGGCGCCGCGGGAAAAACGCTTCAGCGGGAAATGATTTCAGATGAAGAGTTCTTCGTCTTGGGAGGCGGCTTCGGATTCAGGGATGCCGCCTTGGTGGCGGCGCAACATGTCGAGGCCTACTTTTATGCCTTTCATTACGGCGGAGGCTTGGCGGATGGGGCCCCAGAGGGTGCTGCGGAATTTGGAGCCGGCTTCGTCGACGACTTCCATCGCGCCGGTTAGGATTTGATCGGCGCGGATGACCTGGATTTGCAGGCGCTCGATGGTGTCGGTGAAGACGCGGTCGATTTTCTGGGCCTGGCTGCGCGCGATGCGGGTAATTTCGGCGGTGTCGCCCATGACGCTGGAGATGCGGCCTTCGGAATCTTCCAGGATGCGGTTGGTGCGGCTGAGGATCGGATCGATGCGGCCTTGCAGGTCGGTCGAGAGGCGCGTGAAATGCTCCAGGGATTTTTTGACCTGCAGCATCATGGCCACCATGACCGCCATCTGCATGACGATGGCGATGGCCGCGATCACGATAAAGGCTTCGACCCAACCGGACATAGCGCTCCTGAGTTACGTGCGATGTTTAGGTGCAGACGCGCGAACGCGAACGATTACGACGCGCGCGATTCGCGTTTGTAAGTATCCTTGCCGGCTTCCACCGCGGTGGAAATCGCATCCTTCTGGCGATCCATGATTTCCTTGCTGCGTTCGAGCAGGTCTTCGGCGCGTTCGCGAAGTTCGCGAGCTTTGCGCTGGGCGTAGTCCCGGCCTTCGTCGGCTTTGCCGGAGAGATATTCGCGGGTGTCTTCGCCAGACTTCGGCGCGAACAGCAGTCCCACCAGAGCGCCGATACCTAGACCTACCAAGAAGACGCTAACTTTCGATCCACCATTATCTTCAGACATGTTTGACCTCCAGAAGTGACCTTAGTATAGGCTCCGCCAGCGCGGCAAGCAATGCGGGAATCAGGTAGCGTCTCCGTTTGAATTTCCGCTGGTGACTCCAAATCGGACCTTACGCATCGGAACACGTCGGCGCAATTGGACGTCGGGCGAGCCGCGCAATTAAGCCGGAACGTACGTCAGCAGAATCAGATCCTCGGCGATGAGATCGGTGGCCACCAGGTGGAGCGGCGGCCGGGGGCCGGCGAAGAATGGCTTGCCGCTGCCCAGCACGACGGGACGGAGGTAGAGTCGATACTCATCGATAAGACCGGCGTCGCTCAGGCTTCGCGCCAGGACTGGGCCGCCAACGTCAAACTCGCCCGCCCGTTCAGCCTTCAGCTTGCGTATCGCCGTCTCAAAGTCCCCCGCGACCAGCGCGGCGTTGGGGCCAACTGACTTGAGCGAACGCGACACGACCCACTTCGGCTGGCTCCGCCACGCCGCCGCGAACTCGTGATCCTCCGCGTCCCAGTCGGGAAGGTCTACGTCCCAATAACGCATGATCTCGTACAGGCCGCGACCGTAGATGCAGCCCGTCAGGCCGCGCATATGGTCGACGAAGTGACGAAAGGCCGCGGGCGCAGGCGGCCCCAACTTCATGTGATCGACGTAGCCATCCAGAGACTGGCCCATTCCGAAGACAAGTTTCGCCATGCTGAAAAACCTCCGTCGCAAGGCTTTTCAAAATAGCATAGGCCGTAGTTGCGTGGAAGCGAGGATGGCCACAATCTGCGCGGCGCTCGGCGAGCGTGACCAGTAACTACACTTTCCCCAAAAGCCGAGATTCAAACTGAGACCCTACCGAAAATCACCCGAGCGAATTGGTTTGGGGATCACTGGATTGCGGCGATTTTATTTCGTGCAAGGCGTCGTACACACGCTGGGCTTGCGCGCGGGGAACTTCGGCGGCGATGTCGTCGACGCTAAGCTCTTTCAGGCGAGTGACGCTGCCGAAGCGGCGCAGGAGTTTCTGCGCGGTGCGGTTGCCCACTCCGGCGATTTCGGTGAGTGAAGTGCGGAGGCGGACTTTGGCGCGGCGCTGGCGATGGAAGGTGACGGCGAAGCGATGAGTTTCGTCGCGAATCTGCTGGATCAGATGCAGCACGGGCGAATGATGGTCGAGGACCACAGGCTCATCTTCACGACCGAGAATGTAGAGAATCTCTTCTTTCTTGGCGATGCTGGCCATCGGTTGATTGATGATGGCGAGTTTGTCGAGGGCTTTGGCGGCGGCGTGGAGCTGGCCGATGCCGCCATCGATCAGGATCAGGCTGGGGAAGGGCTTGTTTTCGGCTTGCAGGCGGCGGTAGCGGCGTTCGACGGCTTCCTGCATGCTGGCAAAATCGTCGCGCAGAATTCCCGCCGATTTTTCGGCGCCTTCGGGCATGGCTTCACCGCGAATGATGAATTTGCGGTAATCGGATTTTTTCATTTTGCCGGCTTCCCAGACGACCATGGAGGCGACGGTTTCGGAGCCTTGAATGTGTGAGATGTCGAAGGACTCGATGCGTTTGGGCGGTTCAGGCAGACCCAGGGCCGCTTCGAGGGCTTCGACGATGGCATCTTTGCTGGGCGTGGAAATGCGGAAGCGGGTGATGAACGATTGCTGCGCATTTTTTTCGACCAATTCGAGGAAGGCGTGCTTCTGGCCGCGCTGCGGATTCAGGATTTCGACTTTGTGTCCGGCTTTTTCGGTGAGGACTTCTTCGAGCAGATTGCAATCGTCGAAATCGAAAGGCGTGTGGATGTAGCGCGGAATATATTCGGCGTCGAGGTAGAGCTGCTTCAGCAGCGACGGGAGGAATTCGGCGGCGTCGAATTCGTCGAGATTTTCCCAGTAGAAATCGCGGCGGTCGACGACGCGGCCGCCGCGGATGTGGAACAGGTTGACGGCGACCTGCGGCGGCTCGCCGTACCAGCCGAGCACGTCGGTATCGTCGCCGGCAGCGGCGGCGATTTTCTGGCGTTCCTCCATTTCGGTGATGGTGCGGAGCAGGTCGCGGTAGGTGGCGGCCTCTTCGAACTTTTCGTTTTCGGACGCGGCGTGCATGCGGATTTCGAGGCTGTGGGTCAGGTCGCTGCGCCGGCCTTCGAGGAACATGCGCACATCGTGAGCGGCTTCGGCGTAGCGTTCGTCAGTGACCAGGCCGGCGACGCAGGGGCCGAGGCAGCGGTGAATGTAGTACTGCAGGCAGGGGCGCGGATGCGTGCGGGTGAGGTCCACGGTGCAGGACGGGACCAGAAAATGTTTGTGGATCAGGTGGACCATTTGATACGCGAGGCGCGCTGGGAAATAGGGGCCGAAATACATCGAGCCGTCTTTGGCCAGGCGGCGGGTGACGTAGACGCGCGGGAATTTCTCGAAGGCGGTGTAGCGGATGTACGGGTAGGTTTTGTCGTCGCGCAGGAGGATATTGAATTTCGGTTTATATTGCTTGATGAGATTGTTTTCTAAGGCCAAGGCTTCTTTTTGGTTGTCGACGACGATGTAGTCGACATCGACGGCTTCACGGACCAGTGAGCCGGTCTTGGCGTTGACCCAATTCGATTCGAGGAAATAGGAGCGGACGCGGCTGCGCAGGGAATTGGCTTTGCCGACGTAAAGAATTTTTTCGGTGGCGTCTTTGAAGAGATACACCCCGGGCTGGGTGGGGAGTTGCGCGACTTTTTCGCGGAGATCCATGGGGGCGNNGTTACAATGATGCTGGTGCCAGCGATTTGGCGATGGCTGGTCGAGAGACAACTCAATCATAGCAAACGCTATCTAAACGCAACTAGACGTACCAATGTCACGGCCTACAGCAAACGACAAAACTTTTAGTGGTTCGCGGAGTTTCGCGGGGTTGGCGCTCGCGATACTGTTCGCGACGTGCGGTTTGGCGAGCTTTGCGCAATCGCAGCCGCCGGCGCAGCAGCCTGCTCAACCGTCGGATCAACAGTCAGGCCAGCAACCGGACCAGCAATCCGGCCCCATGCCTCCGCGACCGGCGAAGGGTGTGCCGGCGGACGATCCTANNCGATCCTAGCCAGGAATCCAGCTCAAAAAGGGATCCGGTTCCGGATTCGTCAGCGGATGCGAAGGCGGCGAAAAAGGATCCGGTTCCGGACAGCGCGACCGACCAGCCGAAATCGAAGGGCGCGAAACCGGGAGTCTTGCCGCCGGAAGACGATCCGGCGTGGGATCCGTTTCACGCGCAGCAGGATGTGGACGTGGGCGAATTTTATCTGCACAAGGGCGATCTGGACGCGGCGATTACGCGATTTGAGGATGCGGTGAAACTGCGGGCGAATTTTGCCAAACCGCGATTGCTGCTGGCCGAGACGTACGAGAAGAAAGGCGACAAAGAGGAAGCCCTGCGCTATTACAAAGAATACTTGCAGGTGCTGCCCGGCGCGCCGGACGCGAAAAAAGTAAAAGAGAAAATCGAAAAGCTATCGGCGTCAAAGAAATAGCGAAATAACGGCGTCGCGTTTTCCCCTCTGCGCCGGCCTACCGAGAAAGAATCTAACGAGTGGAAAAGCGATCTAGAAATTTCATCGCTTTGGCGTAGTCCGCGTATTTCTTTTCTTCGCGGCGGAATTCCGGGGAATGGGATTTGCGGCGGCAACGTTCGAAGCGCATGGGATGTTTGACGTGCAGCATTTCGTGGTACATCACGTATTCGACGACGTAGGGCGGGACCGTTTCGCGGTCGAGCTGTTTGTTGATGACGATCTGCTGCAGGGCGGGATCGAAGCAGCCCAGCAGTCCGCGCCACACTTTTTTACTCCATCCAATGGTTGGCTTGATCAAAGCGTTTTCAAAATAGCGGTGATTCAGGGTGTCGAACAGCGCGTCGAGGTCGTGGTGTACGCCGACGGGGCGATGTTCGGTGCGCCGGGCGCGGGCCTGACGCTGGGTGAGCAGGCGCGCGCGAGTGGTGCCGGCGTAGGAATATTCGCGGTAGGCGTGCAGCAGATCTTTGGGCGGCTTGCGGCGATAGAGTTTGCCGAGCAGAATCGCGGCGGCAGCTTCGACCACGGTGTTGGGCGCGTCGTCCAGGGCGTCAGAGAGGCGGACGTAGGCGGTGTCCTCGCGCAGACGAATGGTATGAGTGAAATCCGTGTAGGGATGAAACTCGACGACAAAGGCGGGCGGGCGGCCCTGGCAGCCGAGGCGCGTGTAGATGCGCTGAAAAAGAATATCTCCGCCGGGAACGGGTTTGCGCACGCGACGCAGGGTCACGAAGGTTTTCTCCGCACCGGAGCAGGCGTCACATCTTTCGCGGCTTTGTCGGCATCGGCCAGGGCGTCCTTGGTGCCCTCGATCGCGTCCTGCAGAGTTTCTTTGTAGGTGTCGTACTCGGGGCCGGGGCTGCTGTCCATCTTCTGCAGGATTTCCAGGAATTCTTTGCCCTTGGTCTGCATGAGTTTGAGCGGCACGCGGATGTCGATTTGTTTTTCCTGGGCGAGCGCGATTTGATCCGCGGCGTCGTCCATGCAGCCGGCATAGGCGTTGAGCAGGGAATTGAGAATTTCGGTGCGGCGTCCTTCGGGCGCAGTGCGGTTCAGTTCGTACTGGAATTTCTTCAGGCGATCGTCGGCGAAAAGTACGAACAGCCGAATGCGATCCGGCGGCAACGGGGCGTCGCGGATTTTGTCCGCCTCGCCCTCACTCAGATAATCCTTTTTTTCATTTTGGGCGTGTGTGGCGGGAGCGAACGCAGTGGCGCCGATGAAGATGGCGAGCAGCGAAAGGAACAAGATTTGAAGGCGCATGATTGCCTCCTTAACTTTTTGGCGCGGACTGAGCCGGCGGTTCATCGGGCCGATGCGGGAACAGTTCGCGAATCAATTGCTTTTCGAGTACCTCGAGCCGGTCCCGAACCGCGAGAAACGGCTTTTGATCGTCGCCGGACAATTCGATGAGGATGTTATTCATCCGGCGCAGGGAGCCACGAACCGACATTTCGAGCTGCTTGTATCCTTCCGGGTGCTTTTCGGCGTCCTTGGCCCGGGCGTCAAGCGCCTTGGCGGCAGAATCGGCTTCGTCGGCGAGCTGATCGGCGATTGGCGAGGCTTCGTTTAACTTCCCGGCGCCGATCAGATCCTGAATTTCGCGAAACTCCGAGTCAGAAAGTTTGGTGAGCAGCTTGGCCTTGTGCACTGCATCGGTTTCGGCGGAAAAGCGGGCGCGCAGTTCGGCGGTGTGGTCCTGGGCGAAAAAAGAACCGCTCAGCAGCGCCGCCGAGAGAGCCAAGCCCGAAAATCGAAACCACCAAGACAAAGATGCTACCTCTTTTTATTTTTTAACTCCCGCTCCAGGGTACGGGCGCGAGCGGTCGCTTCAAAATACATGTCGCTGGTCTCGTCTTTGTTCAACTGCAAAAATTTCTGGTACGCCGCTAACGCCTGCGGCACTTGACCGAGTCTATCGTAACAAGTTGCGCGAATGAACCAGCTTCCGAAGGGAAGTTCTTCGTGCTGCGCCAGGATATCGAGGCCGGAAAGGGCCGCGCCGTAGTTTTTACTAAGATACTCGGCGGCGACGAGGTCGTTGAGCAGGTCGAGCGACGGGTTAGCTTTCATGGCCGCGGTCAGCTGCTGCACGGCGTTGGGATAATCCCTCTTTTCGAGATAGGCGTGGCCCAGCTGGGCTTGGAGATTTGGATCCTGCGGAGCAAGAACGATGGCTTTTTGCAGGACCGGGAGCAGGTCGCTGAATTGTTTTTTCTGGTACAGGATGTTCGCACGCAATTTCAAAGCAGGGAGGGCTTCGGGCTGGCCATTTGCAGCGCGATCAAGTTCGGCTAGGGCATCGTCCAGTTTGCCAGCGTCGAAGAGCAGGGAGGCGCGTTCCACCTGCGCGGCGTGATCGGCGGGCGCGGTCTTAAGATACACCTCGAATTCCTGAGCCGCCGCGTTGGATTTCTTTTGGGCGGCGAGGCTTTTCGCCAGGCCCAGCCGGGAGGGAAGCGAATCGTTTTTCAATACGAGCGCGGCGCGGAATTCGGGCTCGGCTTCCGCGGGATGGCCAGAATTCAGCAGCGTGCGTCCCAACGCGAAGTGAGTTTCGAAATCTTTGTCGTCAAGTTTTTCGGCGGCGCGATATTGCTCGACCGCTTGGGCGGGTTGGTTGCTGCGCTCGTAGGCCACGCCCAGGGCGAATCTGGCGCGCTGCTGATTGGGCAAAAGCTCGGTGGCTTTCTGCAGCGGTGCAATGGCCGCGCCGGGATCCGAATCCATCAGGGCCAGACCCAGGTTCAGATGAGCCTCGGACATCTTGGGATTGAGCTCGATGGCCTTCTGATACTGAAGTTTGGCGTCGTCGAGTTTCTGCATCGCGGTGTAGGCATAGCCCAGCTGAAAATGAACCGCGGCATCCTCTGGCTTTTTTTCGAGGTAGGACTGGTAATCCTTCGCCGCGGTGGCGTAATCCTTGGCGTCCAGCGCGGTCTGGGCTTCAGCCAAGAAATTATTCAGGGCGACCGCTTCGGGATCCTGCGGAATTCGCGTGTGAGAAGAACCGACCACCTGGGCGCTCGCGGCGTTCGCAGCAGCCATAGAAGCGATCAGCAGCGCGGCCGCAGCGAAGGGTTTCGAGCTGGCGTTCATTCGACCGTGGAAGTATCGGGATTTGGTACGGAATTTGCTTTCAGCGGCACAGACGAAACGCCGTGATTCCCGCCGTTGCGGCTGTTCAAGGATTTGGCCAGAAATTTTCCGGTGTGCGATTGCGAATTGCGCGCGACCTGCTCCGGTGTGCCCACGGCTACAATGCGCCCACCTTCGTCGCCACCTTCGGGACCCATATCGATCATCCAATCCGCGGATTTAATCACGTCCAGGTTGTGTTCGATGATCAGCACGGAAGCGCCGCCGTCAATCAATTTTCGGAACGCGGTCAGGAGTTTCTGAATATCGTCAAAGTGTAAGCCGGTGGTCGGCTCATCGAAGATATAGAGAATCCCGTTGTTGTCCTGACGGGTAAGATGCGCCGCCAGCTTGAGGCGTTGTGCTTCGCCGCCGGAAAGAGTGGTGCCGGACTGACCCAGGCGGAGATAGCTGAGGCCGACTTCCTCCAGGACGCGGAGCTTGGCGGTGACTTTGGGGTTGGGCGCGAAGAAACTGAGCGCTTCGCGGACGGTCATCTGCAGGACTTCGTGAATGTTCTTTTCCTTGTAGTGCACGTCGAGGACGCTGCTCTTATAGCGGGTGCCGCGACATTCTTCGCAGACCAGTTCGACGTCGGCCAGGAAACGCATTTCGACCGTGACAGTGCCGTCGCCCTGGCAGGCTTCGCAGCGGCCGCCGGGAATGTTGAAAGAAAAATGGCCGGGAGTGAATCCGCGTTTTTTGGCTTCGGGCGTGGAGGCGAAGACTTCGCGGATGCAGTCGAAAGCTTTCAAATACGTCGCCGGATTGGAGCGCGGCGTCCGGCCGATGGGCGTCTGGTCGACCATTTCCACGGCGCTGATGGAATTGTCGCCTTCCAGGCGGTCACAGAATTCGCGCCAATTGCCGCCGGTGCGGCGGGCCTGCAGCGCTTTGTAGAGAACGTCATACACCAGCGTGGATTTGCCGGAGCCGGAGACGCCGGTGACCGCGACGAGCAGGCCCAGCGGAATCATGACGTCGAGGCCTTTGATGTTGTGGCTGTGCGCGCCGAAAATCTTGACGAATTTTCCCTGGGGCTTGCGGCGGCGGGGCGGGACCAGGATTTTCAATTCGCCGCGGAGGTAGCGTCCGGTGAGCGAGTGCGGGTCCTTCAACATTTGGTCGCGCGTGCCGGCGAAAATTAATTTGCCGCCGTGTTCGCCGGCGCCGGGACCAAGGTCCATGACGTAGTCCGCGGCCATGATGGTGTCGGGGTCGTGTTCGACGACGAGGAGCGTGTTGCCGAGATCGCGCAGGCCTTTGAGGATTTCGATCAAGCGGTTGGTATCGCGCGGGTGCAGGCCAATGGACGGCTCGTCGAGGACGTAGAGCGCGCCGACCAGGCGGGAGCTGAGCGAAGTGGCAAGCTGGATGCGCTGGGTCTCACCGCCGGAAAGCGTGGAGGTGAGACGGTCGAGCGAAAGGTAATCGAGCCCGACTTCGTCGAGGAAGCGCAGGCGCTGCTGAATTTCTTCCAGGATTTTTTCGGCGATCGCGGCTTCGAGTTCGGTGAGTTTCAGTCCGTCGAAGAAGGGCCGCGCTTCCTTCACGGTCATCTGACAGACTGCGGTGATGGAGCGTCCGGCGACTTTCACGGCGCGGGCTTCGGGGCGCAGGCGGGTGCCGTTGCAGTCGGGGCAAGTGGCGTAACCGCGGTAGCGGCTGAGAAAAACGCGGACGTGCAGTTTGTATTTTTTGCGCTCGAGCCAGTTGAAAAAACCTTTGACGCCTTCGTAGCCTTCTTTTTTGTCGCCGTCGAGAATGGCGTTGCGCTGGGTGATGGTCAGGTCGCGGTAGGCGACGTCAACGGGAATCCCCTTGGTGCGTGCGAATTTGCGCATTTCGATGGCCAGCTGGCGGTAGCGCGGCTTAGTCCACGGTTCGATCGCGCCATCGGCGAGCGATTTGCTTTTGTCGGGGATGACGCGGTCGAGATCGAAATCGATGGTGTTGCCGAAACCCTGGCAGCGCGGGCAGGCGCCGTACGGATTGTTGAAAGAAAACAGGCGCGGCTCAGGCTCCTGGTAGATCGAGCCGCATTTTTTGCATTCGAAGCGCTCGTTGAAAACCATGCGCTCCGGTTTTTCGTCTGGAGCATCCGGAACGAATTCCAGGATGGCTTCGCCGCGGCCTTCGCGGTAGCAAATTTCGATGGAGTCCATCAGGCGCGAGCGGACTTCTGGCGAGAGCGCGAGACGGTCGACCAGCACATAAACCGGCTTGGTGAAATTCACGTCGAGCAAATCTTCAGGCGTGGCGAATTCGAAAACACGGCCGGATTGGTAGAGGCGATTGAAGCCGCGCTTGCGCAGGCTGATCAGCGATTCGCGGACGGCGTCTTGCGTCAGGCGAATTGGTTTGCGGGCGCGCGGGGCGTTGGGAGCGTTAGTTGCGTCGGCCGGTGCTGGGTCCGGCGAAAGTTTTAATTCATAAAGTACGTAAAACCGGCGGCCCTCGGGAAGCGCCAGAACTTTCGCGGCAATTTCGTCGAGGGTGTCTTTGCGGACTTCTTCGCCGCAACGCAGGCAGAAAGTGCGGCCGATGCGGGCGAAAAGCAGCCGCAAATAATCGTAAATTTCAGTGGCGGTGGCGACGGTCGAACGCGGGTTGCGCGTGGAATTCTTCTGGCGAATGGCGATGGCCGGAGCAATGCCGGTGATTTCATCAACGTCGGGTTTTTCGATGCGTTCGAGGAACTGGCGGGCGTAGGCCGAAAGGGATTCGATGTAACGGCGCTGGCCTTCGGCGTAAAGAGTGTCGAAGGCCAGGCTGGATTTGCCCGAGCCCGAAACGCCGCTGACCACGGTGATGGCGCTGTGCGGGATGACGAAATCGATGTTCTTGAGATTGTGGACGCGGGCGCCGCGGACCCGGATTTCCTCGATGTCACCCGGAATGACTTTGGCAGGGGCGTTGGGCACAGCTTGGTCCGCGACTGGCTTCTCTGTGGGTTCCGTCGGCATGTGTCTAAACCAAAAATTATACCTCCGAGTGGGGCGGCGAGCAAATTGGCGAGAACGGCCGGGATTTTTCGGTTGCGGTACAATCGGGCTGATTGCCGGCTTTTGACGCGAGGGGCGCGTGAGCGAAACGGTCAAATATTTTGAGCGGATCATCTGGATCGTCTTGGACAGCGTGGGGATTGGGGAACTGCCCGATGCGGCGGAATACGGCGACGTGGGGCGGGACACGCTGGGGCATATTGCGCGGTCGCGGCCGCTGAAGATTCCGAATCTGGTGCGGCTGGGCCTCGCGAATATCAAACCGTTGGAATATTTGACGCCGGCCGCGGAGGCTTTGGGGTCGTATGGCAAGGGCGCTACGCGTTCGCCAGGGAAGGACACGACGACGGGGCACTGGGAGATGGCGGGGATCTGGCTGGACCAGGCGTTTCCGGTGTATCCCGGCGGATTTCCGAAGGCGTTGATCGCGGAATTTGAGAACCAGATTGGGCGGCGGACGCTGGGGAACAAGCCGGCGTCGGGAACGGAGATTCTGAAGGAACTGGGCGACGAACACGTGCGGACTGGGTTTCCGATTGTGTACACGTCGGGCGACAGCGTGTTTCAGATTGCGGCACATGAAGACGTGATTCCGGTGCCGGAGCTGTATCGCATGTGCGAGATCGCGCGGAAATTGCTGGACGGGCCGAATCGCGTGGGGCGGGTGATTGCGCGGCCGTTCGCGGGCGCGAACGGAGATTACCGGAGGACCGAGCGGCGGCACGATTATGCGGTGGAACCGCCGCGGCCGATGCTGCTGGACGTGCTGGCGGACAAGAAGGTGCCGGTGTTCGGCATCGGAAAGATTCACGATATTTACAACGCGCGCGGCGTGGATGATTACGTAACGACGAAAAATAATGCGGATGGCATGGCGAAATTGCGGGAGGCGCTGAAGTCGCGGACCCGCGGGCTGATTTTTGTGAATTTGGTGGATTTCGACATGCTGTACGGGCATCGCAAGGACGTGGAAGGTTTTGCGCGATCGCTGGAGGAATTCGACGAGCTGCTGGGCCCGCTGCTGGAGGAATTGCAGACTACGGATTTACTGTTGCTGACAGCGGATCATGGGTGCGATCCGGACCCGGTGAATCCGACGACGGATCATTCGCGGGAATACGTGCCGATTGTGGCGTACAGTCCCGGCGACGCGGACGGAACGAATTTGGGGATACGCGAGACCTTGGCGGACATGGGGCAGACTGTGGCGGAAAACTTTGGAACTTGGATTCCGCACGGGACCGGTTTTCTGAGCCTGCTGACGAAATCAAAGAAGCGGGCCTAGCAGGCTGCAAAAAAACTTCCAAAGCGTTGTCCTCAGGGCTAAAGCCCGCTCAAAACCAAGAATTTATTGTCGGAGCTAAAGCTCCGACCCCCTAAGAAGCGACTCCTTCCGCAAGCTGTCAGGCATGGGCGGAACAGAAAGCAATTTAGTTAACAGGCGCGGCTTTGCGGGCGTAGTAGCCGCTGCGGGTGCGGAGGCTGAGTTTGCCTTTGCCCTTGGGCTCGACGAGGTCGACTTTCACGGCGCGGAAGGTGCCGTCGGTGGCAGTGTTGGTGGGGTAGTAGCCCAGTGTGTACTGGTTGCGAATGTCGCGCGCGACCTGGACGCAGACCGGGTCGACGTCTTCGAGGCGAGCAGGGAAGAAAGCGAGGCCGCCGGTGGCTTCGGCGAGTTCGGTCAGGTCCTTGGTGGATTTGCGAACCATTTTCTTTTGGTTCTTGCGATCGTCGTCGCTGAAGACACCGATGGCATAAATTACGGCGTTGGATTCGACCGCGACTTTCAAGGTGTAGGCGAAACTTTTGCTGCTGGCGTCGTCGTCGCCGTCGGTGATGACCAGCAGGACGCGCTTGTCTTTGTGGCCTTTCTTCAGGTGATCGAGCGAGGCCACGGTAGCGTCGTACAGGGCGGTGCTGCCGCGCGTATCGATTTTTTCCAGAGCTTCGTGCAGTTCCTGCTGGTTGCTCGTGAAATCCTCATCGAGATCGAGATAGTACTCGTCGTTAAAGTTCACCACGAAAATTTCGTCGGCGGCGTTGCTGGTGCGGACGAAAGATAGAGCCGCGGCATTTACCTGCGGACGTTTGTCCTTCATGCTGGCGCTGTTGTCGATGACCAGGCCCATGGTGACTGGAACGTCTTCGGCGGAGAAGACCGAGATTTTTTGTTCGACCTTGTCTTCGTAAACGTGGAAATTATCCTGGGTCAGGCCCGGAACGAATTGACCTTTACTGTCGACGACGGTGGCGTGCAGGACCACGAGGTCGACGATGGATTTCAGGTGCTTGCTCTGCTCGTTCTGGGCGGCGGCTTGCGCGCTTCCCGGTGGCGGAGGAGGGGGAGGCGGATTCGGCAGCGGAATTTGGGCGTGCAGGCACGAGGCCGCAAACGCGGAGACCATCAGGAATAAAGAAACTTTGCGCAGATAAGATTTAATGTCCCGGCGCGTAGTAACCGTTTTTGGCATAGACGGTGAGCGGAGGAAGTCCCTTCGGCGGCCGAAGCTTGATTTTGATCTTGCGCCATTTTCCATCGTGGGCGTGATCGCTGGGGCGGTATCCGACGACATATTGATTGCGCAGCTCCATGCTGATTTTGGTGGCAATGTCCGGCAAATCCTTGAGGCTCCCGACGGCGAAAGTGCGGCCACCGGTGAGCAGCGTCAGTTCCGACAATAAGCCGGGGCCTTCTTTCTCTTCCTGGGTCGGGCCGCCGCCGGGCGTGTACAAGCCGATCGCGTAAATCTGAACATCCGCTTCCCGGGCGTACTTGCGAATATCTTCTTCGGAGTAGCGACTGTGATTATCGCCTCCGTCCGATATGATGAGCAACGCTTTCTTCGCGTTGTGTGCTCCCTTCATCTCGCTGAGGCCGAGATAAATGCCATCGAGCAGAGCGGTCTCACCTTTGGCGGCGGTGAACATCAGATGGCTTTGCAGTTCCTCGACGCTGGCGGTGAAGGAATTCGCGAGCTGGGCGCGGTCGTTGAAATTGACCAGCAGAAATTCGTCCTGCGGATTGGAAGTGCGGAAGAACTGGACCGCAGCGAGGCGCGACTTTTCGATTTTGTCGGACATGCTGGCGCTCATGTCAAAGATCACGCCGATGGAGATGGGCACGTCTTCGCTGGAGAAGCGGACGATTTCCTGTTCGACGTTATCTTCAAAAACGCGGAAGTTTTCCTGTTCGAGCCCGGTGACCAGGCGGCCGTAGGGGTCGGTGACCGAAACGTTGACCAGGGCGATGTCGGTTTCGGCGTGAAGCGATTTACCTTTTTCCAGGCGTTGGGAATTACTGTCGGCATGCGTGGGCCCGACGGTCGGATTCTGCGCGAAGGAAGACGGAGCAAGCAGAAAGGTGGAAAAAGTCAGGAGAATGGCGCAAGTTCGCACGCTAGCTGCCGACATCGCCGGACGCTGAGCGCGCAGAATCAAAGTGGCCCCTCACCCCTGGTGCAATTTTCGAAGGGCTCCGGGCGGCCGCTCGAAAATCTTGAGAGGATTGTACCACCCGGACTTTTCAAAGCAAGCGAGAGGTGGAGCATTTTTTACCGCCTTGACGAGGGGGTAAGGGCTGCGTGGTAAGATTCAAATTCTGCGGGAAAGGTTTGAGGGTGCGATGACGAATTCCGAGTCTCCCAAGGTGATTATCGTGATTCCGGCGCGTTTCGCCTCGGTTCGCTTTCCGGGCAAGCCGCTGGCGGAAATCCTGGGCAAACCCATGATTCAGTACGTGCTGGAGGGGGCCCGGCAGGCGAAACACGCGGCGCAGGTGTTGGTGGCGACCGAGGACGAGCGGATCAAGAAGGCGGTGGAGGGCGCGGGCGGGGAAGCGGTTATGACCCGCGCGGATCACCGTACCGGTACGGATCGAATTGCGGAGGTGGCGGCCCACGTCCCGGCGGATATCTATATTAATGTGCAGGGCGACGAGCCGCTGATCGATCCGGAGACAATCGATGCCGTGGCGACGGCAATGTTGGAAGATGAATCGATCCAGCTGGCTACGCCCTGTTCGGCGATCACCCAGAAAAACGACATCATGGACCCGAACGTGGTGAAAGTGGTGCGGGACTTCGACGGCAACGGCTTGTATTTTTCGCGCGCGCCGATTCCGTGGGTCCGCGACACCGGAGCGCGGGTGGCGGCAAGCCATTGGAAGCATATCGGGCTGTACGGGTACCGCCGCGATACTTTGCTGGAATTTCCGACGCTGCCTCCAGGTGAATTGGAACGAATCGAGCAGCTCGAGCAACTGCGCTGGCTGGAGAATGGTTTTCATATGCGGGTGGTGGAGACGGAATACGATCCGGTTAGCGTGGATGTGCCGGCAGACATCGAGAAAGTGGAGAAAATCCTGCGCGAACGCGTGGAATCGTAAAGGCCGCATTCGATTCCTGGCGTGCGGCTCGAGAAAAAATATTTTCGGTCGAGAGAATCGTGGTTTGACACGCGAAGAGTTTCTCCGCATAATGATTTGTACCTAGTCGAGCCCGGAGGATTTCGAGCGACTTGCGCACCGCCCCCAAATATGTGTTTGTGACGGGTGGCGTGGTTTCTTCTCTCGGGAAAGGCGTGGCAGCCGCCTCCATGGCCTGCCTGCTCGAGAGCCGCGGACTTAAAGTTACCCTCCAGAAGTGCGATCCCTACCTGAACGTTGATCCCGGCACCATGTCGCCCTATCAGCATGGCGAAGTGTTTGTCACGGACGATGGCGCCGAGACGGATTTGGACCTGGGGCACTACGAAAGGTTTACCTCCGCACATTTGACGCGCGACCACAACTGGACCACCGGGCGTTTTTACGAATCGATCATCACCAAGGAACGGCGCGGGGATTACCTGGGTAAAACCGTGCAGGTGATTCCGCACGTCACCGACGAAATTAAATCCGCGTTCCGCAAAGTGGCCGAAGGCGTGGATATTGTGTTCGTCGAAATTGGCGGCACGGTGGGCGACATTGAATCGTTGCCGTTTTTGGAAGCGATCCGGCAGATGCGTTTGGAATTGGGCGCCGAGAATGTGATTTTCGTGCATCTCACGTTGGTGCCGTTTATTCCGACCGCGGGCGAACTGAAAACCAAGCCGACGCAGCACAGCGTGAAGGAGATGCTGAGCATCGGGATTCAGCCGGACATTTTGATTTGCCGCAGCGACCGGCACCTCGGCGCCGACCTGAAAGCGAAAATCGCCTTGTTCTGCAACGTCGCGCAATCGTGCGTGATTTCTGCGCCGGACGTGAGCAACATTTATGAAGTGCCGATGACCTTGGCGGCGGAAGGCTTGGATGAACAGGTTTTGCGATTGTTGCATTTGGAAGCACCGCCCCGGGATTTGAGCCGCTGGCTGGCGATGTTGGAAACGCTGGAGCATCCGGCCGGCGAAGTGCGCATCGGAGTGGTGGGCAAGTACGTGCAGTTGGAAGACGCGTACAAAAGTTTGCGCGAAGCGCTGGGCCATGGCGGGCTGGCGAATCGGCAGCGCGTGGTGATTGAGTGGGTCGAAGCCGAAGAAATCGATTCACTGGCGGCCGCGGAGCAACGCTTGCGGCATGTGGATGGGATTTTGGTTCCCGGCGGATTTGGGAAGCGGGGAATTGCGGGCATGGTTCACGCAATTACCTACGCGCGGCAAAGCAAAATTCCGTTTTTCGGGATTTGTTTGGGCATGCAATGCGCGACGATCGAATACGCTCGGCAGGTTTCGGGCGTGGAGCACGCGGACAGCACGGAGTTTGATCCGTCGACGCCGAACCGCGTGATTTACAAGTTGCGCGAGTTGCTGGGCGTGGACGAGATGGGCGGGACCATGCGGCTCGGCGCGTGGCCGTGCAAACTCGAGCCCGGATCGTTTGCGCAGAAAGCTTACGGGCAGCTGGAAATTTCGGAGCGGCACCGGCATCGCTACGAATTTAATTGCGAGTACGAGCCGACGTTGACGCGCGCGGGATTTCGGATCACGGGGCGAACGCCGGACGGAGTGTACGTCGAGATTGTGGAGGCGCCCGACCATCCGTGGTTTGTCGGTTGCCAGTTTCATCCGGAATTCAAATCGAAGCCGCTGGCTCCGCATCCGCTGTTTGCGGCGTTCATCAAAGCGAGCGTCGAACACCGTCATCACCGGCAAGGCGTGGTCGCCGAAAAGCGCGTTGCAGCTGCCGATCCCGCCACAGATTAGTTTCCTCGCCCCTGGAATTTCGCCCTTAAATCTCAGGCCTTACCGCAACGCGCCGTGGTTGTCCTGAGGGAAAATTGCACGGTTGAAAAGCGGCGCGTTCCCTAATAGTCTGGTGCTTCGCAAAAGCACATCCACCAAAACATGCCGACCACACATAGCTTTTCCGTTGGGAAGGTTCGCCTGGGCGGCCATGCGCCGTTGTTTCTGATCGCGGGGCCGTGCGTGATCGAAAGCGAGGCGCATGCGATGAGCATGGCCGAGCAGTTGGGCGCGATCACCGCGGAACTGGGCGTGCCGTACATTTTCAAGGCTTCGTATGATAAGGCGAATCGTTCGTCTGGCTTGTCCTTCCGCGGGCCGCAAATCGAAGAAGGGTTGAGAATCCTGGGCCGGATTAAAGAGCGCACCGGCCTGCCGATTCTTTCCGACGTGCACGACCTCGCGCAGGTGGGGCCGGCGGCGGAGGTCTGCGACATTCTGCAGATTCCGGCGTTCTTGTGCCGGCAGACGGATTTGTTGCTGGCCGCGGGGCGCACGGGCCGCGCGGTTAACGTGAAGAAGGGCCAATTTCTTTCGCCGTGGGAAATCGGCAATGCGGCGGAGAAGATCGCCAGCACCGGGAATGAAAAAATTATTTTGACGGAGCGCGGGGCGTCGTTCGGGTATCAGAATCTGGTCGTCGATATGCGGTCGTTTCCGATCATACGCAAGCTGGGGTATCCGGTGGTTTTCGATGTGACTCATTCGGTGCAATTGCCGGGTGGGGAGGGGAATTCGAGCGGCGGCCAGCCGGAATTTATCGAACCACTGGCGCGCGCGGGCGCGGCCGTGGGGATCGACGGAATGTTTTTGGAGGTGCACGACAATCCGGCGAAAGCTTTGAGTGATGGGACGAACGCTTTGCCGCTGAGCCAATTCAAGCCGTTGTTGCAAAAAATTCAGCATCTGGCGGAGCTGGCGCGGGAGTGGGACGCGCGATGAGTCTGGCGACGGCGCGGCGCGTATTGCAGATTGAATCGGAAGCGATCGCCGGATTGATCGAGCGGCTGGATGCGCGTTTCGAAAACGCGGTGGAGATGCTGTATTCGTGCAAAGGCCGCGTGGTGGTGACCGGGCTGGGCAAGTCCGGATTGATCGGGCGAAAGACGGCCGCGACGTTTGCGAGTATCGGCACGCCGTCGTTGTTTTTGCATGCTTCGGAAGCGTTGCACGGGGATTTAGGAATGCTGACCGGCGATGATGTGCTGGTGGCGATTTCGTCGAGTGGCGAGACGGAAGAGCTCATCGAATTGGTGGAGGCGGTGAAGCGGCTGGGCGTGCGGTTGATCACCTTGACCGCGAATCTGAAATCGACGTTGGCTAGCGCGAGCAACATCGCGCTGGATATCGCGGTGAAAGAAGAAGCCTGTTCGTTGAATCTGGCGCCGACGGCTTCAACGGCGGCGGCGATGGCCATGGGCGATGCGCTGGCGATTTCGCTGCTGGAGCGGCGCGGATTCAAGGAAGAGGATTTTGCGGCGTTGCATCCCGGCGGGCGCCTGGGAAAAAAATTGCGGCGGTTGGAATCGTTGATGCACGCGGGCGAAGATGCGCCCCGGGTACTGGCGAACGCCAAAATGCCGGACGTGATTTACGAGATGAGCCGGAAGGGGCTGGGGCTGGCAGCGGTGACAGATTCCAGCGGGAAGCTACTGGGAATTATTACCGACGGTGATTTGCGGCGAGTGATGCAGCAACGAAAAGAAAATGTTCTGGAGCTTACGGCGGCGGATTGCATGACGAAAAACCCGGTGACGCTGCCGCGTACGGAGCTGGCGGCAAGTGCGCTGCGGCGGATGGAAGAGAAAA
This sequence comes from Acidobacteriota bacterium, assembly GCA_003156635.1. GTDB lineage: Bacteria > Acidobacteriota > Terriglobia > Acidiferrales > UBA7541 > Palsa-295. The sequence continues at coordinate 20,893 of PMHK01000229.1, read as the reverse complement.
AGATCACGTCGGTGTTGGTGGTGGACGAGCAGGGCCGGCTGGAAGGCGTAGTGCACGTCCACGACTTGTGGACGCTGCAATTATTTTAGGAAAGCTGAATGATCATTCGCGAAATCAAATTTCCGGCGAAAGTGTTGCGGCGCGCCAAACCGATCAAGGTTTTGCTGATGGACGTGGACGGGACGATCACGCCCGGGTGGGTTTGCCTGCAGACCTTTCCCGATAGCAGTGTGGCGGAAATGAAGATGTTCAATGCGCACGACGGAGCGGGGATCAAACTGGCGGGGATCATGGGGATTCGCACCGGCTTGATTACGGGCAGAGATTCTCCGGCGACGGCGCGGCGGGCACGCGAGCTGGGCATGGAGTTCGTGGCGCAAAACCAGCCGAAGAAATTAGAAGCGTACAAGGGAATATTGATTCGCGCGGGCGTGACGGACGAAGAGGTCGCTTATATTGGCGATGACCTTCCCGACTTGCCGATTCTGTCTCGCGTGGGATTGGCGGTGGCGGTGGCCGACGCGGTGGTGGAAGTGAAACGCGCCGCGCATTACATCACCACGGTTCGCGGCGGCGAAGGCACGGCGCGCGAAGTGGTCGAACTGATTTTGAAGTCGCAGGGGCGCTGGAAGAAAGCGGTGCCGCAGGCGATCGCTTAGAAAACTCGTTTCTGAAAAATTAGAACCAGATCCTCAGTAGTTATTTTTCTGCTGCTCTTTCCGCATCGCTTCAAAAATATCTTCGGCCCATTTCGGCGGGTCAGGCCCTTTATCCAGTTCGATTTTCAGATTCAGCGCGACTTTCCATTTATCGAGCCAGGAAATTCCGTCGCCGACGTATAAATCAGGCGTGGCGTAGGCCGGATCGGCGAGCGCCTCATCCAGCGAGACGAATTTGTAGCCGCGTTTTTCGAGTTTGGTCAGCAGGGCGTCGAGACATTCAAGATTGAGTTGATTGTCGTGAATCAGGAAGGTCTGGGGGATCTGGCGGCCGAAGTCCGTCTGCGATTCTTTTTCGGCGTAATCGAAGGAGGCGTCGACGAACTGCAAGTAGGCTTCGCGCGCTTTGACCTCGAGCTTCTTGTCTTTTTTTTCAAGCGCCTGGGCTAACACGTCGTTGAAGATGTAGTCGCCGTCGTCGAGAGTGACCGGAGCAATGATGTAATTGCGGTCCTTGAGGAATTGCTCGAAGGCGGTTTTGGCTTCCCTGGTCGCGCCGGTTTTGAGATACGGGTGGCGAAAATATTTCTCGGTTTGGCCGGCGGCTTTCATGAGCACGCGAGTGACGGCTTCGCCGCGAATGGTTTCGTCTTCGAATTTCTGCAAAGTGGCGGTATTGAAGTCGGTGTGCTCGTAAGTGTGGTTGCCGAGGGTCAGGCCGTTGTCGAGCCACATCTGCAGGAGTTCGGCGCGGGCGTCGCGCTCTCCCCAGACCTGCAGTTTGCGTTCGTTGACGAAGCCGATGGCCCAGACGTGATGCGCTTTCAGGATTGCGGGAATTCCGCGATTGATCTTCTGCAGGGTTTTGAGGTCGCCGAGGGCGAAATCGTTGCCGGGCAGCGCTCCGGGCAAATCGTCGACGGTGAGCACCAGCGATTTCTGGTTGCTGGGCTGCGTCTGCGGCGAAAGGTGTGGAGTCGAGAAAGTCTTCGGCGCGGCGCTGGAAAATATGGCGTAGGACAGCGCGAGCGTCAGAGACGCGGCAACCAGCGCGATGCGGAACTTAGTCATCAATGGCCTCAATACGGTCGATGGAAATCGGTCGTTCGGCAGCGCTGCGTATTGTGGCGCATCTGCACGAAGGTTCAAAAAGGAATCTGCGGCGCCCATTCGCGGATAAATGCGAATCAGAACCAAATTACAGGATGTTCCCTAAATACAATCTGGCGGGTTCGCCTCAAGATCAAGACTAAGCAGTTATTTTGTGGCCACAACCGAAAGAGGTGAGCGATGCCGGCAATCGAATATGGAAGTTTCTACTGGTGCGTGGTCCTGAACGGAAAGAACGGTGAGGAAACCGAGTATGTGCACCTCCACTCGGACGAAATAGCGATTGCGGCGAACGGTTCATTGACTTTCCGTAGTGTAGGGCGGCGTGCGGCGGGAACGGAGCCGAAAAAGGCGGACGAGAAGCCGGAAGACAAGAAACACGAGCAGGCTTCGAACAATGGCGACCAGGGCGCTACATCGGAGAAAGGCGAGAAAGAGGGCGGCGACGGCAAAGAACAAAAGCCAGGCAACATGATTTACGTCAGTTTCGCGCCCGGTTCGTGGAAAGCGGTGTACGCCGCGAAACTGCAGGATGGTTCTCCGGTATCGATCGAACATTGGAATATGAAACACGAGAAAGACGGTGATGCCGTGGGGGTCTATCCCAACTCTGGAGCGAGCGGAATTCCGGCGGGCCGCTGAACCATGACTGGGTGCGGCCGGGGGTGGCGAACCCGCTGCGACCTGTACCTTAACTGTTCTTTCGGACAGTTTGGCTGGCCGAGGCGAAAGGTCTAAACTCCCCACAGGCCGTTTCCATCAGTGGGCACTGGGGGACACGATGAGATTAGCATTCCGTTTCTTGGGTTTCGTGATCCTTGCGATTGGGATTTGCATTTCCGCCAGCTCCGTTTCCGCCAACTCGTACACTCTGAAATGCAATTCCAGCAAGGACAGCGTGTGGGTTTACGATTCTTTGGCCAGCTTTGCGGTCGAAGCCAAGCTGAATTGCGGTGAAGCCGTGGAAGTCCTGGAGCGGGTGCAGGACTACGTGAAGATTCGCGCGCGGAATGGGATAGAAGGATACGTTCCGGAGAGCGCTTTTTCCGAGTTGCCGGCAGTGGCGCACAATGCGCAGCCGGCGCCGAGTGTAGCGGTGGTGGCCAAGCAGGTGGCGGCCAAGGAAATCGCGAAAACGGCGGCTTCCGGATCGACCTACCTGGCCACGGATGCGGGGCCGCGTTCCACGGAAAATTCGAAACCATCCGCGCCGGCTGGATTTCTGCCCAGCGGCTCGCTGGCGGAAATGAATCGGACTCCGGTCGCGCCGGCCAAAGCCGCGGCGGTCGTTGCGCCCGCGCCCGTGCAACCGAAGCCCCTGGCGACCATCGTGGATGCGGATGGCCCGATGCCCGTGACGGTGGTGCATGCCGCCGCCACGAACAGGAGTACGGATGAAAATCCGGACGCCCGAATTGAAACGGCCAGCGAAGATGCGTCGTGCCAGCGATATTTTTCGGCGTACGGCCTGACCTCGACTCAGCTGAAGTGGATCGCCCGGAACCGGCAGAAATCGTTTCCGAGCGTGTGCCCGGCGCCGGACCCGGCCAGCGTGAATTTCGTTTTCATTTTCACCCACGACGTGAACTTCTTTGGTTCAACCCTGCCGGAGCCAGTGCATAAGCTGAATGGCTTTTCGGATTTTCAGCCGCTGGCCATGGTCGACAACGCGCTGGTTTCGGAATCCGACAAGGCCCACAAGGAATACGTCTGGATCTTTGCGTTTGGCAAAGGTGAATTCAATCCCGAAGCGATCTCCCCGCACAGCCACTACCAGTTCAGCAAAGTGGAAACCAGCACACTCGGTTCGAACGCCGGCCCCAAGGCAGTGGAAGACGCGTTTCGGTTTGCCGAAAATTCGAATCGCTGAACAGTGACCGCGGTTGATGCGCGGTCATTCCGAGGTGTTCTATGCGCAGCAGATGGCGCTCAGCGGCGCTGGTAGTTTCTTTGCTCGTCGCGACTAACGCGGCGAAGGCGGCAACTGGCCACGCCGCGACCAATCTCCGCGCTGAAACGGTCACCGTTCAAAATCAATTCCCATCCGGTCCAAAAATTCAGACATTTATGGGACGAGTGCTTTCGCAGAACGACGTGCGTTTTATTTTCCGGGATGACGCGTCGGACGTCTGGTATCACCTGGACGATCAGGACAAGGCCAAGGTGTTTTTTGGGAAGGATGTGGTGATTACCGGGACGATCGATGGGCTCACCGGGACAATTCGGATGCAGAGCATTCGATTACGGACGGCGGAGGATCGCTTGCCCGATCCACCGAGCCCGCCGGAACAGCCGGTCGAACCAGAGAAGGAATCGCCGGCGATTGCGCCAGCGTCGGAGAAGAGCGCTGTGATTTCCCGGCCGAAAGAAGCTGAGCCGGTGACGGCGCCAGCGCCTGCTCCGATTCCGGCGCCGCGCAGCACTCCGCCGCCGGCGGTAACGAAGGCGAACACCCCATCGGCGCCCGCACCAGCAGCAGCTACCAGCGCTGCGGCGACCACGCCGCCGCAGCCCGCTCCGGCGCCGAGCCGGGTCGCGATCGAGCCGGACCGATCGAAAATCGTGGTCAATTTCCCGGAAGAGGCGGTTGGCGCGTCGTCCTCGGTGGCCATTATTTCGCGGCGGTCGATCGCGCTGCCAGCCAGCTCGGGGGCATCTGCTTTGCCCAGCGGGAAAAACGTGGTGGTGGGTAAACCTCTGATGCGCACGGTGCCGGATTATCCCTATGAAGCGCAGCAGCAGAAAGTGGAAGGCACGGTGAAGCTGCACGCGACGGTGGGGACGGACGGCACGGTGCGAAGCGTGGATCCGGTCAGCGGTCCGGAAGCGCTGGTGGAAGCGGCGACGAACGCTATTCGTGAATGGCGATTTGCGCCGACGAAGCTGGATGGACGAGCAATCGATGTGCAGGATGATGTGACTTTGTTTTTCCGTTTGCCGAATTAGTGCATATTTTCCTCGGATGACATCCTCAAAGCGGCGGCAAGCCGCCGCGCTCCAAAAATTCTTGGCAGCTCCGCGTCAAAGGCATTGAACAAATCGCGAGTCCTCTGCGTATGAAAGAGCGGGAGGATTGCGGCTGATGAAAGACATTCGGTATGCGCTGCGGCAGTTTGCTCATGCCCCGATATTTACAGTTACCGCGGTTTTGACTCTGGCGCTGGGGATTGGCGCGACGACGGCGATTTTTACTTTGGTGCACGCCGTCCTGCTGAATTCATTGCCGGTGGCGAAACCCAGCGAACTGTATCGCGTGGGCAATATTGAGAATTGCTGCGTCAATGGCGGGCTGCAGGATAACTGGTCGCTTTTTTCCTACGATAAATACAAAACCTTCCGCGACAATACGCCGGGATTCGTGGAGCTCGCCGCCATGCAGGCGGGCAACGATCTGAACGGCGTGCGGCGCAGCGGCAGCACGCAGCCGGCGCAGTCGATGCACACCGAATTTGTGTCCGGAAATTATTTCACGATGTTTGGGGTTGGGCCGTATGCCGGGCGGGTGTTGACGCCGCAGGATGATCGGAAGGGCGCCGATCCGGTGGTGGTGATCAGCTACCGGGCCTGGCAGCAAAAATATGGCGGCGACCGTTCGGTGGTGGGGTCCAGTTTTTCATTCAATGGCCAGCCATTCACCGTGGTTGGCATTGCGGCACCCGGCTATTTTGGTGACCGATTGCAGGAGCCTCCGGCGTTTTGGGTTCCCTTGTCGCTGGAGCCGCTGATCAACGGACCCAGCGCCATTCTGGATTATCCGCAGCAGGACTGGTTAGACATTATCGGGCGGGTGGCACCGGGCGCTGACCCGAAAAAAATCGAAGCGCACCTGCAGGTGGAGTTGCAGCAATGGCTGCTGAGTCCAATCGCGAAGCTGCAGCCGGGCGAGCGCGACGTGGTCTCCAAGCAGACGTTACATCTGGCGCCAGGTGGCGCCGGCGTACAGCAACTGCGCGACGAATACGAATCGGGTTTGCGATTGCTGATGTGGATTTCCGCCCTGGTTCTAATCATCGCCTGCGCGAATGTGGCGAACCTGATGCTGGTGCGGGCCACGACGCGCAAATTGCAAACATCGATTCGCGCAGCGTTGGGGGCCCCGCCCTCGCGGCAAATTCGGCAGATACTTACGGAGAGCTGCGTGCTGGCGCTGCTGGGCGGAATCGCGGGAGTCTGCCTGGCGTTCATTGGGACCAGCCTGATATTGCGGCTGGCGTTTCAAGATACCTACGTGGCGATTCACGCGTCCCCGTCGTTGCCGGTGCTGGCGTTTACTTTTGCGGTCTCGCTGCTGACCGGGATCTTTTTTGGAGTTGCCCCGGCGTGGATCACGGCGAACGCCGCGCCGGCCGATGCGTTGCGCGGCGCGGGCCGTTCGACCGGGCGCGGCGGCGGATGGGCGCAAAAATCGCTGGTCATTGCGCAAGCGGCGCTGTCGTTGGTTTTACTCTCCGCGGCGGGATTGCTTACGCAGAGTCTGCGTAACATGCACAACCAGAACTTCGGTTTCGAAACTCCCAATCGATATATTTTGCACATCGATCCGCAGATGGCTGGATACCAGCCGGAGCAGATTCCGGCGCTGTACCGGCAGCTGCACGACTCGCTGGCCGCGATACCGGGAATGGCGCAAGTGAGCTTTTCACTTTACAGCCCGATGGAGGGCGACAACTGGGGCGAGACGGTCTACATCCAGGGCCAGCCGCCGCCTCCTCCGGATTCGAACCAAAACAGCGCGTCGTGGGTGCGCGTCAGCGAAGGATATTTCGAAACACTGGGGACCAAGATTATTCAGGGACGCTCCTTCAGCGATCAGGATTTGCCAACGGCGGAGCGCGTGGCGGTGGTGAATCAGGCGTTCGCCAAGAAGTTTTTCAAGGATGAAAGCGCGATCGGGCAGCACTTCGGGAATATCGACATGAAGTACGCCGGGAATTTTGCGATCGTGGGCGTCACCGAAGACACCACGTATCGCGACCCGAAGAAAAAGGCCAACCCCATGTTTTTTCTGCCGGAAACGCAGGGTGTGGCCTACGACGATCCGCGCTTCGTTACGTTCGAAAATCGCTCGCACTATTTGAACGCGGTGGAACTGCGCACGCTGGGGAAGGTGACCGGTCTGGAAATGCAGGTGCGGCACGCTCTGGCGGACGTGAATCAGAACCTGGCGGTGATCGACTTCATGAGCTTTGGCGCGCAGGTCGAAAACAATTTCAACCAGCAGGCCATGATCGCAAAACTCACCTCGCTGTTCGGCTTTCTGGCGTTGATCCTGGCGTCGATCGGGCTGTATGGCGTGACGGCGTATTCGGTGGAGCGGCGCACGAACGAAATCGGGATCCGCATGGCGCTGGGCGCGGGACGGATGAGTATCTTGAAACTGGTCCTGCGCGGGGCGGCGGTGCAGATGGGAATTGCGCTGGCGATCGGCATTCCGGTGACGGTTGCTGCGGGGCACGCGATGGCGTCGCAACTATTCGGAATTAAACCGTACGATCCGCGGATATTGCTGATCACGGCGGTGGTTCTGGCTTTCGCGGCGTTGATTGCGGCGGCGGTGCCGGCGCGGCGAGCGGCGACGTTGAATCCGATTCGGGCGCTGCGCATGGATTAGTTGCGGTTTAGGCTGGGTTGCGATGCGTCCAGAGTTGCTGGCCTTTCGCCTTGAGGTCGAGGACGGAAATGTGATCGCGGCCGAGATTGGAGACGTAGAGCTGATCGAAATTCGGGCCGCCGAAGGCGCAATTGGTGGGTTGGCAGAGCAGCAGATTTTCTTCNNGTTGCCGTTCGCATCGAAGGCCAGGCCATCGGGGATGCGGGCCATGCCTTCGACGAAAACTTCCGGCGTTCCCGCGCTCCCGTCGGGCTTGATTGCAATTCTGGAGACGCGGTCGCGATTGCTTTCGACGACGTAGAGGTAACGCTCTTGGGCGTCGAGCGCCATGCCGTTGGTGAAATGATAGGGGCCGGCGGAGAACAGACTGGTTTTGCCCTCGCGCGAAAGCCGCCACACCACGCCGTCGCCCTTCTTCCATTCTCCGGAGTCGCTGAAAAATAAATTTCCCTGCGAATCGAAGACGCTGAAATTCGGTGTGCGGATTTTTACGCCGTCGACGGTGTCGGCGACCAGCGTGACTGCGCCTTTTTGGGTAACTTTCAGCAGCGCGTGCCGGTTTAAGTCGCAAATATAAATATTCTCTTCGCGGTCGAGGGTGAGGCCGAGACAGAAACCTCCAGTGCTGGCGATTTCCTCTGTTTTTTTTCCGTCGGGCGAGATGCGGTAAACCTGGCCACGTTCACCGCCGGCGTAGAGCGTGCCGTCGCGGCCGACCGCGACACATTCGGGATGATCGAGTCCGGCAACGACGACGCGGACTTCCGACACGGGATAGAGCATGGCGTCTCCTCAGATTTCAGCGTGCGTTGGGAAAAACGTCTTCAACCAGCGCTTGTTCGGCGTCCAAAATTCTTTCGATCGTCTCCAGCCGCGATTTGCTGGGCACAAATTCCAACTGGCGAATACCGAAGGGATCGATCTCGTGGCGAATGAGGTGCAGTTCGTCGGCGGTCGGCGCCGGCGTGATGGGCAGCGGATCGGCTACCAGGAATTCGCCGCCGGTTTGCTGGCGAATTTCTTCCAGCGCGACGCCGGGGTGAATGCTGACCAGGCGAAATTTGCGGGCGGCGTGATCGAGTTCGAAAATTCCTAGATTGGAGATCAGGCGCACCGTTCCGGGTTGGAGACCGGCTTGGCGCCGTTCGTTGTCGCCCAAAATGCCGCGCGAAGCGGTGCAGAACTGGACGGACTCGACGAAGCGTTCGGGCGAGTGGCGGGTCAGGTACAGCGTGAAATTTTTGTGCAGGTTGGTCACGTCGGCCATGCCGCCCTGGCCGGGCAGGCGCAGGCGTTTGCCTTTGCTTTCGATCCAGGCGTTATTGGTGCGGCCTTGCAGGTCGACCTGCGCGGTGGTGATCACCTCGTGCGTGATCCGCCCGGTTTGGTAATACCAGTGGTAGGTGTCGTCGCCGCCCCAAAAAGCTTTCGCGGTTTGCCAGTCGAGCGGCTCGGCCAGGGTGAGGGACATGGGATGGGATTCGACGTCGATGAATCCGCCGTTCAGGGAAATCAAAATGAGGCCGGGCGCGTGAGTGCGTTTGGCGAGCAGATACGAAACCATGGCCAGCGGCGAAACCGAGCCGACCGAACAGATGCTGGCGTTGTCGTATTCATGCGCGAGAGTTGCGGCGAGGAGTTCGTCGATCGTGTAAGGAGCGGCGGTTTCAATTTTCAAGCCGAAATGTTCGAGGCGTGCAGGAGTGAGGGCTTTTAGCGGGACTTGGGCCGCCGCGGAGAGAAATTGTTTGCGCGGCGCGGAGAAAACAAAACGGGGCGAAGATTCGGTTGGGGCCACGTGCGGCGCGGCGGTGGCGGCTGCCACGGCGGATTTTTTGCGCTGTTCTTCGGTGCGGACGTAATCGACCAGACGGCGGTAATCGGTGGTGTAGTAGGGCAGGCAGGATGTGGGGTACGCGCCTCCGGGGACGTGGGCGATGGCGGATACAAAGGTCCGCGGAAGCACGTAGGATTTTGGCGCGCTGCCCAGCTCGCCGACCTCGGCGATTTCCTCGACGGTGAAAAGATTTTTCTTCGACGCACCCAGCAGGCTGAGGTCCAGGCCGCGCGCGCCTTGAATTTCGATGTTGCCTTGGCGGTCGGCGCGCTGGGCGTGAAACAGGACGGTATCGACGTCGAGGCGGCGCGCCAGCGCGATTGGCTCGCCCGTAAAGGGCGAAACGGTTTTCTTCCAGAAATTTCCAGTGTTCATCAAATCGGAGCCGACCGGGACCTGGAACGGCACTTCGGGGAGATTGAAAAACGCGGCGTGCAGGCCCTGAATCATGGCCAGCGCGGTCCATTCCTCCACTTCGACGCGATTGGTTTCGAGCGCGGCGCGAAAGCGCGGCGCCAGGCCCAGAATATCCAGGCTGGAAAAACAGAACACGAGTTTCTTCAACGCGTCCGCCTCCAGAAATAATTCCAGCGGAAGCCCGCCGCCCCAGCTGATATAGGTGAAATCCTTGCGGCCGAGATTCAGTACCTTGTCGATCAGCGCGATGGGGAGACGCGTGAGATGCACTCCGCCGATTCCGATGCGAATACCGCTGGGCACTTGCTGGGCTAATTCATCAAGGCTGATAATTTCGGTCATGCGTATTTCGAAACCTCCGGATCGGGCCGACTTCTTGTTATCCGCAAAGCGGAACGCAGCATAGCAGCATAGCCGACTTCCGCTGATCGTCCAGTACTGTCCTGCGTTCTGGTTCAGGCCTGCAAAGTACGAATGTGGCGCGACGCGGTTTTGTTTGCGAACTTCGGTGGACCAAGGCAAAATGTGGTTCGGAAATACTACAGGGCTGTTCTTAACGGAACTTTGCAGGTCAATTCATTCCAACGATAGAGGCAAGGTCCACGATGCGCCTTAAAGGTCGGGTGGCACTGGTTTCGGCGATGGCCAGCGGAATCGGCCAAGCGATCGCGGAGGTGTTTGCGACGGAAGGCGCGTCGATCATCGGAGTCGACCTCGACGAAAGAGGCGGGCAGGCCACTAAAGCGCACATTCTGGGGCACGGCGGCCGGATTTCATTCCGGCGCGCGGATGTTTCGTCCGAAGCGGAAGTGCGGGAAACGGTGGATGCGGGACTGAAGGAATTCGGGAAAATCGACATCCTGGCGAACGTGGTGGGGATTGCGACCGAAGCGCCCTGCCACAAAATGGAATTGAGCGATTGGGAAAAGATCGTTCGCGTGAATTTGACCAGCATGTTCCTGACGTCGAAGCACGTGCTGCCGGGAATGATCGAGCGCAAAGACGGTTCGATCGTCAACATGGCTTCGGTGCAGGCGCTGGTGGGACTTGCGGGGTATCCCCATTACGCCGCGAGCAAGGGCGGGATCATCAGCCTGACCAAACAGCTGGCCCGCGAATATGCCGCGCATGGAATTCGGGTGAATTGCATTGCGCCGGGAACGATCGAGACGCCGCTGAATGTGCAGATCCTGGAGCGCGCGGCGGATCCGAAAACTTTGCGCGCGGCGTGGGTGAAGATGCATCCGCTGGGGCGATTGGGCACGCCGCGGGATGTGGCGAATGGCGCGCTGTATCTGGCGAGCGACGAGAGTTCGTGGGTAACGGGGCAATGTCTGGTGATCGATGGCGGAATGACTTCGGCCGCGCCAGTGTGATGAAAAGAATTTGTGCTAGGAATTTCGGAGGATAAATCGGGGATGAGTGGGCCACTGAAGGGATTGCGCGTCGCGGATTTTAGCCAGTTGGTACAGGGGCCGAGCGCGACGCAGTTGCTCGGAGATATGGGCGCGGACATCGTGAAGATCGAACCGCGCGCGGGGGAGTGGTCGAGGGGCTGGTCGATCGGCGACACGTTCATTAACGGCGAGAGCCTTTCGTATCTCGCGTTCAATCGCGCGAAACGCAGCATCACGCTGGATCTGAAAGCGGAAGAAGGGAAGGAAATCGCGCGGCGGATTATCAAATCATCGGACGTGCTGATCGAAAATTTCCGGCCGGGCGTGATGGACCGGTTGGGGCTGGGCTACGAGGCGTTGTCGGCGAAGCAGCCAGAGCTGATTTACTGCGCGAGTTCGGGTTGGGGGCAGGATGGGCCATATGAAGCGCGGCCTGGACAGGATTTGCTGGCGCAATCGATCGCGGGAGTTTTGATGTTGAACGGAACGGCGGACGATCCGCCGGTTCCCGTGGGGATCGGGCTGGCGGACTTGACGGCGGGTTTGCACATCGTGATCGCGGTGCTGATGGCGTTGTATGAACGGTCGCGGTCGGGAAAAGGGCAGCGGCTGGACGTCAATTTGCTGAATTCGATGCTGCACCAGACGACGCAAGAATTGACGCTGTATATGAATACGCTGCGCGAGCCGCAACGCAGCGCGGCGGGGATCGGACATCCTTACGTGGGCGCGCCGATGGGCGTTTACAAAACGAAGGACGGATATATTTCGATCGCGATGATGCCGGTAGGGAAAATCGGCGAGCTGGTGGGCGTGAGCGGATTCGAAGGAAACGATTCGCGGAACGTTACCGCGAATCGCGACGACGTGAAACGAAAACTGGAAAAGGGGTTCGCGCAGAAGACAACCAGCGAGCTGATGGATATTTTCATGAAGGCGGATATCTGGGCCGCGCCGGTGAATACTTTTCCGGAGGTGGAGCGCGATCCGCAGGTCGTGCACAACGAGATTCTGGTGGAGTTCGAGCATCCGACCGCCGGGAAATTTCGTACCGTGGGACCGCCGATCGAGTTCAGCCGGACGCCGGGAGAAATTCGCCGGCCGCCGATGCTGGGCGAGCACAACGACGAAATTTTGAGCGAACTGGGATACAGCGCGAAAGAGATCGCACATTTCAGGGACGCGAAAGTCGTATAGCAGGGCTCCGCACGTCGCGTGCGGCAGGGAAAAGGGGATTGAGATTGGTAACTCTGCGGGGCATGACTTGGAAACACGATCGCGGATTTGCGCCGATGCTGGCGACGGCCGCGCGATTTGCGGAGACGCATCCGGACGTGCGCATCGCATGGGAAGCGCGGTCGCTGCAGGGATTCGCGGACGATCCGATGCGGCGGCTGGTGGACGAGTACGACATGGTGGTGCTCGACCATCCGTTCATGGGCACCGTCGCGAAGGAAGGTTACTTAGTCCCGCTGGATAAATACGTCGCGCCGGAAGTGCTGACGACTTTGGGCCGCGAAAGCGTGGGCGCTTCGCAGCAAAGCTATTTTTACGAGGGGCATCAATATGCGCTGGCGATTGATGCGGCGTCGCAAGTGGCGGGGTACCGTCCGGATCTGCTGAAAGCCGCCGGGGTCGCGGCGCCGAAAACCTGGGATGAGGTTTTCCAGTTGGCGAAGATCCGGCCTGGATTTGTGACCACGCCGCTGCTGGCAGTGGATTCGATGTGCAGTTTGTTGAGCTTGTGCGCAAATGCGGGCGAGCCGGCATTCCGGGCGGGTAGCAGCCAGGTGGTGAGCGACGGGGCGGGCGAGGCGGCGCTGCGGCGGCTGAGTGAATTGAAGGATTGCGGTCCGCGCGAAGCGCTGGAATGGAATCCGATCGCGGTGTGGGAAAAGATGAGCACCACGGATGAGATCGCGTACTCTCCGCTGGCTTTTGGATATTCGAATTATGCGCGGGCGGGTTACCGAAATTCGATAATTCATTACGCAAATATTCCGGCGCAGGGATCGCGCGGGCCGGTGGGCGCGCTGCTGGGTGGGGCGGGGCTGGGAATATCTTCGCGGTGCAAGGAAATTTCTGTCGCGGTGGAATATGCGACGTGGGTGGCGAGGGCGGAATGTCAGCGGACGATTTATTTTCAGTCGGGGGGCCAGCCGGGGAATCGGACGGCGTGGACCGATCCGGCGGTGAATGGCGCTTCGAATGATTTTTTTGCGGCGACGCTGGCGACTTTAGAGCAGGCTTATGTGCGGCCACGGTTTCCGGGATTTGTGGAATTCCAAACGGAAGCGTCACTGCTGATTCATGATTTTCTGCGCGGAAAACACAATTCAATCGAGACGTTGCAGTTGCTGAACGCGTGTTACGGTAAGTGGAAACCTTAGCCGTATCGCCGCAACGATCAATCCTCAAATTCATGGCTGGTTAGACGTCGTACAGGACGAGTGTGGCCATGCCAGCGGCCAGGTGCCAGAGGACGTGGCAATGCACTTACCAGATTCGGGGATTATTCGCGTCAAAAACTACGGTGACATTCGAGCGCCCGGGCAACAGGACCGTACGGCAAGCCGCAACGGAAAACCCCAAAGGCAACTGGCCCACCTGAAAGTGGTCGCTAGGATAAACCAGCCCGACAGCGAAACGGATGAAACGGATTACTTCCGGTTGGCCGACCAACGGCCAACTGGCCGTTCTGCAGTTTTGAGCGTAATTGTGATTTTTCAACAGTTGAGCGACACTCGTCCCACACAACCGCTTCGAATGGAGAAGTGTGCATCCAACTTAGTCAGCGCAAAGTTAATCCTTCTTCTCCTCCTCGATCCTCGTCCCCTCTTGCGTGACAATCGTTCCCGGCGCCACGCTGAGCAAGAAGAATCTCTTNNAGTGAAGAGCGACCCGGTACAATCCGCATCGACCGTGTAGCTTGCGTCCACGCTCGGCGGCGCATAGGTCCAGTCTTGGATGTCACCGTTGTTGCTTCTGGTCAAGCGAGTAAGGCCGATCGTCCCGTCTCCGTTAAAGGGTTGGATGCCGATCGAGGCGATAGGGCCACCCACGACATTGTTCACGCCCGTTCTGAGGATGGCATACGTCCCTTTGAGGCTGGCAACGCTACAGCCGCGGTTGTCGGCATGAACGTTGATGATGGGCCCTGGAATGCGAGCAAAAGTCACAAGGAGGGCGAGACCTGTCACGAGAAGAAAATACTTTCCGAACTTGCTCATTTTTGATTCTCCTTTCATTTTCCGGCTTAAGCTCGGGTTCGTCGGCTTAAACTCGGGTTCGTGTCTGGGCATCGGGAGTTCCGCACGAGTGCGCCGACATTGGCGCGGGAAGACGACTTCTTTCAATGGCGTCCGTCTGATTTGTCCCTGTTTTGCTTCTGATCATGCAAATTCTTGAATTCACGAGTGTTGGAGGACGATGACAGGGTGTCGCTTATTCTTTCCGCGGGTAATCAATCGGTGGAGACTGCGTCCACTTCGTCGGCCTATCGATGGAAGCAGCTACCCGAACCCGCAGGACGCGCTTCGGCCCGTTGGGCCCAGCTGAAAGTGGTGGCTACGATAAACCAGCCCGACAACGAAACGGCGAGACGGCGTCCCTTCGCTGCGTCCTTTCGTACCTCAGGGCAAGCAGGGGAAGGCGCGCGCATCTCGCCGGGTTCAGGCGTCGGCGATGGGAGAGCTGGCTCCGTCGCGGGATCCGGTGTCGCGGGTTGGTCTGTGTGTGTGTGTGCGACGGGCGAATTCAGGGCGTGGTTGCTTCTGGATTTTTTACCATTGGCCTCCCCGGTGGGCATCGGTGAAAACCGAAATGCAGCCGGGAAGCGTTCCGCATAGCGGATTCGGATTTTCGATTGGCACAAATATGTGGTTATTGACGGGGTTGACGCCAACGACATGGGCGTTGGTACCGGTGGGAAAGTTTTCGATCCATTTATTCGTATCAGCGTCAATGACGCCGAGTACCGGAGAGGCGGTGGTTGCGGTGGGGCTGGTGAAAAAGTCGCGTGCTCCCAGGTAGTAATGATGATCGGCGGGGTTGTAGGCGCCCAAGTCTACGCCGCCGACTTGCGGGATATTGGCCACAATTTCTCCGGTCCTTCCGTTGATCACATAGGTGCGCGGCGCGAACTGAATCGGATCAGGCGGCGGGAACTCCGGGTCGCAGGTGACCAGAACATTCTCGCCAGGCCCCTGCACCATCCCGGACGGCATGCAGTTGTTCAGTCCCGAAAACACCTGGGTCACCTTGGCCGTTACCGGGTCCATCACCGCGACTGCGCCGGCGGTCAAGTCCGATCCAACCTCCGGAATGCTGATAAAAAACCTGTGGGTTCGGGCGTTATAGAAAACACTGCCGATGCCGCCTTGCGAGGTATCGGGGGTGCCGTTCGTGCCATCGAAGGTCACTTGCTTCAAGATCTTCAAGGTCCGGACACTGATGAAAGAGACGAAGGCGGGAGTGGAATCGCCGTTGGAAACAACCACGACTTGATCGATCGGGTCGTAGTCCATCTCGTCGGCCCGAAACGCGCCCCCGGTGTTGATTGCGGCCACTTCGGGCGGCGAAGAACGGCTTACGCTGAGGTCAAACACTCGCACGAGACTCGGGTAGTCTCCAGCAAAGAGATAACGGCCGGCCACTACGTTTCCGTCGGGACCCGAGTGGGCAGTGTCAAGGCCTACGCCGGCGAAGACGGCCGGCGTCTCGCCCAGCTGCTGGTCGGTGAGGGCATCGAAGATGGCCACGGCTCTGGAGGAGCGGCTGGACACGAACAGCAATTGCAATTTGGTATCGACCTCAGCCGTGTCGAAACCCACAAAGGGGTTGGCCTCGGAAGTTCCGGGAACGCCGATCGCCGCAATGGGGACGAGATGGGAGCGGCTGTCCTGATTCTGAGCGGAGCCGGCCTGATGCGAATCGGCATCGACATTCGTTTGACTGCGGGCCGGCGGGCACGAAACGAAACCGGCGGCGGCCATAGACACGAGAACGGCAAGAAACTTTTTCATGAGTCCCCCTTCAAATTTGGTGCTGATCGCCCGGTCCGCCGCAAAACGCTGTGAAGCGATGAAGGTCATCGGGGTCGGATTGGAATGTTGCAAACTGCTGCTTTCCTAGTCAGTTAATGATGCTAGCGGGGCGCGCGGCCGAATAGAAAAACGCGAGGTAAAGATCAGGTTAAAAATTCGCGACCGACCTGAAAAAGCTGCAGGAAGCACCATAGAAACGCCGGCGGAAGACTCTGCTACAGGCTGCGACGCGATATCGATCGCGTCGCGAAGACCGCCGTTGGCATTGGGAGGCGCTTAGGCGTCGGCGATGCGGGAGCTGGCTTGGTCGCGCTCCCAGGGGTCGGTGGGTTGGTCGTCGGGGGAGGGGCGGAGATTGGGATTTTGCATGATGGCGCGGGCGCAGGTGTTCCAGCGCAGGATGGCGGAGTCGTTGCCTGGGGGGCTGAGTTTGGCGGCGGATTCGTAGTGGGTCATGGCGGAGCGCAGGGCGTGATAGGCGGCAGCGTGGCCGCCGTGGTGGATGCGGGCGTGGCCCATGCGTTCCCAAATGATGCCGGAATAATATTCGCTTTCGTAATCGCCTTTAATTTTGGCGAGGACTTCCTGGGCGGTTTTGGCGTTGATGTGGGCCTGGAATTGGTCGGTGCGGGCGAGGAGCAGGGCGATCAGCGCCTGCTGGTGGTCGGGGACGACCGCGAGAATGTCGAGACAAATACTTTCGGCGAGGTGCGGTTCGTTCAGCAGGCGGTAGCGTTCGACTTTGGCGAGCGCTTCGGGAATGCTTTGCGCCGAGATGGACTTCAGTTCGAAGTGCATAACGTCTCCTAGGCTTCTTTCTGGCCGAACATCCTAAAAAATCTGGTGAGAGGATCGAAGAAGCGATCGACCACGCGCTCTTTGAGCGGAATGATGGCGTTGTCGGTGATGGTGATGTTTTCGGGGCAGACCTTGGTGCAGCATTTAGTGATGTTGCAGAGGCCGATGCCGAAATCCTGGCGGAGCTGGGGAATGCGATCGGCAGTGTCGAGCGGATGCATTTCCAGGGCGGCGGCGTAAACGAGAAAGCGCGGGCCAATGAATTGATCGTGCATCTGATGGTCCCGCAGGACGTGGCAGACGTCCTGGCACAGGAAACATTCGATGCATTTGCGAAATTCCTGGACGCGGTCGACATCTTCCTGAGCCATGCGCCAACTGCCGTCGGGCGCGTCGGGTTTGCGCGGCTGAAATTTCGGGATGCGCTGCTTGACCGTGTAATTCCAGGAAACGTCGGTGACCAGATCTTTGAGATGCGGGAAGGCGTGCATGGGTTCGACGGTGATGGGCTTATCGAGGGGCAGCGTGTTCAGGCGAGTCATGCACATGAGTTTCGGCATGCCATTTATTTCCGCGGAGCAGGAACCACATTTTCCGGCTTTGCAATTCCAGCGGACGGCCATATCGCCGGCCTGCTCGGCTTGGATTTGGTGGACGGCGTCGAGGACCACCATGCCTTCGGCGACGGCCGCGGGGTAATCCTGAAATCGGCCCTGACCTTTCTCACCGCGGAAGATGCGAAACGTGGCAGTCGCCATCACTTCATCTCCTGAATGATTTGCTTGAGGTCATCGCGCATAGGGCCGATGGTTTCGCGGGTGATTTGCGGTTCGCCGCCGGGGGATTTTTTCACGACGATATTGAAGGTGGCGAACTCGTCGCTTTTGTTGGGGAAGTCGTCGCGGAAATGGGCGCCGCGGCTTTCTTTGCGTTCGATGGCGGCGCGGGTGACGATTTCGGAGACGGTGAGCAAGTTGTGGAGGTCGAGCGCGGTGTGCCAGCCGGAATTGTACTCGCGGTGGCCGCCGACGCCGACGCGTTCGGCTTTGGCGGCGAGCTGCTGGATGCTTTCGAGAGCCTGCAGCATTTCACTCTCCAGGCGGACGATGCCGACGAGGTCCTGCATCATGCCCTGCAAGGCGTGTTGCACGGCGTAGGGATTGTCGGCGCCTTCGCGGCCGAAGGGTTGGAGCGACCATTTTTCCATGGACGCGAGTTCTGCGGTGTTCACCGCGCCTTGCGGATTTTTTTTGGCGTATTCGGCGGCGTATTCGCCGGCGCGTTTGCCGAAGACCAGAAGATCGGAGAGGGAATTGCCGCCGAGGCGATTCGCTCCGTGCAGGCCCGCGGCACATTCGCCGGCGGCGAAGAGGCCGGGGACGTCGGACATTTGGGAATCGGCGTCGACTTGCACTCCGCCCATCATGTAATGGGTGGTGGGGCCGACTTCCATCGGGACTTGAGTGATGTCGATGTCGGCGAGCTGCTTGAACTGGTGATACATGCTCGGCAGTTTTTTCTTGATGTGCTCGGCGGCGTTGGGAATTCGTTCCTTGATCCAGGCGATGTCGAGGAAGACGCCGCCGTGCGGGCTGCCGCGGCCTTCCTGGACTTCGCGGCGAATGCCGCGGGCGACGTGATCGCGGGTGAGGAGTTCGGGCGGGCGGCGGGCATTCTTGTCGCCTTGGGTGTAGCGCCAGCCTTCTTCTTCGGAGT
Source organism: Acidobacteriota bacterium (assembly GCA_003156635.1). GTDB lineage: Bacteria > Acidobacteriota > Terriglobia > Acidiferrales > UBA7541 > Palsa-295. The sequence continues at coordinate 2,303 of PMHK01000229.1, read as the reverse complement.
CGGCGGTTTGATTTACGTAGGCCGGAGGAATGTCTTTGAACATGAAGCGCTCGCCGTTTTTATTGCGCAGCACGCCGCCTTCGCCGCGAACGCCTTCGGTGACCAGGATGCCGCGAACGCTGGGCGGCCAGATCATTCCGGTGGGATGAAATTGCACGAATTCCATATCCATCAGCGACGCGCCGGCGTGATAGGCGAGAGAGTGGCCGTCGCCGGTATATTCCCAGCTGTTGCTGGTGATGGAGTAGGCGCGGCCGATGCCGCCGGTGGCGAGGACGACGGCTTTGGCGCGGAAAAGATGGAAGCGGCCGCGTTCGCGGTCGTAGCCGAACGCGCCGGCGATGCGGTTGCCATCTTTCAGCAGGGTGACGATGGTGTGTTCCATGAAAACGTCGAGGCCGAGATGAATGCCGTGGTCCTGCAGCGTGCGGATCATTTCGAGGCCGGTGCGGTCGCCGACGTGGGCGAGGCGGGGATAACGATGGCCGCCGAAATTGCGCTGGAGGATGCGCCCGTCCTTGGTGCGGTCGAAAACCGCGCCCCAAGCTTCGAGTTCGTGGACGCAGTCGGGCGCTTCTTTGGCGTGAAGTTCGGCCATGCGCCAGTTGTTCAGATATTGGCCGCCGCGCATGGTGTCGGCGAAGTGCACGCGCCAACTGTCGCGGTCGTCGACATTGCCCATGGCAGCGGCGATGCCGCCTTCGGCCATGACGGTGTGGGCTTTGCCCAGGAGCGATTTCGAGATGACGGCGACTTTCACTCCGGCGGCCGAAGCGGCGATTGCGGCACGGAGTCCGGCGCCTCCGGCACCGATGATGAGAACGTCGTGATCGTGGGTGATGTAATCCGGCACTAAGAAATCCTCCAAGCCTGCAGGGGTTAAAACTCCTGATTTTAGGAAACTTTTTGGCACGGCTGAAGCCGTGCGCTGACGAACACCGAAACGGGTTCTAGAAAATCCTGAAATCGGTCCAGATACCCATCGAACACAAGCGCACGTACAAATCGCTGAACATGACCATGAACAGGCTGCACCAGGCGAAAAGCAGGTGGCTGCGGTTGAGGCAGCTGACGCAGTCGTAGGCTTTTTTGCGGACGGGCGCGCCGGCGAGGCGATCGCGGAACCCGCCGATCAGATGGCGCAGGGAATGGCAGCCCAAGGTGTAACAACTGAGCAGCGTGACATTCGCGAGCAGGACGAGAGTGCCGACGCCGATGCCGAAGTGGCCGTTGAACCAGCAGGCTTGCCAGACGTCATGCGCGAGCAGCAAAAGAAAAATCAGCGCGAGATACAAAAAGTAGCGGTGGATATTCTGGAGGATCAGCGGAAAGGAGCGCTCGCCCCAGTAGGATTTGCGCGGTTCGCCGACGGCGCAGGACGGAGGATCGGCCCAGAACGCTTTGTAGTAGGCCCCGCGGTAGTAGTAGCAGGTGACGCGAAAACCGCCGGGGGCCCAGAGGATCAGGACGGCGGCGGTGACCCAGGCGGGCATCCAGGATGGTTTGGCTCCGAACCAGGCCTGGCCGGAAGGCCCGAATAATTCCGGCGAATAAAATGGAGAGATATAAGGACCGAAACGATAATGCGCGCCTTGCAGCGCGGCCCAGGTGGCGTAAACAATGAAGGAGGAGAGGCCCAGGAAAACGAAAAGCGGTTGAACCCACCAGTGGTCGGCGCGGCGCGTTTGGCCGAAACCGGATGGCGACAATGGGACGTCAATCTGCGACATCACACCTCCCAAGACCTGACATGAAACCGATGGAAGCTCAGACGAAGACTAAGCTGCAGCGGTTTCGACTGCAAAGATTACTCGCTGGCGAGGGTGAGCGCCAGCGTGAATGCGAGCGAACCGTCGGGTTAGGTATCACGCGGCGAAATTCAATGTCAATGGAATCCGGTATCGTAAGCGACCGAGGTTGTGGCTTGGGGACATCATCACAGTGGCATTTTTTCAGCTATTGAATCTGTGCTCGTATTGCGACCGAGAGCCAAGGATCGCTTAGCCGGAAATGCAGCTATTCGGCCAAGCGGTGGGAGGCCCGTTCGAACTGAGCCTCCGCCGCCAGCCTGAGCATTATCTCGCGCACGACGATCATCAAAACTTCAACTTATTATTTCGCCGGCGCCAGCCCCGCAACAACTGCGGCAACTTTATCGAGTATCTGGTTCCAGCCCTCCAATTGACCGCTATTTTTCGCGCTCTCCATGGGTTCATTTCCAATGTGGGTGAGTTTCGTCTGGCCGTTTCCGAGATCCTCAAAGATGGTCACGTCGTACGCACCGTCTATGGCCTCATGTTCTA
>PMHK01000154.1 GCA_003156635.1 Acidobacteriota bacterium | reverse complement strand
CTTCCAGATACGGCGCGGTCGCGTCAATACTCGGGCCCGGCATCAGGTTGGCATCGATCCGGCTTTTCACTTTTAAGTCGGTGTACGGTTCCAGGCTGCCGGTCGTGCGCAGCGTGGTTACGCCAGCCGCCAGATACAGTCGCGGCGCGGTGTAGGGAATTTCCGCTATGAACAGGCCCNNGATGTGCCCGCCGATCCGTTGCACGGCAATCGAATCGGTGTAGTACAGATGATCGTGCATCCCCACTAAGCCGGGAATCACCGAGTAGCCGGTACGGTCCATCGTCTGCGCACCCTGCGGAATTTGCGCCGAAGCGGCCGGGCCAATCGATTGAATCTTGCCGTTGGCAATCACCACCGCCTGATCCTCCTTGGCGGCGGCGCCGGTCCCATCGATCACTCGCACATGGTTCAAAACAAATACCGGCGCGCTGACACTCACAAATTCCGTCGTGTCGTTCGGCTTCGGCGTCTGCGCGAAGCTCGTCGCGGCAACCAGCAAAGCTCCAACTAAAAGGAACACTCTCATTCGCACACCTCGGAAATGTCGTGGATGATCGGGTAAGCGCGCAATTCTACCCTAGCTTGGCTGGTGGAACGTGTGCCGTGAAAAACTTCTAGCGGCTTGTGCTTAAATTCAGCGTTTCCACAACGGTAGGGGGCAATTCATCGAAGATAACCCTGGTGTCCAAATACGTCAGGCTCTTCTGCCAGTATTTTATTCCAAGCCAAATGGCACCTAAAACGGGTAAAAAAATCAGGACTCGCCTGAGGTCTTGAAACGCCCAATGTTCTGCAGTCGACGTTGCTGTCGAAAAAATAAAAAAACCCACGACGTAAATGAAAATAACCACAATCGAATTACTCTTAAAGCGCGGCATCGAGCAGGTGAAGGGAATCTTACGAAATTGAATTGAGACAATTTCGATGAAAAGCACGGATACCACCGTCACGATCGTGAGATGGACTACTGTGAATTTCCAGCCCCAAGAGCTGGCGTAGAGGGACAAGCCGCAGAGCAGCAACACCGGAAGCAAAAACACGGCGATCACTTTACGAGCGAAGGCAGCGCATTCTCTACTGTCCGGACTCACAGTCAAACGGAACAACCAGTTTGCTCGCAGCGCGATGGGAACCTCAAACGAGCATCGCAACCCAAGAATCAGAAAATAACTGAGCGTCAGTGGAACACTCAGAATCTCCGCGGAGGGAATCCTCTGGCCCATTGAGCTTATGGGCTGCGTCAGGGAGCCAACCAAGCTCTGAGACGAGATTACAATTCCCAGGCCGACAAACCAACCGAGCACTAGCGCTTGGCTCTCACCGCGAACCAGGGCTTTCGTTGTGAACCGGAACGCTGCGCGTTCAAACGGTGTTTGGAAAACCAGCCGATGGACCATCCGGTAGATCCAATTTCCAATTGCATTTTCACGAGCGGGCAGCATTGCGTTGGCTTCGCCACTCGACGTAAAACAGCGGCGATAGCTGAAAACGCAAGTGCAGATAGCGAAAACAAACGTGAGACCTGTCGCGATCAGGGCCCGGTTCCCCAACATCGCAGTGGTGGGGTTTGCACGCCCCAGCATCCATTGATCCAGGGAAGTGAACCATACCGTAGGAAGCAGTTTTAGCCACGAGCGGGTGTGTTCGGCGATCCCCTGGATCTCTCCAGGAACCGTGGCACTAGTAGCGAGGATTGCCAGAATAACGGCAATGAGGATGCAACGAACGTACATGGAGCATTTCCGAAATAATCGGAACGGTAGAACACTCATCAAGACGCACAGAATCGTCATCACCGCGGAGAAGCTAAATACGCTTGCCAGCGTAACGCCGACCAAATGGGCGCCAAGGAATATGGCGAAGTAAGTGAGCGACGAGTGCGACCCGCAGACGACCAACGGGAACAACCCGATCGAGGCGATGTTGACATCAACCGCCGTCGCGCCTACGAGGAGAAGTAACGCGAAAATGTTGGCTCCGAGAAAACTGGAGCTGGCAATTGGAAGCGGTGCGAGGTTGATGTAATCGCGGCGATCCGGGAGAAGACTATCCCATTTCCAAATGGCGACGGCCGCGGTAACAACCATCGAAAGCGCGATGAAGAAATACTCGTCTGGGAGCGAAGCAGAGTACGGATCAAAATCGAGGTCGCCGCGAAGAACTTGAAACAAGGAACCATACTTGTCAGCCAAAAACAACGAAGAGAACACTCCGGGCAGTGCCAGGAGCCCAAAAAGCAGGCCCATCCCCAAGTCCAACCCATCTTCGTCCGCCGTTTCGCCTCCGTGGATCATTCGGTCTACGCAGTGGCGAACCAATCGAGCAAATGGATTTATTGGGGTGGTCGGTGAGCCAGTTGTACTTGCTGAATTAGTGAGGGAACTCAAGCGGTTGCCATCGCATCGGCCAGGTCTCGCGCAGTTTGAGTTGCATCGCGGTCTTCAACCAAATGCACGAAAGCGTGTTCGAGGCTCGATTGTCCCGCGGCCTGCCGTAAATCGTCTGCCGAGCCCTGAGCGAGAACGCGCCCCTTACGCAAAATCATAACGTGCGAACAGACTTTTTCGACGACTTCAAGAACATGTGAGCAATAGAACACAGCCTTTCCGCGCTCTCCCAGGAGTTTGATTAGATTCTTTACGATCAACGCGGACGTTACATCCAGACCCGACAGCGGTTCGTCAAATATCAATAGCTCGGGGTCGTCGAGCAGCGCGGCGATCAGCAGAATGCGCTGCCGCATCCCTTTTGAATACGACCCAACCGCGGAATGACGATGCGGGTGCAGCGAAAAAAGTTCGAGCATCGAATCAATTCTTTTCCGGAGTGTAGGTTCGTCCATTCCCCGAAGTGTTCCGACCAGTTCCAAATACTCCAAGCCGGAGAGAAAGGGGTAGAGGTTAGCTTCTTCCGGAACATATCCAACCAGCTTTCTATAAGCAACCAGATTCATCCGAATGTTTTTGCCGCCAAAAAGAACTTCCCCACGCGTAGGGTCCGACAAACCAATGAGCATACGTACGGTTGTGCTTTTGCCCGATCCGTTGGGTCCCAGACAGCCTAAAACCTCACCGGAACGCAAAGAAAAAGAAACATCCTCGACCGCAGGAACCGACGTGTAGCACTTCATTAGGTTTCTAGCTACCAGCGAAACCATTCGGCTCCCCCGCTGTATTGACACCGTTTAGAACTGAAATGTTCCGGCGAATTTGGGGGAAGACGGATTCAATTTCCGGCAGGGAACAGCGAGGAATTCTAAACTTCGACCAGGGTGGGGCTCAGCCGCAGGCGGCCCGATTCGATAGAGGCTTCCAGCGCGGCTACCACTTTCGGATCGAACTTCGAAATAGCCAGCGAATGGATGCGGTCGCGCGCGAATTGAATGTCCATCGCGGTCTGATACGGGCGATTGGTGGTGATGGCGTCGAAGGTGTCGGCCACCGCGATAATGCGGGCCATCATTGGAATCTGGTCGCCCATCAAGCCGTGCGGGTAGCCGGCGCCGTCCATGCGCTCGTGATGCAGTTCGATCCCGGGCAGCACATCTTTCAATTGCGCCACTGGACGCATGATGTTCGCGCCCTTGGTCGGATGCTGCTTCATCAATTCGAATTCCTCGTCGGTCAACTTGCCCGGCTTCTTCAACACGCGATCGTCGACGCCAATTTTGCCCACGTCGTGCAGCAGCGCGGAAATGCGCAGGCGGTCCAGGTCTTCGGTGCTCAGGTTCATATACTCGCCGATGATGGTCGAATATTTCGCCACGCGCCCGGAATGGCCGCGGGTATAGGGATCTTTTTCGTCGATGGCCGCGCCGAGCATGCGAATGGAACCCAAAAACAACTCGCGATTTTCTTCGGCGGCCTGCTTCAGGCGTTCGACGTACTGCTCGATGTCGCCGGCCATGTTGTTGAAGGTTTCGGCCAGCTCGCTGATTTCCGCCGCGCCTTCTACTTTCACGCGCTCGTGAAATTCCGCGCGGCTGATGGCCCGCACTGATTCCACCAAGCCGCGGATCGGCCGTGTGATTCCCACCGCGAAAAGATATCCGATCAGCAGCGCCACAATGGTTACGCCCACAACAAAAGTCAGCGCCTGATGCGTTAATTCCGCCACGCCCGCGTCGATGCGCGCTTCATCCAGGCTGCGTTCGGCGATCACCGCCCAACCCAGTTCCGGAATCGTGCTGTAGGTGCCGATCATTTCCACCTGTTGGGTCTTGCCCTGCGGCGTGCCGGTGAAATGCATCGTTTCGGTGGCGTGCAGTTCCTGCGGTAATTCTTTCAAGTGACGCACGATCGGCGAAGTCGAAGTGACGTCGCGCCCCGGAACCAGGTCGCGCGTATCCGGATGCGCCACGATGTGTCCGTGTCCATCCACGATAAAGACCAGCCGCTCGCGCACGCTGGCGTCGCGAATGCGGTCGGTCAGCCGGTCGATCGAAACCACCGCCGCCAACATGCCGGTGAATTCGCCGTTAGAAGAAAGCGGCACCGCCACCACTAGCGCCGGCCGGTTGTCTTTGCCTAACGCGAATGGTTCGCTGACGTAATTCAGTCCCTGGAAGCTGGCCTGAAAGGCGCGCTTCAAGGCCACGCCCACAAAGGGATCGGGATCGACGCTGAAGCTCCCAGCGGATTGGCCTTTGGCCTGTTGATTGACGACGGTGACGTACAAAATGTTCGGATTGTTTTCGACGAAACTCTGCAGTAGGCGCGCCAATTGCGGAGCATGGCCCGGGTCATCGACGTTCGAAATCCAGCCGGTCAAGGCCAGCACCTGGCGCTGGCTCAGCAGTTGCTCGCGCAAATTCTGCTCGAACAGCAGCGTCTCGCTGGCCAGCGAACGCGTAATTTCACTCTGCTGCACGCGCTCGGTATTTTCGAGCTTTTCTTCGCTGAGCCGCAAAACCTGCCGATGGTATAGCCACAGCGGCGTGACCGCCACGAGCAACAGCGCGCCCATGACGATCCACAGGATGCGCCAGCGGCGGATGGGCGAGTTGTTGGCGGGCTGAGGAGGCACAGTTATTCCACTAACAAAATGCTAGCCAACCAAAACGACGGCGGCAACGGGACGAAAGTACTGGGGTTAGCTGATAAGCGACAGAGCTGTTGGCGGTTAGGTACGGCGGGAATCGCGGGTTTTGCTGGTACTTTCCGAGTTTAGCAGACCTTAATCCTCGCGCTTATCGATGCGCGGTTCCGTTCCGGAGACCAATCGCTCGATGTTCGCCCGGTGCTTCGCGATGACCAGAACGCAGATCAGCAGGGTGCCGAAACTGACGAATTCCGGCGGCGCATGTCCCGGCGCATACAGAATATAGATAAAAAGCGGCAAAGCGGCCGCCGCGGAAATCGATCCCAGCGACGCGTATTTCCAGAAGATCACCACAATCAGCCAGAGCGCTGCTGCGGCCGCTACCGCTTGCCAACAGATCGGCAAAAACACCCCGAGCCCGGTGGCGACTCCTTTGCCGCCGTGAAAATTCAGCCAGAAAGTGAACATGTGCCCGAGCACTGCGAAAATCGCGGCGACCATCATCCAGCGGATGTTGAGGTGGGTCCAACGCGCCGCCAGCCAGACCGCCGCGTAGCCTTTGGCCGCGTCCAGCAGTAACGTCAACACTCCCGCGAATCTTCCGGCGTTGCGGGCGACGTTCGCCGCGCCAATGTTCCCGCTGCCGACTTCGCGAATGTCCTGTCCGCCGCCCAGAATCTTTACAATGAGAAGCCCGAAGGGAATCGAGCCGAGGAGGTAAGCGACAATCGGGATCAGCCAGGTCTGGTTCAGGTTCACCGCGCGTCCTTGACGAATGGGAATGTGGCCAATTTTTGGTACTCGGAACCCGATGGCTTCAGCACGCTTTCGAAGAGATAAAACTGCGACTCGCGCGCCGCGCCGAAATCATACGACGTCAGCGGCCCTGCTGCACGAACGAGTTTTTCGATGGCGCGGGCGGAATTCAGTCGCGCCAAGGTGACATGCGGAACATAGCGCCGCGCTTCCGCCTCGAAGCCCAGCGGCTGCAGCGATTTTTCGATCTGCGCTGCAAGTTCCGCCAGGTTCGGCCAGGCGTCCACCCCGCACCACATGACTCGCGGACGCCTTTCGTCCGGGAAAAAACCTACACCGCGCAGACGGAATGAAACAGGATCCGCAGAAACGATTTGTTCGAGGGCCGCTTTGATTTCTGGAAGCAGGTTGGCGTCCGTCTCGCCCAGAAATTTCAGGGTGACGTGCATCGCCTCGGGCTTGGACCACCGCGCACCGGAAGATTCGGATCGCAGGCTCGCCGTCGTGTTTACTATCGCGTCGCGAACTTCGGCGGGCAGGTCGAGAGCAACGAACAGGCGCATGAGTTTAGGCGCGCGCGCTCGTGGGGAAAAGAAAATGACGGCGGACCACGTCCAGCGCCGTCTGCGTGGCGAAATTTCGGATCCGTTCGCGATTGCCGGGATACCGATACGCGCGTTCGCGCGGCCCGCGCTCATCGGCAATGCCGATGTGCACCAGCCCCACCGGCTTTTCCGGCGTGCCGCCGCTGGGACCGGCAATTCCGGTAATGCCGACACCGATCGTCGCGCCGGTGCGTTTACGAATCCCCTCGGCCAGCGCCAGCGCGACTTCCGAACTCACCGCGCCTTTCGTCTCGATCAGTTCCTTGGGCACGCCGACCATCGAAGTCTTCAGCTCGTTGCTGTAGCACACCACCCCGCCCAAAAAATACGCCGAGCTGCCGCCCAGGTTGGTCAGGCGTTCCGCCAGCATTCCGCCCGTGCAACTTTCCGCCACCGCAATCGTCGCGCGATTTTCAGTCAGAATCCGCGCCACCACTTCCTCGAGTGCCTCGCCGTGCATGGAATACAAATGCTCGCCCAGCGCCAGCGCCATGCGCTTGGTGATCTCATCCAGAATTTGTTCGGCCTGCTTCGCATCGCGCGACCACACCCGCGGATGCAGTTGTACCGCGCCGGGCGACGCCAGAATGGTCGTTTCGCTGTCCGGATACAGTTCGTACAGTGGCCGCACCCTCGTTTCCACATCGGATTCGCCCAGGCCAGTTACGCGCAGATCGCGGGTGAAGAGCCGTTCGTCGCTGGAAATTCTTTCCAGCCGCCGGCGGACCTGCGCTTCAAAAATGGATTTCAGTTCGGAAGGCACTCCGGGCAACAAAATAACGATGCGGCCATCCGCTTCGAGCCACAACCCCGGCGCCGTTCCATTGGGATTGGGCAGCACGGTCGCGCCTTCCGGTACCATCGCCTGCCGTTTATTTATTTCGGGCATGGTCCGCGCGAAACGCCGAAATCGCTCCTCAATCTCGCGCACGATATTTTCATCGAGCCGCAATTTGCGGCCCAACAAATCGGCCACGGTCTGGCGCGTCCGATCATCATCGGTGGGGCCCAGCCCGCCCGACGCAACGATGACTCCAGCGCGGCTCAACGCCTGGCTGAACGCCGAATTCATTTCCGCCGGCGAATCACCCACCACGGTTTTAAGAATTATCTTGATGCCCAGGCGGTTCAGCGCATCGGTCAGCCAGAGGGAATTGGTGTCCTGCCGGTACGGTGTCAGAAGTTCGGAACCGACCGCGATTATTTCGGCATTCATCTACAAATGTTTTACGCGATGCCGCGGAGCCGCGCAAGTCGCGCCCAAACTGGTGTTAGGCGACAGCGATGGCGGAGCCGTAGTCGTGTCCACGGAACCTCGGATGGATCGATCTTAGTTGCTGTCAGGATTACGTGCGCGAAGTGAAGTTAATTTCGTTCAGCCGTTGAGCGGCAGGCCTTCGACGTCCCAGTCGAGGGAGAATAGCGCGCTGGTCGTGGTGATCATCGCGCGGCGCGACGGAAGCAGAGCCAGACCAACAATATTGCTCCCGCTCAAGACGATCTCCGCTTCCGCCTGCGGCGAAATACGCACGATCCCGCGTTTGCCCGCCAGTGAGCCGGCCACGTAGAGATTCCCGGCGTGATCGAACGCCAAACCCTGTGGACGCCCCAGCCCACGAAAAAATGTGGTCACTTCTCCAGCGGGACTGATGCGATACACACGGTCGAAACTCGAAGTGGTGGGACCGGTAACGTAAAGCTCGTCGGCGGGGCTGAACGCCAGATGGTAAGCCGCAAGTGAAGGCTCCAGTGTGGCGAACACAAAAATTTCGCGTTCCCGATTGATTTTGAAAATCGTCCCGCTACGGTCGCCCACGTACAGGTTGCCGGCCTTGTCGAACGCCAGGCCCGTCGCGATGCCCATGCCTTCGATCCACTGCATCGACCGGCCGTCGGCGGAAACGCGATGAATCGTCCCGTCATTCCGGCTCGAAACAAAAAGAAAACCGTCGCGGTCAATCGCGAGGCCGGTGGGGTTCATCATTTCGGTAATGAACGGCTTCACTGCATTCGCCGAAGTAATTTTGTACAGCGACACCGGAACTTTTTGCCCACGCTGCCCGCTGAAGGTGACGTAAGTATTTCCATGGGCATCCACCGCCGGGCTCGAAACCGGATGCAGATTGTCCGCAACCTGCGCGCCCAGCGCCAGCGGGAACGGCGCGCTTTCCGTCGCGCCCATTTTTACTCGGAGCGCCCCGCCTTCGGCTCCTTCCGGCACCCGCGCCACCAGGAAATTATCTCCGGCCAGCACCAGGCTTCCTTCGGCCCCGCCGAATTCCACCAGCGGCCGCCCGTGCTTGCGCGTGCCAAAGCCGCTGCCGCGAATGGTCAGTTCGCCGCCAGGCAGCGCCGCGCGCGGTTGCACCGTTTCAATTTTAGGAAGGCCGTTCGACGCCAACGATCGTGTCCTCGCGTTACGTGAAGCTAACCGTATGTCACGTGTAATTGCCACATGCAGATGTTGCGCTCAGATTGTACCTGTTTTTACTAAATGTGGTGCCGGAGTGCACTATAGACCCGCGGCGCGCGCCAGCCACAGGCCGATGCCAGCATAGATTCCCGCCATCCAATCGTCGGCCATGATGCCCCAGCCGCCCGGCAACGCTTCCGCCTGCCGCGCCGGAAACGGCTTCCAAATATCGAACAACCGAAAAAGTATAAAACCCACCAACAAATATTTCCAGTTGAGGACCGAGCCGAGACTATTCTGCAAGCCATTTAGTCGAGATGGAATTGCTTGTGCTTTCCACCACAAAGGAATTCCGCAGCCGAGCAATAGAGTCAGGTGCTGTCCAGAAACTTCATCAATCACGACGCGTTGCGGATCTTTGATATGCCAAAACTCCGACGCTCGGTTGGCGCTCCACACTCCCACAGCCGCGATGACGGCGGTCAAGAACACCTGCGCGAAAACGATCAAACCGAAATTATTCCAGTGTGCTTCGTTCAAGTGGACATCGGAGACCAAGGCGAACCAGAAAGGAAAAACGGCAAGCACGAGGCCGGCCAGCGACCCCAAAGTTCCGGGAGCTTTTGGGAAATAGCCTAAGCCAGCGACCGTGGCGACAAAAATCGCGAAACGCGGTTTTTTTTCTGAACCGGGACGCTCTGCGGGAGCAGCGCCGCCAGGTACGGCCGCGTCAGTTTTTGTGTTCATCTTTAGGAGATGGTGCAGGACTGCGCGAGTGTGCACGCGAATCCGCGGCCGAACCTTCGTCGTCAAACAGTGAATCGTCGAACGCCGGTTCACTGATCGTGTACTTCTCGGTGGCCCAGTTGCCCAAATCGTGCAGTTGGCAGCGTTCGCTGCAGAACGGAAATTCCGCGTCGGTCGCCGAATCCGTAGGCTTTTTGCAAATGGGGCAGCGGTGCTTCATAGCTTCGCTAAGACTAACACGAATGGTTTTTGTTGTGGCAAGCCCACGAGGCCGACAGAATTTACGTGAGGATCGGAAACGGTGAAGGCACAAACTGCGGCTTGGCATTCGCGCCGGGCTTTTCGAATTCCGTGACGCGGCCAATCAAATCGTAATCCTTTGCTTCGGTAATCTCGATCGTCGCCGTGGTGCCCGCCGCAGGCAGTTCCGCCGCATCGTCCACGCCGGCGAATTCCGTAACGTAAACTTTGCCGTCGATCTCGGGGGCCATTCCTTGCAGTCGCGCTTCCCAAATCAAATCGGTGTCCTTCGACGGCCCATCGAGCATCACCTGCATCGTCTGCCCGACTTTCTTCCACAGATTCGCAGCCGAGATTTTCTTCTGGATGGACATCAGCGTGTCGCGGCGCCGCGCAATCGTCTTGGCGTCCACCTTGCCGTCCAGCGCGAAACTCTTCGACGTGTCCTCATCCGAATACGAAAACACGCCCAGCCAGTCGAAATGCGCCGCGCGCACGAAATCACAAAGCTCTTCGAAATCCTTTTCTGTTTCGCCGGGGAAGCCCACGATGAACGACGTCCGAAGCGAAACGCCCGGAATCGCCTTCCGCGCTTTCTCCAGCATTTTCAGGAACGCGTNNCGCGCCAGCACGTTGCGGCTGGCGTGTTGCAGCGGCACATCAATATATTTCGCCAGGCGCGGATGCGCCGCGATCGTATCCAGCAGTTTCGGCGTGATGCGATTCGGGTAGCAGTACAGGAAGCGCACCCAATTCAAATCTTCAATCTGCGCCAGGCGCTCCAGCAGCGTCGCCAAGCCGTCGCGGATTCCCAGGTCTTCGCCGTAGTAAGTGGTATCTTGCCCGATCAACGAGATTTCGCGCACGCCGGCCGCCGCCAGATTTTCCGCCTCACGCACCACGGATTCAAACCGCCGACTCCGGAATTTTCCACGCAACTGCGGGATAACGCAAAAAGTGCAGGGATGGTCGCAGCCCTCGTTGATCTTGATGTAAGCGGTATGCCGCGAAGTGGCCAGAATGCGCGGCGTGGCGTCGTTGTAAAGATAGTCCGGCAGGGCGGCGGCGCGCGCACCGTCTACATCCACATCCGCGCGCAATTGTCCTTCGCACGCTTCCAGAATCTTTTCCACTTCGCCGGTGCCGATCACCGCGTCCACTTCCGGAATCTGCTGGCGAATATCGTTGCGATAGCGCTCCACCATGCAGCCCGCGACGATCAGCTTCTGCGCCTTGCCGAATTTCTTGTACTCCGCCATTTCCAGAATCGAATCGACCGATTCTTTCTGCGCCGGCTCGATGAAGCTGCAGGTATTCACCACCAGCACGTCGGCTTCGCCGGCCCGCGGCGTCAGTTCGTAGCCCGCGCGCGCAAGAATACCCATCATCACCTCGCTATCGACGAGGTTCTTCGGGCATCCCAGGCTCACAAATCCTACTTTGGGCATACTGCGGCGTCCTTGGCGCGCATCGGAAACATCGATTCTATCATACTGAAGAGGCCCGCGTGCAGAGGGGCGCAGGCGCAATTTTTCGCCCGCGAGGTAGCCGTTTACCGAGTACGTTCTTAGCTGGTCGGCGGTTTTCGTTCCGAAGATTATTCGTAGCGCAAAGCCACCAGCGGATCAACCCGCGTGGCCCGTCGCGCCGGAATGAAGCAAGCCGCAAGCGCCACGATCAGCAGAACGCTGGTGACCACGATATACGTCAGCGGATCTTTGGCGCTCACAATCACAAAGCTGCCGACCACGCGCCCGGCAGCGAGCGCCAGTGCCAAGCCAATCACCATACCGACGGCGACGATCAGAAATCCATCGCGGAAAATCATCTTCAAAATATCCGCCGGCTGCGCTCCCAGCGCCATGCGAACTCCAATCTCGTGCGACTTTTGGCTGCTGGCGTAGGAAACCACTCCATACACGCCGACAATGGCCAGGACCAGGCCCAGCGCTCCCAACAAGGCCGCTAGCGCCGCGCCCAACTGAAAAACCAGCAATCCATTCAGCGTGTACAACGCCTGTCGCATCGTCTTCGCGTCGAACACCGGCAGCTGCGGAGCCAGCGTTTGAATCGTGCGCTCGATTTCCGGGATCATCGGCGCCGCCTCGCCCACCGCGCGTACCTGCAAAATTTGCAGCGAATAGCCGGCCTGATGCTGCACGAACGGCGCGTAGAACACCGGACGAAATGGACCGGTCGCCCCTTGATAGCGAATGTCTCCTACCACTCCGACCACCGTCATGGGGTGTTTCGCTTCGCTCATCATCTGAAACTGTCGTCCGATGGGGTCGGCTTTGGGCCAGAATGTTTTGGCCATCGCTTCGCTGACCATCGCGACATATTGCGAATGCTCATCGTCGGCCGCAGTAAATGTCCGGCCGCGCAGCAGCGGAATCTGCATCGTCTGCAAATAATCCGTGGATATCAGGTTGTAGGTGGACGCGGGCGCCGGCTGGTCCGGCGGCGGCTGGTACCCTTCCACCGCGATCGGATCGAAATTGTTGAAATAGCCCATCGGCGCGCTGCTCGCCGTGCTGGCCGAAACCACGCCGGGCAGGGAACGCAGCCGCGCGAGCAGGTTCTGGTAAAAATCGTGGGTCTGCGCCTGGTTGTAGCCGATCTCTAACGGGTCCATCACGAAATTCACCACGTGATCCGGATCGAATCCCAGGCTCACCTGCTGCGCTTTGCCCAGGCTCCTCGCAAACAACCCGGCGATGATCAGAATCACGAACGAACCCGCGACCTGCGCGGCGACCAGCGTACTGCGCAGCCGGTTCTTGCCGCCCACTACGCCGCGCCCGCCTTCATGCAGGATCGCGCTCAGATTTCCGCGCGACGCACGCAGCGCCGGCATAACGCCCACAAGCACTCCAGTCAGCAGCGCGGCCAACGAAGCGTAGGCAAAAACCCGCCAGTCAAAACTAAATCCGAAATTCACCGGCAAGTCGGTCTGCACGTTGATCGAAGTGAGCGCCGAGCCGCCCCAATATCCCAGAAAAAGTCCCGCCACTCCCCCGAGCAGCGCCAGCAAAACGCTTTCCATCAGTAGCTGCCGGATTAATCGAAATCGCGCCGCACCCAACGCCGAACGGATGGCCATTTCGCGTCCGCGCGCCGCAGCCCGCACCAGCAGCAGATTGGCGACGTTCACACACGCCAACAGCAATACCAGCGCCGCCAGGCCCAGAAAAAGTGTCCCGATAATCAGCAGCGTATTTTGCGGATCAGGCTGCGGGCGCGCGCGCAACTCCGCGAATACCTGCAGGTTCAGATCTTTTTCGGCTTGCGGATATTCCTGCGCTAGTCGCTGCCCGATCACTGCCAGTGACGCCTGCGCCTGAGCCAGCGTAGTGCCGCCGCGCATACGCGCCATGATATTCAGATTTCGGACCTGTCGATCGGTCGCGATGTCCGGTGGCACTCCGGTCATCCCTAGCATCCCCAGCGGCAAATATCCCTCGGCCGTAACGAAAGGAGTGACTCCCATGAATCCTTTCGGCGCAATTCCGATGATCGTGAGGGGATGTCCATCGACCGAAACCTGGCGGCCCACAATTCCAGGATCGCCTCCGAATCGCGTTTTCCAATACGCATAACTGAGGACCATCACCGGGTCGGCGCCGGCGGTTTCGCCTTCGGTCGGCAGGATGAACCGCCCCGCCTGCGGCTTTATTCCCAGCCCGCTGAAAAAGTTGCCCGAAACGTAGTTGGTCAGAATGCGATCGGCTTTGCCATCCACGCTCAGCCCATCCAGGCTGATCTGGTATGCAAACACGTGCGAGAATACCGCCGAGGACTGGCTGCGGATATCGCGATACGTGGGTTCCGAAAATTGCACCAGCACATTTCCTTTTTGTTGCTGGAACCCCAGCACGGTGATTTGCGCCGCCTCCGGCACCGGCAAAGGCCGCAGGAGCAGGCCGTTGACCACGCTAAAAATGGCGGTGTTGGCTCCGATGCCCAGCGCCAAAGTGAGCACGGCGGTGATCAGGAAGCCCGGGTTGCGCAGCAGCATGCGGATTCCGTAGCGAATGTCCTGCATTAGAGTATCCATTTCTGCTCCTCACCCTTGTCTGACCCTGGAGACCCGCATGTCTAGCCGCGTTTCGAGTTGTATGCCTCTGCTCTGAGATGACATACGGAAGGGCGGCTCGATTTGTTCGATGGAATTAACGAAATGCGGGATGGCTGACCGGTTACGAGCGGGCGGGTGCGTTGGTTCGGAGAATTTCGCGGATGGCCCGTAACAGCGCGGACATCTGCTGCGCCGGCGCGGCGTGATCCCCGAAGCGCGCGGATTCGTACAACTGCGTCAGTTGCGCCACCGGTGCGGCAATCTCCGGCGCCGGAATCGCCGCGGCGAATTCCTGCGCGGTTTGCGCCGGCGATTTAATCAATCCGCGCTTTTCCAGCATGCGCAGCATTTCGCGGTATTCCAAAGTCGCCAAAGCCGCCGTGACGTTCCCGCTCCGCCGCGCGCGCAGGCTCCAGCGCGCCATCATAAACACAAACAGCGCGCGTCCCCGGAGATACAAAAGAATCCCCACCAGAATCGCCAGAATGCTCGGCAGGAAATACCGTGAGTTTTCCGCTCGCTTGTCCCACTCCAGAATCAAGTGAATCGCCTGGCGCTGTTTGTCTCGGTAAAACTTCCGCACACTGTCGACCCAGTCGCGCCCGGTTTTCTGCGCGGTGCTGGCCAGCGAAACCTGGTGCGCGAAATCGTAGCTGATGATCCATTCGCCCCACGCGAATTGAAATCCATCCCAATACATATTCAGGCGGTCCAGAAATCCTGAGTGTTGATTGTCACCAGGAGGCGTGGGATCGAAGGTGATCCAGCCATAGCCCGGAAAAAAAACTTCCACCCACGTATGCGCGTCGCTGGCGCGCACGATCCAGTCGCCGCCTACGTCGTTGTATTCTCCGGGCAGAAATCCGCCTACGTAGCGCGCTGGAACGCCAATCGACCGCAGCATCACCGTCATGGCCGCCGCAAAAAATTCGCAATGTCCGGCGCGCCGCGTGAAAAGAAAATAGGCCAGCGGGTCATCGGTCTGCGCGCCGTTCAGGTTCAAGGTGTACTGAAAGTGGCTCTTCAGGTACCGCTCGATCGCCGCGGCTTTGTCATACTCTGTGGGCGCCTTGACCGTGATCTGCTGCGCCAACTCTTTGATTCGCGGGTCCAGCTTGGGTAGTTGCAAATACGTACTAAGGATTGGCTGCGGAAAATTAACCGGCGCGACCCGCAGGTGGGCCGCCGGCACCGACGGAACGATCGAGGTTCCCACGTAACGGATTTTCGTTTCGTTGTGCAGCGGATTGGTCAGCGACCCGGTCGCGTCGATCGCCAGTTCGCTCTGCCGCCGGGTCCCGCCAATCGGTTGGGCATCGTTACTGAATCGCCCTTCCAGGCTCCGGATGCGTGGCGCCACAAAAATCGCATCGGAAGCGATCGGCTCCATCAATACCGAATAGCGCATTTCGTAAAAATCGCCGGCAGGCAACGGCATGGCATTGATTTGGTACATGCCCGCTGAATCCGCAAAGACCATCACGTACTCGTGCGGCGGAGTGAACCAGCGCTTGCCATCGAAATTGGTCAGCACGATTCCGCGCCAGTGGACGTCCTCGT
This sequence comes from Acidobacteriota bacterium, assembly GCA_003156635.1. Taxonomy (GTDB): domain Bacteria; phylum Acidobacteriota; class Terriglobia; order Acidiferrales; family UBA7541; genus Palsa-295. Next base: position 17,253 of record PMHK01000154.1, on the reverse strand, counting down.
TTTTTATCGGATCGCCATCCACGTGAATGCGCATCACGACTGCGCTGCTCTGTTTGATTTGCCCGATCTGGCCCAGCGTCACGTTGTCGCTGAATCCGGTCATCAGGCTGGGCTGCAGGCTCAGCGCGCTCAGGTATCCGGAACTAAAACGCGGGATGGCGAAGAAGAATACCGACCCGATCGCCAGCGTGCCGATCGCGACCAGTCCGGAAGTCAGGCCCAGCGCGCGATTCAACCGGCCGGCCAGCGGCGATCCGGGTTCGAACGGCGGCGAAATCGCGTTGTCGCCGCCGCGCCGGATTTCCAGCGCCACGAACGTCGAAACCGCCAGCACTAGAAATATCGCCAGCGCGATCAGGAAGGTGGTCTCAACCGTAAGAATCGCCGAAGCGATCATGCAGGTCACCGCCAGCATGGCCAGGAACGCGAAATCGCGGTTGGTGCGCGCCGAAAATAATCGCACCAGTGTCGCGAACAACATCAAGTGGATCGCCGAAAGCAGCGCGGCGTACAGCGTCGGATTCGGCGCGCCCACCGAAAGGTTTCGCGAAATCACCCAGAGGTCAAACGGGAAAAATAAAAAGTAAGCCAGCACCAGTCCCGTCGCCACCCGCACCGAAAGTTCCGGCCCCCGCCCGCGCCAGATCCGAATGAATTTGTAGATCAAGGCCAGCGGCGCGAGGATGGTCGTTACGGGGTCAAGCTTGCCGGTGGTGATGACCGCCAGAATTCCGGTCGAGACGAGCAGAAACAGCGACACCTCGAAGTACCGTTGCACCGCCGGCAACGGTGGTGCGCTGATGCGCGCTGTGGAAGCCATAAGCCTGCATCAATGATAGCAGCGGCAGCCATCACCCACGCCCCGTGGAAATGGGCCAATGTTCAATGAATTATGCCGATTCCACTTTCACCGATCCTATTGCCGGCCGCCACCAAACCGTTGTCATCCCGAGCGCAGCGAGGGATCTGCTGTTTGCGCTCGGCGAGCAAGAAGCGACCGTCACGCGAATCCGCCCGTCGTTCGCACTAGGCCTTGGAACTGGCGCCCACCACTGCTGCAGCCAGCTTCTTCGTCGCGCTCGAAACCGGAACACTGCCCAGCCTCTTCAATGCCAGAATCCGCGAGCGCGGAACGGCCGGAAGCTTCGCCACCCGTGCAACAAACGGAAGCAGCGTAATATTCCGAAACGTCACCCCATGACGCGCCGACGGCAATTCCTCCAGCGTCAGTTTCTTCAACCCAAATGTTTCGCCGAAGTATTTCTCCAGTTCCGGTTTCGCCTCCCGCGAAACCTGAATCGCAGGGAATTGCCACATGCGCGAAAACAAAACTTCATCGTGCGCCCCAGGATCGCGCACCAGCAGCGTGCGGTCTTTGGAGTCGAGCAGAATCACCGCCGCAATGGTCATCGCGACCGGCGCGCGTTTCTTTCGTGGCGCGGGAATCTCGCCGGAAATTCCTTCCGCGAATGCCCGGCACGATTGCACCACGGGACACACCAGGCAGCGCGGCGATTTCGGCGTGCAAATCACCTCGCCCAGTTCCATCAGCGCCTGATTCCAGTCGCTCGCCGCTTTCCGCGCCAGAAGCTGCTCCGCCGTTTCGGTCAGCGCCCGCCAGGTGCGCGGCACGCGCAGGTCGCCGCGCATCGCGTGAATTCGTGCCAGCACCCGGGCCACGTTGCCGTCAAGCACCGCCAGCGGCACGTCATACGCGATGCTGAGCACCGCCGCCGCGGTGTACACCCCAATTCCCCGAAGCTCCAGCGCCGCTTCGAGCGTGCGCGGAAATTTTCCGTTATGCTCCGCGACAATTTCCTTCGCCGCCGCATGCAAATTCCGCGCGCGACTGTAATATCCCAGCCCGGACCAAAGTTTCAGCACTTCCTGCTGCGGCGCGTCAGCCAGCGATTCCACGGTAGAGAAATGGTCTAGAAAACGTTCGTAGTAAGGCATCACCGCGGCGATCCGCGTCTGCTGCAACATAATCTCCGCCACCCAGATGCGGTACGGATCGCGGCTGCTGCGCCACGGCAGATCCCGCTGGTGCGCCCGAAACCAAGTCAGGAGGCGTTTTTGAAATTGTGGCAGTGCGCGGCCCGCCAGGTGCGTCTTCATGCGGCGCATATTCTCGCATTTTTCGGATTGCGATGTGCAGCACGGCGAGATTGGCTAACACACTGGGTCACCGCTTAAGTCGGGGTCGGTACGTAATCCAAATGAAAAATGCCAGTAGAAACGGTCCGCCTACCAGCAAACCGGCATTTGCTGCCCAAAAGTCGAAGCTATCTTTTTCGCGCTGGGTCACATAGCGCGTTGACCCGTGGTTAACACTCACTGGAAATATCTGTCCCGTCGTGACTACCGGATGATCGGGTGCGCCGCCATAGATGTTCATGTCGCGGTTGAATGTAAGGGCGCCGGTGACAACCGCCATTCCGATGCAACATATGATGACGGATTTCCGCCAAGTTGGCAGGACATCGAAGGGCGGCTGGTTGCGGATCGTCTCTTCGAGCGACATCGTTCCGAATCCCTACAGTTTGTCGATGAACAGAAAATACGACGAGGACCACAACGCGGTAGGAATGGTGTGCTGCGGCCGCGCGGTAATAATGATCTTGAAAATTTCGTGCTCGCTCGCCAGCTCATCCAGGAATTTCCCACCCGTCGCGGAACTGTCGGGCTGGATCGTGGCCATTTCTCGCAACGCGTCGTAAATGACCTCGCCCGCGGGCGCCATGCGCGTTTCAAAACGATTCGTCCGAAATTGCAGCGCCGAGTTAATTTCGTTGAAATGCCAGGCGATGCAAGCGGCCATCACCACCGCGCGCTCGAATCGCTCGGCATGCCCCGTCGCAGCCGCCTCGCCCAGGCCGCCGCGCGCCGCGCCAATAAACGGATCGAGTACGAGCATTACCCGGCGCTCATCTTCCCGCGCGAATTCGCGGACCACCATGTGACCGGCGCGCGCCGTGACCTTCCAATCCACGAACCGCGCGCTATCCGTCGGCAAATAATCGCGCAGCGAATGTAGTTCGTGGCCCCGCCCCCGGAAATTGCTGGCCATCTCGCCACTCAGCAGCGGCAGCACTTCGTAGAACTGATCGGTGGGTTCCACTCGCGGATAAACCAGAATCTCCAGTTGCGATTCGACCGTCCGCGTCTTTTCGAAAAATCCAAAGGGAAATCGCGTTTGAATTCCGAAGGCATCCTGTTTATACGATCCGCGCCGCGGAAAATTTAATTCCACCTTCTGCCGCGCCGAGCCCAGCCCGGGAATGTACGGAAAAAATACCGGCGTCGTCAGGATTTCATTGCTGAGATTTTTCCTGGCCTTGCCCACGACCCGCAGCGAAAACGACGGCCACAATTCCTTGCCATTTCGTAATTCCAGCTCGGCCATCACCGGCTGCTCGGCGAAAACGTGCTCGGGCATGTCGAATTTCATCTCCACGCCCACCAGCACCGCCCGCGACAACACGCCCGACATCACAATCCCGGCCAGCGAACAGGCCAGAATCATGAACAACAAATTATTTCCGGTGTTCACCGATGCCAAAATTAAAATGCCAACCACGCCGAGGTAGACCATGCCCTCGCGCGTCAGCTTATAATCGATTTGCGAAACCACCCAGCGCAGATTCGTCCGCCGCGCCAGGTTCGGAACAATCGCAATCGCCACCCATCCCGCCAGGCCCAGCGCGATCACCGTAGACGCGGCCGCCAGCGCCACGCGCCCCTGCTGCGCCACCGCCGCCGAAAACAGCGCGATCAGCAGCGCGCCCGTCAGCACGATCATGGCCACGCCAAAGCTCCGCCAGCCGGGCCGGTCGCGGCTTTGCCACATGCGGAGAATTGCGGATCCGGCCGCGGGCTGCGGCCTGGGCATCGCTCTGGTGGGCGCCGGCATTACGCGCTACACCGGAACGCGCGTGGAGTCGACGATCTCGCCGAGAATCGCCTCGGCCTGTTCGGATTTTTTCTGGGTGGAAACGTAGCGCGAGCTGACCACCACGCGGTGCGCGAACACCGGCACGATCAACCGTTTGAAGTCGTCGGGCAAGCAGAAATCGCGGCCTTCCAAAAATGCGCGCGCTTGCGCTGCGCGATGCAGCATCACTGCGCCGCGCGGGCTCACGCCCAGGCTCAACTGCTCGGTCTGCCGCGTGCGGTCCACAATTTCCAACGCATAATCCAGCAAACTCTCGTCCACTTTTACCCGCGCCACGGATTCCTGCATGGCCACCACATCGGCGGCGTCCATCACCGGCGTCACTTTTTCCACCGGCGAATGTCCGGCGTTGTTCCGAATAATTTCCTTCTCGTTCTCACGCGCGGGGTAGCCCATCTTGATGCGCATCAAAAACCGGTCCAGCTGCGATTCCGGCAAGGGATAGGTCCCGTGATGCTCGATCGGATTCTGCGTGGCCAGCACCAAAAACGGATTGGGCAGCGCGTGCGTGTGATTGTCCATCGTGATCTGCGCTTCGTTCATCGCTTCCAGCAGCGACGACTGCGTCTTCGGCGTGGTCCGGTTGATTTCATCCGCCACAATAATATTCGCGAAAATCGGTCCGGGTTTGAATTCGAACGACTGGCTCACCGGATTGAACACGCTGACCCCGATCACGTCGCTGGGCAGCAGGTCCGAAGTAAATTGAATGCGCTGGAACGAGCAGCGGAACGAACGCGCCAACGCCTGCGCCAGCGTGGTCTTGCCCACGCCCGGAACGTCCTCGATCAGCAAGTGTCCGCGCGCCAGCAGCGCAGTCAGCGCCAGCTGGATCACTTCGTCTTTGCCTTTCACCACCCGCGCGATCGAGCGCAGCAATTCGCCGAGCCGTGCGCTGGCGTTCAAGGTTGTCGTTTGCGTCGTTGATTGCAATTGGCGCGGCCTTCTGCTACAAAAAGTAAGTTACTTAGACGGGCGACTAGCTCAGTTGGTTAGAGCGCTCCCCTCACACGGGAGAGGTCCAAGGTTCAAGTCCTTGGTCGCCCACCAATTCCCCCACGTTCCAGTCTTAACATTGTTCTTAGATTCGCGTTAGCGCCCGCAGGTACAGGTGTGTTCAAAAAGTTTCGAAAAAAGGTCAGTCGCGAAACTTTAGGCGAATCGGTGCTCTTGACGGGCCGTGGAAACGGCTATTCAATCGGACAAAACCTAAGGATTTTAATCAACGTTGGCCACGAATCCCTTGAGCGTTGAGCGCCAAAATTCGAGGAATGCGCATTGGGGGGCCGATTACGAGCGCTACAAATTTTGGCGTTTGGATTTGCCCTAGGTGTGGCGAAGTATTTGGCACCACTTGGTGGTACCGGCTCGGGCCTTTCGCGCGGAATTGCTTACACTGTGGCTTCCCGAAGAAAGTTGAGTAGCGAATGTGGTGCCGTTAAACCGAGGGGTAATCGTAGACGAAGCCTTACGCGATGGAAGTATCGGTGAATTCGCTTTCGAAGCTGGGCCGCCCCGCGCGGGGCAGGCTGACCTCGATCGTGGTCCCGGCGCCGTTGGAATCAATCCTGAACTGCCCGCCCTGCTCCCGGATTCTCTCGCGCATCCCGGCCAGTCCCACCCCGACGCGCGTCCCGCTGTGCACGAAATTTTCCAGCGTCTCTTCCGGTACCCCGTCGCCGAAATCTTTCACCCGCAAAATCACGTTCGCCCGATCCGGTCGCAACGAAACTTCCGCGCGCGGGCTCTTCGAATGTTTATGAATGTTGGTCAGCGATTCCTGCAGCACCCGGAACAACGCCAGCTCCACCGAGCGCGGCAAACGCCCCGCGTCTTGGATCGTCAGCGACACCGGGATCCCGCTGCGTTGCGAAAAACCCTCCACGAACCAGCGCGCCGCCGATTCAAATCCGGCTTCGTCCAGCAGCGGCGGATGCAGCAAATGCGAAATCGTGCGCGTGCCCAGAATCGCCTCGTCCACCGATTTCACGCATTCCGAGATCGATGGATCGTCCGGATGCTTCTCCAGCAGGCTGCTCAGCGTCCACTTCACTACCGCCAGCGTTTGACCCAGTCCGTCGTGTAACTCGCGCGAAAATCTGCGACGCTCGTGGTCCTGCACTCGCAAAAGCTGCGCGCTCACCCTCCGCGCGTTTTCCTCGCTTTCCTCGCGCTTGGCGCCCTCGGCGGTCAGCATCCGGTAGTGCACCACAATCAAGATCAGTGACGACAAAAACATCGCGCTCAACACCGCCACCGTCACCTTAAATAACCGGTCCGATACCCGCAGACGTTCCACCAGCAGCCGGTCCTCCTCGTCTTGCATCGCGGACATCACTTGGTTGGAATCGTCGGCCAGCTGCAGGCTCTGCGCGTTGAACAGTAGCTGTTCGTCCGGGTCGGTTTTGCCAGAGGTGTAGGTGTTGATCGAGCTGGTGAACACTTCGATCCGCTTGTTTATCAGCAACTGCAGTCGCGCCACGTTTTCGCGCTGCACCGGATTGTCGCTGATATCCCGCTCTGCGTCCTGCAGCTCTGACTGCAGGAGGGTGATCGCCGAGTTGTACTGCTCGCGCGCGCTGGCGTCACCCGCGGCCACAAAACGAGCGCGCGTCCGCCCGGCCAGCGCGAACACGGATTCGATCTTGGATATGGATTGCTTGACGTCGTAGGTGTGCGCCACCCACTTGGTGCTGTTCACCAACCCCACGATGCTGAACGAGGTGGCGATGCCGCTGGAAATCAGGAGGAGCAGAGCCAGCGAAAAGATGAGCCGGGCCTTCTGTCGAGGCGACATTCTCACTCTCGGAATTGCGTTCGCATCGCCAATGGCCGGATGAAGCGTCGCAATTGGTCTAGCCGCGATACTACCACAAGCTTCTTAACACTTTTGATGGCCGGCGCGCCCCGCTCGCCATGTTCCCCCGATGCGCTATACTTTCTGCGGAGAATTCACCTCATGAATTCGGTGCTGAAATTCGTGCAAGTCTTCGCGCTGGGAACCTGGATCGGCTCGATCATGTATCTCAGCTTCATCGTCGCGCCCGGAGCATTCGCTACGCTGAAAGATCGCGAGGAGGCCGGGGCCATGGTGGGCTATTCGTTGTCGCGCCTGCATTTGGTCGGCATGATTGTGGGATTGCTGTATCTGGTCACCGCGTTCGTACTGGTCCGCGCGGTAAAAGACTTGGTCAATCCCGCGATCCTCGGCGTTGTGCTGATGATTCTGCTGACGGCTTTCTCCCAAACCAAAGTCACCTCGCGCATGCATGACCTGCGCGTCCAGATGGTTTCGGTCGACGCCACGCCCAAGGACAACCCGCTGCGCGTCAAATTCGATCGCCTGCATGATTGGTCGGTCCGCCTGGAGGTAGCAGTGCTGCTGATCGGAATTGCTTCGTTGTTTTTTACGGTGCGAAACTCCACGACCTAGCGCGGCGGACTGACGAGCGAAGCTAGCGCTTCTTTCGCTGCGGCGCCGATTTTGCTTTTCTCTCCGTTTTCTTCGATCTCGTCGTCGGCGTTTTCTTTGTGGTTCTGTTGGCGCCCTTGATTCTCTTGCCTTTCTTGGCTTTTTTCGCGCTGACCGCTTTCATCACTTTTCGCTTCTTGCCGTAAATTTCGATCGCGCGCCACATGTACCAGCTCGCGACCGTGCGGTACGGCCGCCAGCGTTCGCCGAACGCCGCCAGCTCGCGCGGCTTCGGCATGAATTTTTTCCCGTAAGTCAGCGCGAAGCCTTTTTGCACGCCGTAATCGTGAATCGGCAGCACGTCCGGCCGCCCCAGCCGGAACATCAGGAACATTTCCACCGTCCACGCGCCGATCCCCTTAACCGAAATCAGCCGGGTCACCAGCTCTTCGTCGCTCAGCGCATGCGCTTCTTTGATCGTCGGCACAATCCCTTCAATCGTTTTCTGCGCCAGATCCTTCATCGACGCGGCTTTTGCATACGATAGCCCCGCTTCGCGCAAAGCCAGATCCGTCGCCGCCAGAATCTGCTGCGGCGTGGGACACCGTCCCTCCGTGCCCAGCATCTTGATCCGCCCGAAAATCGTCGCGGCCGCCTTCCCGCTAATGCTCTGGTGCGTAATCGCTTCCAGCAGCGATTCGTACACGCTGTCGCAAGTATCCAGCTTGAAATGAAATGTTCCGGTCTTCTCGATCAGCCGCGCCAGCCGTTTGTCCAGCCCCGACAAGTGCGCGTGCGCTTTGACGTGATCGAAAGGCAGCTTGGTGGTTTCGGTCATGGTTATCCTGGATTCGGTCGGCAGATTCTTCGACGCGCAGATCGTGCCAGCCGCCAATCCTATCAAACCTTTGGCGGCAGCGGCTCCATGACACGGCTGTGCTAGTATCGTGGGCTTATGAAAACTGGAATTATTGGCTTGCCGCAAGTAGGGAAGACGAGTTTATTCCGCATCCTCACCGGTGCGAAGGTCGAAGGCCGCAGCGCGCCGAATCAGGCGCACATCGGCATCGCCAGAGTGCCGGACCCGCGCGTGCTGGCGCTGGCCGAAATTTTCAAGCCCAAGAAAAACACTTTCGCCACCATCGAATACGTCGATGTCGGCGGGCTGCAAAAGGACCGCGAAAAAAATTCCGCGTCGCTCGTCCCGCTGCGCGAAGCCGACGCCCTGGCCCACGTCGTCCGCCTCTTCGAAAATCCTGCCGTCCCCCACGAAGGCGGCTCGCTCGACGCCATGCGCGACATCGAAAGCGTGGAAATCGAATTGCTGCTCTACGACCTGGAACAAGCCTCGAAACGCATCGAGCGCCTTGAAAAAGATCTGAAGAAAAAGAAAGAAACCGGCCTCGAAACCGAATTGGCCCTGATGACCCGCTGTCGCAAAGCCCTCGAAGCCGAGCAGCCCCTGCGCGAACTCGAATTCAAGCCCGAAGAAATGAAGATGCTCACCGCTTTCGAATTTCTGACCCGCAAGCCCATGCTCTACGTCCTGAATCTCGGCGACGACGAAGCCGCCGACATCGATCGCGTCATCGAAAAACATCACCTCGAAAAACTCAGCAGCAAACCCGAAACGGCGGTCGTCCCCTTCTGCGGAAAAATCGAAGCCGAGCTCGCCGAGCTCCCCGAATCCGAAGCGAAAGAAATGATGGACGCCTACGGCCTGAAAGAATCCGGCCGCGACCGCCTGATCCAGGGCACCTATAAACTGCTCGGACTGATTTCGTTCCTCACCGCCGGCGAACCCGAATGTCGCGCCTGGACCATCGAGCGCGGCATGAACGCGCAAGAAGCCGCCGGGGCCATTCACAGCGATATCGAGCGCGGCTTCATCAAAGCCGAAGTGGTGAACTGGGAAAATCTGGTCAAAGCCGGCAGTTTCGCCGCCGCCAAAGAAAAAGCCCAGCTGAAACTCGAAGGCAAAGAGTACATCGTCCAAGATGGCGACGTAATTTTGTTCCGGCACTCGAGTTAGAGGAAAGGCTTCTCGCAGCGCGGCGACGTATACTCTCCGCACGATCCATGCTCTCCACCGACACAACTCGAATTGCCGTCGGCGCGCTGCTCGGCGTCACCGCCGCCGGAGCCAACGTCCTCGGCGGCTCGCTCGTCACCCACCGCGAATGGTCGCGGCGCTATCTGCATTATTTCATCGCCCTCGGCGCCGGCTTCATGCTGGCCACCGCACTGCTCGAAATGATTCCCGAATCGCTGAAGCTTCGCGCCGATTCCGCCGCGGGTTTTAACTCCGGCACCGACGCGGTTTTCCTTCTGGTCCTCGCCGGCTACTTCCTCGTGCATTTCTTCGAGCACACCCTCGCCCCGCATTTTCACTTCGGCGAGGAAACCCATCAGCACGAGATCTCGCACGCCCACGCCAGCTCCGCCGCGCTACTCGGACTCGGCATCCACACCTTCTTCGACGGAGTAGCCATTGCCTCCGGCCTGCTCGTTTCCACCTGGCTCGGCGGCATAATTTTCATCGCCATCTTCCTGCATAAATTGCCGGAGGGTTTCACCGTCGCCTCGCTGATGCTGGCCAGCGGCCGCAGCCGGAAGGCCGCGTTCGTTTCGGCCTGCATCCTGGGCGCGACCACCCTGTTAGGCATGATCTTCATGTTTCTGGTCCGCGGCACCTTGACCTACGCCCTCCCCATCGCCGCCGGCGTCACCCTTTACGTCGCGGCATCCGACCTGATCCCGGAGACCAACAAAGAGCACGGCGTCGGCATGGCCCTGCTGGTTTTCGTCGGAGTGGCCGTCATGCTCGGCCTCAAACTAGCATTTCACCTGTAACCTGCTCATAAGAAGAAACATACGAAACTCCAGGATTCCCGCTGCAACCTGCCCCAACGGGCAACTTTTACCCCATCCCTGTGTTACATCTTCAGGGACGGAGCCCCGTATATGGAACATTCTGGTGCCTTGCAACTTTATGGCAACGCGAGTGTTAGCTATACTATCGACGCTATGGTAAGGACCGACGTCGAGCTGATGTTGCAGGTGAAGGCCGGGGACGATGAGTCCTTCAACCTCCTCCTGCAAAAATATCGCACGCCGCTGGTCAATTTTCTGTTTCGCATGGTCAAGGAAAAAGCCACGGCCGAAGACTTGGCGCAGGAAGTTTTTTTGCGGGTATATCGAGCCCGCAAGCAGTATTCTCCCAGCGCGAAATTTACTACCTGGATGTTTCGCATCGCCACGAACCTGGCGTTGAATTCGGTTCGAGACAATCGTCACCGCCAGACGGACGTCTCCATCGACGTTCCGCTGGAAGAAGACGAAAAGCCCGTGCAGCTCCCGACCCGCGAAATGCGGATCGACGAGCATATGATCGAACGCGACCGCTCCGAATTTATCCGGCGCACGATTCAAGCGCTGCCGGAAAAACAGCGTGTCGCGGTGCTGCTGCATAAGTACGAGGAAATGGATTACGCGGAAATCGCTAAAATTTTGGATTGTTCGGAAAGCGCGTTGAAGTCGCTCCTGTTTCGCGCCTACGAAACCCTGCGCGTGCAACTGGCCCCGTTGGTAGGGCAACGCTCCGGGGAAGGGCGGCAATAATCATGACCACCACGAAGAAATGTGAAGACGTCTCGAAGCAGCTGATCGCTTACCTCGACCGGCGCGCGAATTCCGCGGACCGCAACGAGGTCGAAGCGCATCTCGCCACCTGCGGCGCTTGCCACGAGCGCGCTGAAGAATTCCGTCAGATGTTTGGCGTACTCGATGCGCTGCCGACCGTCGAGCCTTCGCTCGGTTTCGATGCCCGGCTGCACGCGCGCATCGCCGAAGAGCCCCGTTCGCGCTGGTTTGGCTGGATGATTCCGCACCCGCGCCTGGCCTTTGCCTTGGCTCTGTTGCTGGCGCTCAGCGTTTGGACCGGCGACTTGCCGCGCGCCACCAGCAATGGCGAAGCGGCCACTGCCGCCACCGAACAGCAGGATTTCGAAGCGATCAAGGATCTGGGCGTACTCGAAAATTACGACGTGCTCAGCAAGTTCGACGCGCTGTCGGAGGTTCCCGCCGAACCTTCGCCTGCCGATCAGCAGGCGAAGCCGGTGAATGATCAGAACCCCGATCAGCCGCCCGCTACCCAAGAATAAAGTCGCGCGAGGTCCCTGCTCGCAAGGTCGCGACATCCTGGAATCTGGTGAAATGAAAATGCGGTACCGCAGAATATTTTCGGCGCTCGCTTTCGCGCTCCTGCTGGGGTTTGCCGCGCAGCCTGCCCGCGCGCAACACCGCAATGGCGCGCCGCCCCCACCGCCGCGTTACGGCAACGGCCCGCGTGCACAGCAGTATCGAGCGCGCCAGCAGGCCCGCGCCAACGCCGCAGGGAATCACAACCCGTATCAAGCCGGACGTCCGGCGAATGGCGCGCATCCGCCCAGCACGTATCAGCCTGCTCCGCACACCAACACTGCGCAGAATCAGGGCGCCGCTGGTGCGGCAGGGAATTCGCGTCCGGCGCAAACTCCCAACGAAAATGCGGCACATCCGCCGGCCACCACCACCGGAAATAGCGTGCAGAACGCTTCCCATCCGAACTCCGCCAAACTTCCCGGACAGTGGTCGCAGAAACTCGGCCAGATGTCCCCACAGCAGCAGGATCGCTTCCTGCAGAACAACGAACGGTTCAAAAGCATGCCGCCCGAAAAGCAGCAGCAGATCCGCCAGAACCTGGAAAACTACAACCGGCTCTCGCCCACCGAACGCAACGCCATGAAAGATCGCGCGGAGACCTGGAAGCACATGTCTCCGGAGCAGCAGCAGTATGTCCAGCACACCCTGCTTCCGAAGTGGCAGCAGATGTCGCCCGACCGCAAGCAGGCCGTCACCGATCGTCTGCATACCCTGCAGGGCATGACTCCCGAAGACCGCCAAAAATCCCTGAACGACCCGCAGTTCATGCGCGGCCTGAATCCCGACGAGCAGTCCGTCCTCCGCGGCCTCGATCAAGTCCGCAATCCTTCCAATCCGTAATTTCCCACCCACGGTTTTCTTGCTTTTTGCAATCGGCCTCGCCGAAGCAAGAGGGAATTTTGTTTTTCCGCCCCGCCATGTTGACTCTTACAAAACATTTTTTGGATTTGTCGCAACCTTGAGACTAGCGGTATGAGATGTTGCGCGCGTCGCCGCTACTAATGGTGGTGTCAGGGGCGAATACCACAACGGAACTTCTCCGCGCGCCAAACTTCCACAAGTATTCTTCGTTTTGCAAACAATTGTTCTTGACATGTTTCCGAAGCCATCTACAATCGGGGCACAAAGTGGGAAGAAGTGGCGCACAGTGGTAAAAAGTAGGAAGGAAATCAGCTTCACCGCAACGGGCGCGGGGTGGTTGTCATGCGGCAAAGCAGTCGGCGAACCCAGCAGTAAGGCCAATCATTAACCTTAATTTATGCGGTAGCAGGGCAGGGGCGAACCAGCGAGTGATGGTGCAAATGCACACGCCGGGCAGGCCGTTCGAGGCAATCGATGCTGCGGGGCAACTATCTAGCGACCGTCGACGAAAAGGGAAGAGTCAAAATTCCCGCGGATTTTCTCGCCGAGTTGCGCAAGGGCGGCACGAAATTCTACGTGACCAGCTCGGTCGGGACCCACGCCCGCGTCTATCCCATGAAAGCCTGGGAAGAAATCGAAAAGAAACTCGCCAAGGTTTCATCGCACAACGCCACCAAACAAAAATTTCTGGCCCGAGCCAACTATTACGGCCAGGTAGTGGAAGCCGACGCCCAGGGACGCATCTTGATTCCGCCCGTCCTACGCGAATCTGCGGAAATGAAGGGCGAGGTCGATGTGCAGGGCCAGCTGACGTACCTGGAAATTTGGAATCACACCCGCTTCGTCGAGCAACTGAATCGTAATCCGATGAGTGCGGACGACGACAAGAATTTGGACGCGATGGGCATCTAGGTTTTGACCGTGCTGCATAAGCCGGTTTTAGTTGCAGAGATTTTGGAGTGGTTGGACGTAAAGCCGGACGGGACGTATGCAGATATGACCGTCGGCACGGGTGGCCATACGCTGGAAATCGCCAAGCGGCTGACCACCGGAAAAGTTTTAGGAATTGATCGCGACCCGCAGGCACTCGCAATCGCGCGGGAGCGGCTTCAGCCGCACGAGCGGCAGGTGGTCTTGGTGCAGGCAGAATTCTCGGATCTCGGCGAAGTGGCGGCGGCGAATCATTTTCCAGGATTCGACGGGATCGTGGCCGATCTGGGAATTTCGAGTCTCGAACTCGACACGGCGGAACGCGGGTTTTCTTTTCGCTGGGCCGGTCCTCTGGACATGAGGATGAGCCCCGACAACCCGCTGACCGCGGACGAAATTGTGAATCAATGGCCGGAAAAAGAGCTGGCCAATCTCCTCTACGAAAAAGCTGAGGAGCGCGATTCACGCAGGATCGCCAGGATGATCGTGAGGGCGCGGCCGATACGCGACACCGAACATCTGGCAANNGCGGTGAATCGAGAAGAGGAGGCACTCGGGCAGTTTCTTTCGCGTTCCCCTGTCACATTAAATCCTGGAGGACGGTTGATCGTCCTTAGTTATCACTCCCTGGAAGATCGGGTGGTGAAGCACGAGTTTCAGCGTCTGGCCCGCGAAAGCGAATTCCAGATCCTGACCAAAAAAATCATTCAGCCCGGCGAAGCGGAAATCCAAGACAATCCGCGCGCCCGGAGCGCAAAAATGCGCGTGCTCCAAAAAATGGCGACGGCCGAAAGCGCGGCGCCCCAGGCATAACATGACCGAATATTTCACGATTAAACGTATCGATAATTCGCGGCTGGTTCGCCCCATGGAAGCGGCGCGCCTGAAGGATTTTTGGCAGCGCGTGGCCGCCACCGGCGCCATCGCCTGCTGCCTGCTGGTCTACGCCTGGCAGCATTTCGAATGTATCCAGCTGCGCTATCAGGTTCAGGCGCTCGAAGGCTCGCGCGTAAAATCCGCGCAATTGAATCGCGAACTGAATGAGCAGTATGACGAATTGCACAATCCGGCCCGCATCGCGCGCTATGCCGCGCAAATCGGTTTGACCGTGTCCACGCCGGGCCAGGTGACTCCGTCCGATGGCCAGAACGACGCAGTTTTGGCGCAGGCCCACGCAGTCATGCAGCCGCGGCCGTAATTTTTTGCGGCATGTTCCACGCCGCTTCTAAATTAGCGACATCCGATTGAATTTTTGTGGGTTGGAGCTTCAGCTCCGACCAATAAATTTCGCCTCGCACCGGGCTCTAGCCCCTGAGGCCAAAGTTTCAAAGTTTCTAGTGAGTTAGGGCGGATTCCATGGAGCAGCGCAACCCGCGTCTCCGCTGGTTGATCGTCTGGGTCGTGGCGGCGATTTGGATGGGGGCGGTGCTGGCCCGCCTGGGTTACCTCCAGCTCTTCTGCTATAGCGATTACTTCGCCAAAGCCCAGCATCAACAACAGCGTACATACGAAATCAGTCCGATGCGCGGAGACATCTTCGACCGCAAAGGACGGCAGCTGGCCATCAGCATTCCGATGGACTCCGTCTTCGCCGATCCGGCCGAAATCAAAGAGCCCGATATGGTCGCGCGCCTGCTTTCCCGCGTGCTCGACGTTCCCGCGGAAGACCTCGAAGCGAAAATTCGCGACTCGGCGAAACCCGTCCGCCTCGCCAAAAAACTTTCCGCCGATATGGTCGAACGTATCGACGAGATGAACTTGAAAGGCGTCTTCTTCCAGAAAGAAAACCGCCGGGTCTACCCCCAGCACGAATTCCTCTCGCACGTCCTCGGCTGGGTCGATGTCGACGAAAAAGGCATGGGCGGCATCGAGCAGGAACTGGACAAGCAGATTCGCGGCCGGCCCGGCCGGGTCATGGTTATGGCCGATGGCAAGCGCCAGTTTTACGATCGCAACGAAGCCTCCGCCGATCCCGGGGCCAGCGTCGTGCTCACTATCGACGAAACCATCCAGTACATCGCCGAAAAAGAACTGACCGCCGTCATCGCCGAATCGCACGCCCACAGCGGCACCGTGGTGATTCAGGATCCCTCGAATGGCGCGCTGCTGGCCGTCGCTAATTGGCCCACTTTCGATCCCAACGATCCCGGGAAATTTTCCGCGGAGAAACGGCAAGACCTGGCCGTCGCCGCCGCCTATGAACCCGGCTCGACCTTCAAGACCGTCACCTTGACCGGCGCGATCGAAAATGGTTTGACCAATCCCGGCGAAATGATCGATTGCCAGGAGGGCTCCATCGTCGTCGCTGGCCGCTTAATTCACGACCACAAACCTTTCGGCATCCTGAGCGTTCGCGACGTGCTGGCGAATTCGAGCGACGTCGGCACCATCAAGCTGGCCCTGCGCCTCGGCGATTCCCGGTTTTACGACGTCATCCGCGATTTTGGCATTGGCGAGCCCACCGGCATCGAGCTGCCCGGTGAAAATCGCGGCAAGATTCGCACCGTGGATAACTGGACGGCCAGCTCCATCGGTTCGGTCGCTATCGGCCAGGAAGTCAGCGTCACCCCGGTGCAAATTATTTCGGCGATTTCCGCCATCGCCAATGGCGGCACGCTCTATCGCTCGCATGTGGTTCAGGAAATTCGCGGCAGCAGTGGCGCCGACCTGCCGCTTCCCAAGCGGCCCGAACCCACCGAAGTCACCGACCCCAAGACGGCGGCCACCATTCGCGAAATGATGGAAAACGTAGTTCAGCGGGGCACCGGAACACCCGCGCGGCTGAATGGTTACACGGCGGCTGGCAAATCGGGAACGGCTCAGAAAATCGACACCAACACCGGACGTTATTCGCCGACCCAATACATCGCTTCCTTCGTAGGTTTCGCGCCGGTCAATGAACCGGCGGTAACCATTCTGGTCGTCCTCGATTCTCCCGTCGGCCAGCATCTCGGCGGAAATCTCGGCGGCCCGGTCTTCAAACGCATCGCCGAGCAGGTGCTGGCCTATCTCGACGTGCCGCACGATGTTCCGGTGGAGTCCGATTCCGAATTCGCCAAGAAAAATAAAAGCTCAGCCGAGCCGGACGACTCCGTGGTGCAGAACGACCTCCGCGTCGCGGATCGCAAGACCCAGCAGGAACAGGCGACTTTCCAAAATGTAGTGTCGAAGAGCAGCGCCAGCCGCGCAAATACCGGCACCACAGATGCGCCGACCACGGTGATCAGCGAGGAAGATTCGGTGGACGTGCCGGATCTTACCGGTAAAACCGTCCGCGGCGTCACCGAGTCTTGCTCGCGCCTAGGCTTGATTCCGGAGCTGATTGGCAGCGGCGTTGCAGTAGAACAAACGCCGGATCCCGGCACGCGCGTCCAGCGCGGCAGCAGCATCACCGTCCGCTTCGGACGCGCCGCCGCCGTTGTCTCCCCCGCGGCCACTCCGCTGGCGGTGCAAAGGAATGTGAATTGAAAACTGAGGTGGAAGGCGGGCCTAAATTGCAATCAGCGACCAAACGAAAGAAAACACAGGTGCAAATAGAAATGGATTTGGCTGCGGTCATTGCCGGAATCGAGTTCGTTAATCTCACGGGTCGCCCGAACGCGCGCATCACCGCCGTCGCCTGCGACAGCCGGAAAGTTCTCGCCGATACTCTTTTCTTCGCGCTGCCCGGAGCCAAAACCAACGGCAATGAATTTGTGGCGGACGCACTCGCGCGCAGAGCCGTAGCGATTGCCAGCGCCCAGCCGGCTCCCGCCGATCTTCCCCGGGAAATTACCTGGATCGAATTGCCGCCCGGGACCGACCGCAAAGCCCTGGCCGTCGCCGCCGCCAATTTCTACGGCCGTCCGGCCGACGCGCTGAAACTTATCGGCGTCACCGGCACCAACGGCAA
>PMHK01000123.1 GCA_003156635.1 Acidobacteriota bacterium | reverse complement strand
GCAATAAACGCCTTCTCGCCCGCGCCAGTCAGAATCACCATGCGCACCGCCGCATCCGCCCGCACCACACTCAAAATCTCGCCGAACTCTTCCATCGTGCGCCGGTTCAGCGCATTCAATACATTCGGGCGATTGAACGTGATCCGCGCAATCTGGTCCTTCACCTCAAGCAACAAATTTTCGTAAGCCATCGTTTTCCTGTCGTATGAATGAAGCCGAAGGATTTTACCACCTTCGTTGACGCTACGCGCCTGAAGCTCGAATCGCTGCCAAATACCCGAATTCCCGTATCGCCCGAAATCCGTGTTCCTGTTCTCCTGAAGGCCGGAGGATAAGACATGAATAAGTCATACCGCTATATCGGTGCAATTTTTCTCGCCACGGCCTTAACCGCTCCGATCGCGGTGATTGCGGCTCCCGCTCCCCAAGCCGCCGTCCAAGTCCGCGTCTACGACGCGGAGCACAAGGACTATCACAACTGGGACGACCACGAGAACGCCGCGTGGGGCCGCTTCCTGGCTGAAAACCACCGCAAGGACCACGAGTACGCCAAGGCCAACGCCAAAGAACAGCGCGAATATTGGAATTGGCGCCACAGCCATCCCGACTAGAATTTCCCAGACATAAAAAAGCGGCCCGCAATTTAAATGCGGGCCGCTTTTTTATTCTTAAAATCTCTCGCGCGGAAACCTAGGCTGCCAGAGATTCGACGATCACCGCAATCCCCTGCCCGCCGCCGATACACGCGCTGGCCACGCCATATCGCCCGCCGCGCCGCCGCAATTCATACAACAGCGTCAACACCAACCGCGTGCCGCTCGCCGCCAGTGGATGTCCCAACGCAATCGCGCCGCCGTTCACGTTGGTCTTGTCGCGGTTCAACCCCAGAACTTTTTCCACCGCCAGATACTGCGCCGCGAACGCTTCGTTCACTTCCACCAAATCCATCTGCTCGAGTTTCAATCCCGCCACGGCCAGCGCTTTCTGAATCGCCGGCACCGGACCGATTCCCATGATCTGCGGCGGCACGCCGGCCGTCGCGTAACCCACCACCCGCCCCAGCGGCTTCAATCCGCGTTCTTTGGCGACCTTCGCGTGCGTCACCACTACCGCCGCGGCGCCATCCACGATCCCACTTGCGTTCCCCGCCGTCACGATTCCGTCTTTGCGAAACGCCGGTTTCAATCCTTCCAGAATTTCCAGCGTCGTGTCCGGCCGCCGGTGATCGTCTTCCGCCACCACAATCGTCTTTTTGCCTTTCTTCACTTCTACCGGCGCAATCTCCGCCTTCAAATAACAAGAACGAAACGCCGCATCCGCTGCCTGCTGGCTGCGCAGCGCATATTCGTCCGACGCGCGTCGCGTAATCCCCTGCTCGCTCGCCAGATTTTCCGCCGTCTCCGACATGCTGAACCCGCAATACGTGTCGTACAGCCCGGACATCAGCGAATCTTCCAGCTTCCCTTCGCCCAAACGAAATCCGGTCCGCGCCCCGCGAATCACATGCGGGCACTGCGACATATTTTCCATCCCGCCGGCCAAAACCATCTTCGCTTCGCCCAGCAAAATGCGCTGCGCCGCCTGCGTGATCGATTCCATCCCCGACCCGCACAAGCGGTTCACCGTCACCGCCGGCGTTTCAATCGGCAATCCCGCTTTCAGCCCCACGTGCCGCGCGCCGTACAGCGCGTCCGCGCTGGTCTGCATCACGTTGCCAAAAACCACGTGGTCAAATTCGTTCGGGTCCACCTTCGCGCGCCGAATCGCTTCCTTGCTCGCCACCGCCCCCAGCTCCAGCGCGTTCGTATCGTCGAACGCCCCCATATACCGGATCATCGGCGTGCGTGCGCCTTCCAGAATCACCGCATCAGTCGTAAACATTTTCCCTCTCGATCGATTTTAGAATTGCGAAGCAGGTCAACAGTCTAATGAATATTTTGGCACTACGGCGTCAAAAGCGCCACCAGCGTATCTCCGCCGCGCTGCCGCGCCTCTTCCAATCCGGACTCGGCCCGATTGATCCACTCCGTCACCCGATCTTCCGTCTCATCGCCCGGCCGCGCCGAAGCTTCCGCCACTACCGCGCTGATCGTCAATTCCGGCGTGCCCCACGTAGGCCGCACCGTCGCCGCCGTCTGCCGCAATTTATCTGCGAGATTCAACGCGTTGTCGATCGCCGTATCCGGCAGAATAAAAACCAAAGACCACGCCGTATATTTCACCGCGATGTCCGTCTGCCGCACCGACGAGGCCAGCGCCCGCGCCAGCTGCTCGATATAGCGATCCACGGCCGAATCGCCGTGCTGCCGCAACAATTCTCCGCCGCGATCCACATGCAGCACGATCAACGAGATCGGCGTGTTCTGCGCCCGCGCCCGATTCGATTCCACCAGCAAACAATCAATGTACGCTCCGCGGCTCAGCAGCCCGGTTTTTTCATCCGCCACTGCCAGTGATCGCACCAGCGAACGCAACCGCGTGTGATTCACCGACAAAACCAGCTGGTCGCCCACCGCCTGCAAAAAGAAACTTTCGTTCGGCTTCCATTTCCGCGCCTTGGAATCGCCGATCAGCAGCGCGCCCGACTGCGCCTGCGTCTCCTTGTCCGTCAGCATCACGCCCAACGCCGACTCCAGGCCCACGTCGCGCAGGCTCGACATATTCGTCGCATGCAGTTCGAACCCGCCCAGCGAATCCGGCGTCACCTGCGAAATTAATCCCACCACATTCGATATTTTCCCCGGCCCAACCGTCGGCACGCCCGGTGACGAATATTCCGACGTCAGCTGCATCCCATCCCCCGCCGCTCCCACCGCGATCAGGCAGCGCGTCGCCATCAGATGTTTGCCCACACCGGAAGCCGTCGCCGTCAGCACTTCGCGTGGCGTTCCTTGCCGGTACATCAGCCGGTTGATCTCCGCGATCGCCGCCAAATCCCGGTGCGTATCCGCCGGTGACGGCACTGCGGCCGCCGGCGTTTCGTAAGCTTCCAATCGCTGCGCCGGCTGTTGCGGTGGTGGAGCAGTAGCAGTCGGCTGCGCCACGGGCGCCGGCTTCGGCCCTCCCTTCCGCGCGCCTTTCGGCCACCAGTTCGCGCGTTCATACAACGCGCGCAGCCTCTCGTTTTTTTCTTCTTCGCCTGGAAAAAGTTCCGCGATCCGCTCGAGCCGCTCCACGGCTTTGCTCTGCAGCGAGTACTGCAAGAATATTTCCACCTGCACGATCAAATCTTCCAGCGCCTGCTGTGCCCGGATCTCTTCCGGCACCACTGTCGGATTCGTGGAAGGATCGCGTCCCGCTCCGGTAAATCCCTCGGTCCGCGTCGAAAACGACGCAGCCTTCGCCGCCCGCGCCATAATATTTTGCAGAAATGCCGGGTCCGCCCGGCCCTCCAGCTTCGCGATCCGCTCCTGATTCCGGTAATCGTACGGATCGATATCCACCAGCCGGTCCAGCGTCTCGCAGGCATGCTTCAATTGGTCCGCGATCAGATACAAATCGAAGAGCCGCACCAGCGCGTCGAAATATTTCGTTTCGCGATTCAGCTCTTCATATAATTTCGCCACTACTTCCGCCACCGGCAGCGATTCCGGATAGGTCGTCGCCAGCCGGTCGGCCTGGATCGCAAACTCGCCGTCTTTGCGCAACGCGCGCATCGTTTCCTTAGTCTGCACCAGGATCGCGGCGGCCTTCACATCTTCATTCATCCGCACGTACGCCGCGGCCAGTTCGAAAAATTTCGTAAACCCTTCCGGCTTTTGTTTGTAATACGCGTCGAACTGCTCTTTGGCCTGGTCCAGCCTTCCTGTCCGCAGCAGCGCTTCGCCGTACAGCGCCAGGAACGAAGATTCCGTTTCGTGCGCCGCCATCGGCTCCAGCAGCAGCGCCGCGCTTTCCGCATCACCCTTGCGCAATTTTCCTTCGGCGAAAAGCAGCGTGGCAATCCGGTCTTGCGGAGAGATCTGATGGGCCCGGCCAAAATATTCCACGGCGCTATCCAGCGCGTTCGATCCCAGCAGCAATTGCCCGGCGCGCAAAAAGCTTCGCGTCGCCAGGTCCGCGATACGCAACGCCTCGGCCGCTTCGCCCAGCACGATGTGCCGCTGCGGATTTTCCGGATCCAGCACCGCCATCGCTTCGTAACAGGCCAGCTCTTCGATCCCGCGGTGTTCGCCCTGATACAGCGTCGCCGCCATGGTGAATTGCTCGATCGCTTCCGACGTGCGATTTTGTTTTTGCAGCAGGGTGGCGTAGCGCATTAACCGGTCGGGAGGCTGCGCGAACGGGCGCAGGAATCGCAGGAATATGGCCGACGCTTTCGCGCCGTCTCCGCCTTCCACCAGGCGGTCGAATTGAATTCCATAATATTGCGCGGCCTGGGCCGGCTCGTTCAGACGGGTGTAGATATCCGCCAGCGCCTGTAGCGCCTCGCTATTCGCCGGCGCTTCTTCCAGCACCGCTTGGTACTCGGTCACGGCTTCGCGAAGCTTGTTTTTCTCCAGGCTGCGTCGCGCCCGTTCGAGGTGTTTGTTAAGGTCCAGGGCCATGGGTTGCGTCGATCGGGTCTTACGGGCTTGCTGGGGAAGTCCGGCCGCGAGCTGCTCCGCAAATAAATTTGCGGCTCCCGATTTTCTTCGCGGCTTGATTATCCACTATATACCGGACCGCAACCCGCCCCCCCAATCAAATCCCGCTGCAGTTCCGAAGATATACGGAGCAAGTGTCAGAGGTAGGGGCTTGAATCAGCTGCTGCAAGGTTGAGGGGTCTGTCATCCCGAAGCGCCGCGAGGGATCTGCTTTTCGCGAGCAACCAGCAACATCATTCGCGAAGGCGGCGCTTTTTAGGGGATCGGAGCTTTAGCTCCGACAATAAATCTCTGGTTTTCCGCGGGCTTCAGCCCTGGGGACGACGCTTTGGAATGTCTCTCCGTGGGCAGCGAATCCGGCCCCCAAAGGCGCCCTCACCCAGCTCACCCGGTGAAGACACTCTGCAGTCTTACCGTGTGGCATGTGGCGAAAATCCCGGTTTTGTGGAGTGGCGCTTCGTGATAGCGTGTGTGCGCCCCGAATATGCCGAACGAGGTAGCGACTTCGAAGTCTCATCGTTTACCCCGCTTCCGCGGCGTTTGCCGCGAGAGCAGGCTGAGGCGTTATTTCTCCCGTACCTCGGCAGCAACACTTGGATTGTGCTTCGCCGCGATTTCTCCTCTAGGATTATTTCCAACTGGCGTATTGGCGCAGGAAGCCACTTCGGGCAGTGGCGGCCGAGCGGCGGCCGCGCCGGTCGTGGTGCAGCCCGGGGCACCGGGGCAGCCGACCAAAACTTTGCCAGCGTCGACCCATGCTTCCCTGCCGCCGCTGGCGCATTCGGACGTCGAATTCATGCAGGGCATGATCATGCATCATGAGCANNTGCAGGGCATGATCATGCATCACACCCAGGCGGTGGAAATGACCGCGATGATCCCGTCGCACACCGCTAACCAAGCGCTGGGCGAATTGGGCGCGCGGATCAGCAGCTCGCAACAAGATGAAATCAAATTCATGCAGCGCTGGCTGGCGCAGCGCGGCCAGGCCACCTCCATGCCCGGGGCCATGGCGGGCATGCCGGGGATGGATAAAGACGGCGGAGCGATGGCGCTGATGCCCGGGATGTTGACGGCGGAACAGATGGACGCGCTGCGCCAGGCGCGGGGCCCCGAGTTCGATCATTTATTTCTAACTGGCATGATTCAGCACCACAACGGCGCGTTGATTATGGTGAAAGATCTGTTTAATACCGCGGGGGCGGGGCAGGACGCGGATATTTTTAATTTCGCGACCGATGCAGACAACACCCAGCGCGCCGAGATCAAGATCATGCAGGGCATGCTGCAAAAAGAAACAGGGACGAAAACCTCAGAGGAGAAACGATGAAGCGAATCGAGAATTTGGGAATCCAGCTGGCCGGTTTGGCGCTGGCCGCGATGTTCTGTTGTACGGGTCTCAGCGCGCAGCAAGCTGCACCCGCCCCCGCTCCGAACGGCGCTGCCAAGGATGCGCCGGCAGATGCGCCGTCCGATAAGGTCGGCAAGGAAATGCAGAATCCGTTTGCGGCCGTTCCGGCGCCGCCGTTGCCCGCGGGCATGACCGGATCGAACACCAACGATCCGCGCTACACCCTGAAGCCGGGCATGTATGACGCGGGCGAAGCGGCGGTGGGCTTGAAGCACTTGCTGCTGATCAAGAAGCCGGACGCGTTCCAGCTGGGGACGGACAATCCAGACGACCCCAAAGTGGCCAAGATGATGGGCCAAATGGGCATTCCGGCCGAGGCGAAAATTCCGAAGGATCTCCAGATCGTGATCGCGCAGCTGGCGTTCGGAAACTCCGACGTGGCTTTCCAGGGCAATCACTTGTTCCAGGGAAATTTTTATGGAATGAATATTTTCGATATTTCCGATCCAGCCAAGGCCTCGCTGGTGACCACCATGGTCTGCCCCGGCGGACAGGGCGACGTATCGGTCTACAAAAACCTGATGTTCATGTCGGTGGAAATGCCCAACGGGCGCATCGATTGCGGCGCGCAAGGATTTCCACCGGAACCTCCGCCCGCCGCGGGCGAGGAAAAGAAACGCCGCTTGCCGGCCGCGCAGGCCGAACGTTTTCGTGGCGTCAGAATTTTCGACATCACCGATATCAAGAATCCGAAGCAAGTGGCCGCCGTGCAGACCTGCCGCGGATCGCACACCCACACGCTGGTGGTGGACCCCAACGACCAAGACAATGTTTACATTTATGTTTCGGGAACGTCCTTCGTGCGCCAGGGCGAAGAACTCGCCGGATGCTCGGGCGGCAAGGCGGACCAGGATCCGAATACGGCGCTGTTCCGCATCGACGTAATCAAGGTGCCGGTGGCGGCGCCCCAGGACGCGAAAATCGTTTCCAGCCCGCGGGTCTTCATGGATTCCCGCACCGG
The DNA here is from genome assembly GCA_003156635.1 of Acidobacteriota bacterium. Taxonomy (GTDB): domain Bacteria; phylum Acidobacteriota; class Terriglobia; order Acidiferrales; family UBA7541; genus Palsa-295. The sequence goes on along the minus strand of PMHK01000123.1, from coordinate 9,258 downwards.
CGCGATGAACGGACTGAGCAACGGCGGCAGCCACGACGAGGAAGAGAAGAAGCCGCAGGACACCGATCAGTGCCACGATATCACGGTCTATTCGGCGATTGGTTTGGCGGCTGGCGCGTGCTCGGGCAACGGGATCTTGCTGGATATCAAAGACCCGGTGCATCCGAAGCGCGTCGACGCGGTGAACGATCCGAACTATTCCTACTGGCATTCGGCGTCGTTCTCCAATGACGGATCGAAAGTCGTCTTCACCGACGAGTGGGGCGGCGGTTTGGGTGCGCGCTGCCGTCCGAACGATCCGAACAAATGGGGCGCGGATGCGATTTTCAATCTGAAGGACGACAAGCTCAGTCTGCAAAGTTATTACAAGTTGCCGGCGGCGCAGGGCGACACCGAAAACTGCGTCGCGCACAACGGTTCGTTGCTGCCGGTTCCGGGGCGCGACATCGAAGTGCAGGCCTGGTATCAGGGCGGCGTGTCGGTGATGGATTTCACCGATTCGGCGAAACCTTTTGAGATTGCGTATTTCGACCGCGGACCGATTGACCCCAAGATGCTGGTGCTGGGCGGATTCTGGTCGGCGTATTGGTACAACGGCTACATCTACGGTTCGGAAATCGCGCGCGGTCTGGACATCTTCGAACTGACCCCGACGGAAGCGCTGAGTCAGAATGAAATTGACGCGGCGAAAACCGTGCAGGTGGCGTATCAAAATGTGCAGAACCAGCAGAAGATCGAGTGGCCCAACAAGTTGGTGGTGGCCAAGGCCTACCTCGATCAGCTGGAACGTTCGAAGGCTTTGCCGGCGGCGCAGATTGCATCGCTGCGCGAAGCGATTCGCGGCGCCGAAGGTTCGAACATGAACAAGGGCAAAGTGGCGAAGTTGAAGTCCATGGNNGAACGCAAAACCGATCGGTAGGAGACGTCCCGCTTGCGAGTGCGCGAGCGGGACGTTTTATTTTTTGCGCAAGCCGGCCACACCGCCAAAATCTCTAGGCCAGAAGGCCTGCTTCTGGATGGCCTGGTCACCATCGCGAAGAAACCCTCCTGCTCTAAGGACTCAATTGTTCCTACCGCACCACCTCGTATTCCGTCTTCACCAATCCACTCGCATACGCCTGCGTCGCCACATGTTGCAGACGCACGTCCCGCAGCAGCGCGCCAAAAAGCGGAATCCCCTGTCCAATCAGCACCGGCACCCGCGTAATGATCATTCGATCCACCAATCCCTCACGCAAAAACCTTTGCACTGTAATTCCGCCATCAACATAAACGTGTTGCACTCCGCTAGCCGCGAGCTTCTTCGCGATCTCCGCCGGCGCGCCGCTCATCTGCTCCACCTTGCCGCCATGCACTCCCGAAAAATCCAGCGGCTTGCTGCTCAGCACCACCACCCGCTTCTCGCCGTACGGCCATTCCGGAAACGCCAGAACAATCTCAAACGTATTCCGCCCGATGACCAGCGCATCCACGCTGGCCATGAATTCCGGATACCCGTGTGGCTCCCCGCCACCCTCCGGCAGAAAATCGAGTTCCCCGCCGGCCCGCGCAATAAATCCGTCCACACTGGTCCCAATAAAAACCGACACTTTCATCCCCGCCTCCTGCACTCCGCGCGCGCCTGGAGATTACTTTTTGCCCAGCCGGAACACAACTCCCGCGCTGAACCGGAAACTATTCTGCCGGCTATTCAATCCGTCCGGGATCGTCGTCAGGAAATATTCGGCCTGCACCGGACGAATCGCAATCAACTTGGTCACCTGGATGTCCACGCCGCCTGCCGCGTTTAACTTCGTGATGCCGAAGCTGCCCCGCCGCCCAAGGCCTTACGTTTCGCCTTCTCCTTGACAATCTAGGAGTCGATTCTTTATATTCCTAGGTGTTCTAGGAGAGTCATCCATTCCCCATCCGGGAGGAACTATGAAACTCTGGAGCCGCCTCCGTTCTTGGTTACGCGCCAACCTCTGGCGCTCGCGCACCGAGCGCGAAATGGATGCGGAGCTGAACTTTCACCTCGAAGCCCGCGTCGAAGATTTGCTCCACCGCGGTCTCCCGCGCGCCGAGGCCTTGCGCCGCGCGCGGCTGGAATTTGGCGGATTCGAAAAAGCCAAAGAAGAATGTCGCGAAGCGCGCGGCGTTCCGCTGCTCGAATCCATCGCCCAGGACCTGCGCTTCGCCCTGCGCACCCTCCGCCAATCTCCCGGCTTTAGCCTCATCGCCATCTTGACCATCGCGCTCGGCATCGGCGCCACCACCGCCATCTTCAGCGTGGTCGATGCCACGCTCCTGCATCCCTTGCCCTATCCGCAGCCCGAGCAGCTCGTACGCCTCGAGGACGATCTTCCCGGAGTCGGCGCCCAGGACGTCGGCATGTCCGTGCCGGAGCTCCATGATTTTCAGCGCTCCGGAATTTTCCAATACGTTTCGCCCATCGGCGGCGGTGACGTCAATCTCACCGGCGGTTCGCAGCCCCTGCGCATCAGCTTTCTCAATGTAGCGCCGAATTATTTTGCCGTGCTCGGCGTGAAGGCCCAGTTGGGCCGCACCTTCGATCCCGACGATCAGACACCCGGTTTCACTCTCGAAGCGGTCCTCAGTAATGGTCTGTGGAAACGGGAATTCGCCGCCGATCCGGCCATCCTCGGCAAAAGCCTGCGGCTCGATAACGATTTGTATCGCGTCATCGGCGTGATGCCGCCCGGTTTTCACGATCCCGGACGAACTCCGGAGGAAAGAAACATCGACAGTTGGATGGCCTCGGGCTTCGCCGGGCCGCCCGCTCCTCCGCCGCTACGCCACGACCGTCTCCTGCAAGCGGCCATCGCGCGCATCAAACCCGGACTCACGATTGCCGAGGCCCAAAGCCGTTCCGATGCCCTGGTCGGCGGGTTGCAAAAACAATTCCCGGTGGATTATCCGGCCCAAAGTGCGTGGCGCGTACGCTTGACCCCACTCCAAGAGACGGTGGTTGGCAATGTTCGGCAGTCGCTGATTCTGCTGCTGGGCGCGGTCGCCCTGGTCCTGCTGATCGGCTGCGCCAATATTGCGAACCTGCTGCTCGCACGGGCCAGCGCTCGCGGCCGCGAGATGGCCGTCCGCCAGGCGCTGGGCGCCGCGCGGTCGCGGCTGATCCGCCAGTTGCTCACCGAAAGCCTGTTGCTGTCCTTGCTCGGAGGAATCGCCAGTCTCGGAATTCTTTTTTGTACCAAGACGTTGCTCTTGCGGATCGTTCCCGATAGCCTGCCGCGCCTCAACGATGTCTCGGTCAACTGGACCGTTTTGCTTTTCGCGCTCGCTTCTTCGCTTCTCGCCGGAGTGATTTTTGGTCTGGCTCCCGCCTGGCAAGCCAGCCGCGTCGATCTGACCCACATGCTCAACCAGGAGACACGCAGCTCGAAAGGTTCCCGGCAACAATCCCGCACCCGCGGCCTGTTGGTGATCACCGAATTTGCTTTATCCCTCGTGCTGATGATCGCCGCGGGCCTGCTGCTGCGCAGTTTCTGGGATTTGCTGCAGGTGCATCTCGGCTTCAATCCTCAGAACGTCATGGCGGTTCGCACCTGGCTGCCCGTCCCCAATGATCCGGCCACCGACGTCTATGGAACCACCGCGCAAGAGGCTCCTTTCTTGCGCGAAGTTCTCCGTCGGGCCGCGACCCTCCCGGGTGTGCAGCAAGTGGCCATCGGTGATCTCGCCTCGATTCCGTTGGGGCATGGTTGGCGGGATGTAAGTCCAGTCGCACTGATCGTTGAAGGCCGCGATACTCAGACCGATCAAGCTCCCTTGATCGACCGTTCGGAGGTGACCCCGGAATATTTTTCCTTGCTCGGCATCACCTTGCTGCGCGGAAGGCTGTTTAGCGCCTCGGACAACGAAACTGCGCCGGCCGTCGCCGTGATCAATGAATCGCTGGCCCGCACTTATTGGCCAGACGCGAATGCCATCGGCCAGCATCTCAAGCGGCCCCGCGATTCTGCGTGGAGCACGGTGATCGGCATCGTGGCCGATGCTCGAACGGAATCGCTGGCCGCAGCGTCTGTGCCGGAAATTTACTTGAGCGCCTATCAGCGGACGCCCAAAGATTTGGCGGTGTTCGTGCGCGGGCGGCTGGACGTCGCGGCGATTCCCGCGCAACTCCGCGAACAGGTGCAGTCCATCGATCCCGACCTTCCCGTTTTCGGTGCCCAGACGCTGACTGGCGCGGTGTCCGCGTCGCTGTCGGCCAGGCGCTTTGCCATTAACATGGTCGCGCTGTTCGCCTTGACCGCCTTGCTTCTCGCGGGCCTGGGGATTTACGGCGTGATTTCCTACACCGTAAATGAACGCACCCGCGAATTCGGCATTCGCGTGGCCCTGGGCGCCCCGAAAAACACCATCCTGCAAATGGTTTTGCGTCAGGGTCTGCAACTGGCTTTGGCAGGTGCCGTGGTCGGGGTAGTTGCTGCGCTGATTGTTTCCCGCCTCATGGCGGGCTTGCTCTACGGCGTCAGCGCCGCCGATCCTCTCACCTTCGCCGGCGTGACCGTAATTTTCATCCTCGTCGCGCTAGTCGCCTGCTACGTCCCAGCCCGCCGCGCCATCCGCGTCGACCCCATCGTAGCCTTGCGCTACGAATAAAATCGCAGTCGCGTCGTCATTCTCGGCGCAGCGAAGAATCTCACCCATGCCCACGCATCGCCGCCCAAAACCACCGCNNCCGCGCCACCTGTAGCGGCCGACGTTAGCCGGGCAGCCGTTGCCGTTGCCTCTGCTTTTCCCGGTGCCCCATCCTTCGCCTTTCGAACCCGAATGGTTCGACCTCAGCGCAACTCCAAAGCCCCCTTCACCCGAATATCCGCCGCCGACGCGCCCACCAACACCTCGAACTTCCCCGGCTCCGCCACCCACGCCTTTTTCTCCGTGCTGTAATAGCTCAGCGCCCCACGGTCCAGCGTAAATGTAACGTCGCCCGATTGCCCCGGCGCCAGCTCCACCCGCCGAAAACCTTTCAACTCCTTCACCGGACGGTCCACGCTCGAATGTCCATCATGCACGTACAGCTCCACCACCTCCGCTCCCGCCCGCTTCCCCTCATTGCGAACTTTCAAACGAACTTCGAAGGTCTGTGCCTGGGCGGAACCCGCGGCCGGCTTGATTTTCAAATCGCTATACCCAAAATTCGTGTACGACAACCCATACCCAAACGGAAACTGCGGCGCGATACCGTGTTTGTCGAAATAGCGATACCCCACATAAATTCCTTCCGCATATTTCACCTGCAGATTTTCTCCCGGATAATTTCCGTAAACCGGCGACTCCTTCAGCTCATTCACATAGCTAAACGGCAATTTCCCCGAGGGATTTACGTCGCCGAACAAAACATCCGCCACCGCGTGGCCGGTTTCCTGCCCGCCGAACCACGCATCCACCAGCGCCGGCACGTCATTCACCCAGCGGCTCACATTCACCGGCGCCCCCGCGTTAAAAACCACCACGGTGTTGTGATTCGCCTTCACCACCGCCGCGATCAATTCGTCCTGCCCCGGCGGCAGGTCCAGCGTCTTGCGATCGAAACCCTCCGATTCCACGCGCGCATTGTCGCCGACGACTAGAATCACCGCGTCGGTGTTGGCCGCGATAGCCACCGCTTCCGCCCGTAATTTTTCGGCCGCCGCCGCATCTCCGCCGCCGGCCGCCGAAAGATTCTCCACCAACCCCGCGCCGCTCACGCCTTCCTCGTCGATCGCCGCGCCCTGCGCATACCTCACCTGTATTCCGCTGCCCGCCCGTTCCTTGATGGCAGCGAGCGGCGAAACCGAATACTTCGAGCGCACCAGCGAACTTCCCCCGCCGCCCGTTCGCGCCACCGCCGCGTTAGGACCGATCACCGCCAGCGTCTTGATCTTCGCCGGATCCAGCGGCAACAAATTGCCGGAATTCTTCAGCAACACCAGACTCTCCGCCGCCGCACGTCGCGCCACCGCCCGCTGTGCCGGCGTGTCGATTTCAGCCGCGCCCGTCGCCGCCGCTTGCGCCCGGTCAAAAATTCCACTCACGAACAGGACGCGCAAAATGTTCCGCACGTTTTCATCCACCGTCGCCTGCCTAATCGCCCCAGCCGCGATTCGCGGCAGCACTTTCTCCGGCGAAAGAAAGTCGCCGCCATTCCCATTTTTCTTCGCGCCCTCGGTCGCCAGCCACGCCCGCGCCACTTCCCCGCCCGGCATTTCGATATCCATCCCCGCGTTCACCGGACCATCCGTGCTGTACGTGCTCCCCCAATCCGAAACCACAAATCCCGTAAATCCCCATTCCTTGCGCAGCACGTCCTGCAACAAATATGCATTCTCCGAACAATACCGCCCGTTCACTTTCTGATATGCGGACATCACCGACCAAACCCCCGCTTCCTGCACCGCCGCCTTAAACGCTGGAAAATAAATTTCCTGCAGCGTGCGCTCGTCAATCGCTTCATCCACGCGGTGTCGTTCGAATTCCTCATTGTTCGCCGCGAAATGTTTCACCGTGGCGATCACCCCTTCGCCCTGCACGCCTTTGATATACCCGACGCCGATGCGCGCCGCCAAATACGGATCCTCTCCGTATCCCTCAAAATTTCTGCCCCACAGCGGCACGCGCTGAATGTTCACTGTCGGGCCCAGAATCATGTCGCGACCAATCGCCCGTACTTCCTGCCCCAGCGCCTGCCCCACCGCTTGGGCCGTGGCCGGATCCCAGGTCGCCGCCACGCCGATTCCCGACGGAAACGCCGTGCTGGCGAATTTTGGAAATTTGGAATCGGCCGCATTGGTCAGCGCCGAAGGACCGAACCACGACCGGATCCCCGCTGGCCCGTCCGCCATTTTGATCGACGGAATCCCTAGCCGCGGAATCGCCACGGTATCCATCCAGTTCGCGCCGCTGAGCAGCGAAACTTTTTCTTCGACCGTCATCCGCCCCAGCAGGTCCTCCACCCGCTTTTCCACCGGCTGCTTCGTAGCCTTATATAGAGCCTGCGCTGGCTCCTCCTGCGCCGGAGTCCTCGGCCGCGCCAACGCGACCGCGCCAACGCCCAACAACACCGCCAGAGCCAGCCCCACCGCTACCATGCTCCTCGACCCGCCACTCCTGCCGTAATTTCTCCGATTATTTCTAACGAGCATGTGCCCATCCTCACCTGAATTTCAAAACTTCCACGTCGGCATCCTGTGCCGTCAATGGCCATGGAAAAACCGCAAAAAATTTCTACTTCTGATCCTGCACCAGCGGCACATCGGCCATCAGCTGCAAATTAATCATTTCCTGCAAGCGCCGCTCGATTTGAAAATACGTCGCCAGCTTTCTTCCGGGCAGCACCTCCAAAAATCTCGATACATACCGCGCCCGCAATATCGCCACATTCTGATCCGCTTCCAGCGCCCGCCGGGTCAGATCCACGGCCTGCGCATCGCTGATCGATCCGAACGACTCCTTATATTCCTTGATCACCGCGTATTTCTCGTTGTTCACCCGAACCAGGTCCGCCGTATATTGATCGTAAATCGGCCAGAATCGCGCGGCGTCGGCTTCGCTCAGCTTCAGATTGTCCGCGATCAATTGTTTCTTCTTCGAGCGAATATCCTTCCGCATCAGCTCGATGTTCGGGTCCTGCGTTACCGGCACGCTCTGCAAGGACGACGATTCCCCCTGATTGTCCGCGCCAGCTTGAGCCCGCGCGCTCCCCGCCCCCAACGCCGTCAGCGCCAAAGCCCCGCACATCGCCATCCCCATCCACATCGACTTAGCCATTAGAAACCATCCTTTGTTCGATTCGGAATCGCCGCGTCCAACCAGCCGCGAAGGTAGCACGGAAGAACCTTTTTTTCGACCGCCAACACGCCGCCCATAACCCGCACACCGCGCTACCCACCCTGCGACGCCGCCCGCACCACCTGTAGCGGCCGGCGTAGCCGGGCGCGTACCTGCGCCTCTAAACCTGAAACCTTCGCACCGCTCCTCCCGTATAAAGAAAGCGAGGTCCCCGTGCATCGCCGATCGTTCCTCAAATCCGCCGGAGCAGTTACCATCGTCGTCGCGGCCGGCGGCGTCTATCGCGCCTACGATCAAGGCGTCTTCAGCATCGGCGCCGGCCCAGCCTACGAACCCTGGAAAAATTGGCGCGACGCCACCGGCGGCCCCCTTGCCCTGGTGCGCGCCGCGATCCTCGCCGCCAGCCCGCACAATACCCAACCTTGGCGATTCCAAGTCACCAACTCCGCGATCGATCTTTACCTCGACACCCGGCGCAACGTCGGCGCGCTCGATCCCTACCTCCGCGAAGAACATCTCGGCATCGGCTGCGCGCTGGAGAATCTGCTACTGGCCGCTGCGGCCAACGGCTACGCCACCACGGTGACCCTGCCACCAGGAAAGCTGGAGCCGATCCCGGCTGATCCCGAAACAACGCTCGTCGCCCGCGTGGATCTCTCTCCGGGCAAAAGCGAATCGAGCGAACTGTACGACGCCATCCCTCGCCGCCACACCAATCGCGCCCCATACGATCCGCAGCGGCCGCTTCTGCCGGATTTCCTCGAAAAGCTGCGCCATCTGCCCGGCGACGACTCCAACACCAAACTGTTTTTGTTCACCAGCGAAGCCGACCGGAAAAAAATCGCCGAAGTCAGTTCCGCCGCGAACACCGAACTCTATTCCGACCCCGACGTCCAGCGCGGCAGCGAACGCTGGCTCCGCCTCAACTGGAAGGCGGTGCAGGAACATCGCGACGGCCTAACCGTCGACGCTTTCGGCCTGCCGCCCATCGCCAACGCCGCCGCCAAAATGATGACCCCAAAAATGTTGAGCTGGGCCGCGGCCCACGGTGAAAAAAATGGCTACGTTAATCTGATGCTCAGCGCGCCGCTGATCGGATTCATCGCCGTGCGCGACCGCTACGATCCGCGGCAATGTTTGGGCGCCGGACGAATCTGGCAACGCGCCCACCTCCTCGCCACCGCCCGCGNNCCGCCGCGCGCCCCTGCAATGAAGCCGTCGAAATGGTCGATCACGAACGCGCGCTCGGCCGCCCCGCCTCTCGCGTCGCCCTGCTGAATGAAATCACCGGCGACTCGACCTGGCAGCCCACTTTCGTTTTCTATATGGGCCATCCCACGCTTCCCGCCCACGCCAGTCCCCGCCGTTCACTCCAATCCGTCCTGCTCGAACCAGTTTCACCCGATTGAACGGCTGCCCGGCGATGCGGTATATTCGACCCTAGCCGGAAAGCACAGCGGAAATTCCGGT
>PMHK01000191.1 GCA_003156635.1 Acidobacteriota bacterium | reverse complement strand
GTCGCGTTACCGGACATGTGGCATTCGGGCTTCTGCCAGTACCCTACAAGCTTATCCTGCAAAGAGGTTCATTCTGTGGCAGCGATAGCACGAAGTCGCTCAGAAAAGTTCTAAAATCGTCCTCTTGGCCGCGCCACCTCTATTACGTAGCGCTTACGGAAGACGATTCCTTCGGCAGCGCCCTCGCCAGAAACAACAAGGCCCCGCCGAAAAGCAAAGTGTCCGCCGCATAATTCAGTCCTTCGACCAGCGGCCCAGTCCCTGAATTCAGCAGAAGGATCGGCACGTACAAAATCAAAGTGAGCACCGCCATCACCGCGCCGCCGCACGCCGCCGCACTGCGCGCATATTTGTTCACCAGCAGGGACAGTCCGCAGACGATGAGGATTACTCCGCAAAGAAATCCCCACAAAACCGGCAGCGGCACCCACGCCGGCGTCATCTTCGGCAACGGAACGCCCGGCGCGAATTTGGGGTAGAGGCACTCCTGTACGCCGAAGAAAATCAGCGCCGCCGCAATCAGCAATCTTCCAAACGTGATGGGCCAGTTCGATCCGCGACCATCCGCGCCTTTCCTCAGCGCGCCCGCCAATGCCAGCGCCCCCGCGCCAAAGACCGCGTCGCGCAGCGGGATCGTCCAAAACAGTCTCTCCTTCAAGTGCGGCAATAAATTCGGCAAATGAATCATGCAGACAAACAAAAAAAACATTACGGCCAGCAGCGCGGTCGTCAGCGGCACGTACTTTTTTACCGTGAGGCTCACCGCCGCCGCGATCAGGCAGACGCCCACGAAGTAAGCCCAGAACAGCCGCCCCGGCATCCACTCCGGCACCGCCTCCATCAGCGACCGCGCCGCCGTCAGATGCTCCGCTCCGAATGTCGCCAGCGGCGCCGCCACAAAAACGCTGCCCAGCGCAATCCATTTGTCGAGTCCCGCGGCCGCTTGCACCTCGCGTCGAAACGCGAACATTCCCGCAATCAGAAAAACCACTCCGGCAAGACTCATCCAAAACACAATGGGTGCAGGCATCCGTACCTCGTTGACGATCGTAGAGTTTTTGGATTGCAGCTCTGGAGGGCTGCCCCAAACGCACCTTCCTAAGCGCGTGGGACAAAATTCCGGGTCAACTATTCATTGCGTCGCGCGATCACGTGGCAAATTCATCGCCCGCCGCATTACGCGCCACCCACACCACCAGTTACACAATCGATGCGATGGCCGCCCGCCTGGTTGGATGGTCCGGAGAATATCGGAATGCAGAATTACGGCGGCGCCTGCATCTACATTGGGCTCGTTGGTTCACCGGAACTGGCGTCGATTGTCTTCTATAACCCACGCAAACCTGATCTGAACCAAATTGCCATGGGTCTTCTATTCCATCGGTTAATTATCCTGGGCCGGGGAGTGACCGAGTTGGACAAGCAGACCGCTGCTGCACAAACGGTGCTGGCTGAAACGGCGTCCTGATCCGTGGGCGATTCTATTTTTGGTGAGTCGCGTGGTGACCGTTACCGTTGGTCGCTCGAGCCACCGCTGGCGCCACACCAGGCAGCGCGCCCACGGGGCGATCAATTCGCGTATCAAATACCGGCCGCGCCCGGACCTCGCGCAAACTCCGCGCGACCGGCTCGTCGTACACCTTCGCCATAAAACTCTTGCGCGAATCCTTCTCCAGCAGCTGCAATATATTTTCCTTCAGATGCTCGCAGACCATTTTGGCGTCCCGTGCCGCATCGACCATCTGAAAATTGAATTCCGAACTGAGCCGGTCGAATTCCGCCAGCAGCGCCGCCTGATAATTGCAGAAACTGGCGTACATGTCGTGGCCCGGATACAGATCCATCCCCGATTCCCAATAATCGAATCCGCGCGTGAAGATCACCCGCGGCACCAATTGATCGATGCCCAGCCGCAAATAAAACACCGCATCCGGTTTTAATGCCACGCTATAAATACTCCGGATCCAGTGCGGATCCATCCCGCGCACGATGGCTCGCGCCATCAGCGAATAAATATAGCGGTCGGTCAGCACGATAAAACCGGCCCGCAACGCCGGCACGATCTCGTTTTCCAGCCGGTCCACAAAATCCGTGGCGTAAAACAAACTCTGCGTCACCCGCCCCAGATTATTTCCTTCCTTCGCGCGGCGAATCCCATCGCCGGCCAGCGGCGAGCGCGTCATCCCCGTATCCACCACCGCATGCCCCAACTCTTCCAGCCACGGTTTCAGCAGGTTGATCTGCGTCGAACGCCCCGCGCCATCCGTGCCTTCGATCACAATCAATTTACCGCCCAGATTGTCCAGCCGCGTGCTCGGCAGCGATTTTCCGTAAGTCGTTCTCATGGTCGCACCCTCAATTCTTTCGCGTGGTCCAAATGGGTTCGCACAATATGGCGCACCTGCGATTGCTGCGTTTCGATCGGCAGCGTCGCGTCGATCACCGTCAACCCAAATTCCGGAATCATTTTTTCGTACTCGGCCAGAATGCGCCCTTGAAATATCCGGAAGCTTTCCACCGAGTCGTCCGTCAGATTCAAATCCATCCCTGCCTCGTAAAATTTGAACCCGTCACGGCCATCGAGCAGCCGGTGAATCGCGGTCTCCAGTGGAACCCGAAAATAAAAAGCGATCGCTGGCTGCACCGCGAATCCATACAGGTCTCGCACCCACTCGCGATCCATCCCGCGCGCCACGTCCCGCGCAAACGCCGTATAAATGTAGCGGTCGCACAGCACCACTGCCCCGGCCTTCAGCAAAGGCAAAATGCTCCGCTCCGTGCGATCCGCAAAATCCGTGGAATGAATCAACGAAAACGTCGCGGGCGTCAGCATTTTTTTCTTCTTGCCGTACTTGGTGGTGTCTTTCACCAGCGGCGATGAATTCCACTCGCTGAACACCACCCCGTAACCCTTCGATTCCAGCCATTTATGCAGCAGGCTTAGCTGCGTCGACTTGCCCGACCCGTCGATGCCTTCCACCACGATCAGCCTGCCGGGAAAATGATGCTCGCCATACCCGCGAATCAACGACGTCGCCGGCTGCAGCGGCGCAAAAACCTCAAAAGGCCCGATGCGGACCCCGGATCCCATCTCCATTCGTTCCCCCGTTCGCGCGGCTGTTACCATTCGGAACATAACCCGACGACACGTAACATCATTCAATTCGGGGAAACATGCAGCAGCAATTTCCACAATGTGTATCGAAATGAGAACTAGGTGTTTTAAGGTGAGACTCGGCGGAAAAAAACTGGGGGTTGTCGCGAGGACCCGATTCTACAAAACAGCCGTGACAGAAGTGCCGGCGGCCGCAAACACCGACGTCATTTCCGCCTGCGCCAGCGGCAGAAAACGATTCACCACCCGCGGATCAAACTGCGTGCCGCTCGCCGCCACCAGCCGTCGCACCGCTTCCTCGATGGGCATGCCCTGGCGGTACGGCCGAGTCGAAACCATCGCATCAAACGCGTCGATCACCGATACGATCCGCGACCCCATCGGAATTTCTTCGCCCTTCAGTCCGCCGGGGTAGCCCGTGCCGTCAAAATTTTCATGATGATGCAGAATCATCAGGCTGGCGCGCTCCATGCCAGGCACTTGGCGCAACACCGCCCAGCCAAACTCCGGATGCTTTTTCATCACTTCATATTCTTCCGCGGTCAATTTCGCGGGCTTATTCAAAATCGCATCCGCGATGCCGATTTTCCCGATGTCATGCAGCAGCGCCGCGACTTCCATGTCCGCCAGGCTCTCGCGCTCCAGACCCAGCTCGCCCGCGACATGCAGCGCCCACTCCGCCAATCGCGTGCTATGCACGCCCGTGTTCAAATCTTTCAAATCCAAAAGCTGATTGAACGCGCAAATCAACGAACTCCGCAGCGCCGAGAGTTGCTCCTCGACGTGCTTCACGTGCAGGGCTGGCGGTGCCCAGGTGTGCGAGGCGCTCGACGCTGCGTTATCGGTCCACATGGAAGCAGTTATTGCAGCAAGCCCTGAATCGGATTCAAGGACGACAGCGTGCCGTAAACATCCAGCCGTCCGTTGCCCATGTTCAGGCCAATCCATTTCGCGTGCGCCGCGGTCCACGCCGCCTGGGTCTCATTGAACGAAGGCTGCATGTTGACCACCAGCGACGCGGTGCCGGCCACCATCGGCGAACTGAACGACGTGCCCCAACCTGCCGCATACGTTGCAAACGGGTAGGTCGTGATGATGCCTTCGCCCGGCGCCGCGACCCACACGATCTGGTTCCCGTAATTCGAGAACGTCGATCGTTGGTCCTGATTGTTCGTCGACGCCACGCCCATCACGTACTGCAAGCCGGCCGGGTAAATCATCTCCTGCTTGCCGTCGTTGCCGGCCGACGCCACGCAAATCACTTGGTGGCTGTTGGCGTAGTTGATCGCGGTCGTAAGTTCGTTCGAGCTGGAGGTCAAATCAAAACTCATGTTGATCACTTTCGCGTTGTTCTGCACCGCGTAGTAAATCGCCGCCAGAATGTTCGACAGCGATCCGCTGCCATTCGCGCTGAACGCCTTCAAGGGCAGCAGTGTCGCCGTCGGCGCCACCAGGTGAATGACGCCCATCACCATCGTGCCGTGCCCGAACGCCTCGTACTGCGAACCGTCCAGCATGGCCGCCGTGTGTTGGTCCAGCATCGCGGCCGTGTGCTGATTCACATACGCCGCCGCGCAGGTTTGGCAGGGAGGCGGCGCCGAAAGCGAAACGTCGTTCAATTCCGAACCGCCGACTTGGTTGCGCGTAAAGTCGTATCCCGGCAGCAGCGCGCCCTGCAGTGCCGGATGATTCGGATCCACGCCGGTATCAATGTCCGCCACGATTCCCGCGCCGCTCACTCCAAAAACCTGGTGCGCTTGCGAGACCCGGATAATTTGCGCCGCCGGCTGATTCACATACCCGTCGATGGTCATGTTCCCGTAGTAATTCACCGGGACGTTATCCCACAATCCTGCGGGAGCCGTGGATGCCGTCGCTTGCCCGCTGTTGTTGGGCGGAATCACCAGAATTTGATCCGGCTCCGCGTCCAGAATTCCGTTTACCAAGCGCAGCACGGCGGCGAGCAGTTGCGGCAACAGTCCTTGCGCCGGCTTAACCAGAAAGAGTTGGTTCGTTCCATCATTAATGTTGCTCACTACTGTACAACCACCGGAGAGGCAGAGGTTTTGCAAGCCCTGAAGTCCCAGGGTAGTCCTGACGATCACACCCGGCTGCGGATTCTGCGCGCTTGTCAGTTGTCCAATCGTCGTGAGCAGGCCGCCAAAAAGACCCTGGGCGCTGGCCGGCTTGCTGCCCACCAGTCCCAGCGAAAGAAGTATCAGAAGTCCGATTAGACGCTTCATGATGGCCTTGCTCCTTTGTTCCACTGCTTGCTGCTCACTCTGTTTCTTACCGAAACTTGCGCTGTTCCATTCTGGTTTCTGCCACGCATTTCGAACAATGGTACAAACGGCACTTTTCGGTACCGTTTCTACTAACCGTTCGTCCTAGTACCTTTTTTCCTAGGTTCCAGATTCCTTCTAACCCTATTCACATCATCGGTATGCGGAGCCTCTGCTTCGTTTGCGAAGACCGGGTCGATCAACGGCAGCGTCACTTCCGCATTCCCGGGCAGCATCACCGCCAGCCGGTATCCTGCGTCCAACTGGCACTCGATTTGGAACTCTCCGAACTGGCTCGTGGTCGACTCCGCCAAGACTTTGCGACCTTTCGACAGCGTCACCGATACGTCGGCCAGCCGCTCGTCCGGGTCGGCAGAGTTCAAAACCTGGCCAACCAATATCACCTTATCGGAGTCCATTTGCGGCTCGATCCGCACATCGATCCGATATGTTCCCGCGCCGTAAAGCACCTGTTGTGAGGCGCTTCCAGCCGACCGCACTCCGGCCAGCAGGGGACTTCGAAAGCTGTCGAACAGCACGCTCGCGATTCCCAATTTGGCATGCGCCGCGGCTGCTGCGCGCGTGCCCTGCTTGGCGAACGCAGCGTTCACCGTCCGAATCGCGCCCGAGGACGGCGAGTACGCCGTCTCCCGTCGCGCAACTTGTTGCAAACGCTGCCACATACCCAGCTCTTTCGTGCAGCGCTTGCATCCGCTATCCAAGTGGTTTTGCATCTCTCTCTTCTTCGCCTCGTCGACCACGTCCCGCACAAAATCGATCCACTGCTCCAGCGTGTAATGTCGCATCATCCGTCCCCCAGTCCCGTCCCCCGGCTTAGCTCAGGTGGACGCCCAATGCCTGTTGCACCTCAACTCATAAGGGTAGGCTACCGTCCAAAAAATATAGGGGGTCAAAAAAAAGTTGGAGGCCGCTACCTGGCTATTTGGGGGAGACTTTGCCAATCAGCGTGAAGGGAGCCCAATGGTAGGGATGGGGATAACGCTCGCGGAGCTCGATCATCGCCCCCCGCAGCGCGGCGGCTTTTTCCTCGCCGCTCTGGAACCGCCGGTAGAAGCTGGCCATGAAATCCGCCGCGCTCTGGTCGTGAACATCCCAAAGCGTAAGCAGCAGGGAATGAGCCCCGGCGTAAAGCAGCCCGCGAATCAGCCCCAGTAGTTCGTCGCCGGAAGTAACCACATTCATTCCCGTGGCGCACCCGCTCAAAGTCACGAGCTCCGCGTCGAACTTGAGTTGGTAAAGGTCATAAAGATTCAGATAGGCGTCGCCCAGCCGAATCCCGGAGAACATCGGATTGTCCTGCCGGAATTTGCCGTGGGTCGCGATGTGAATCAGCCGGCTTCGCGCACCTTTTCCTCGCAAGGCGGTTTGATTGGCTTGTCCGCCTAACAACAATTCCGCGTCCGGCACAATTTTCGCCACCGCCCGCACCTCGTCCAGGATCAACGGCGCCCGCGCATCCGGAATTCCCATAACCAGCGATCCACCGGCTGCGTGCATCACTTTTTCCTGGCAGTGCACAAAAACGCTGGCGCTCGGCGCGTAGGAAATCGTGAAGGAATCGATCAGGTAACCGCTATCGTCGAGCAGCGCATGAAACGGAAGATAGTGCAGCATCCCGTGCGGCACGATGATCAAATGGCGCGCGTTTAACTGCGCCCGAACCGGCGCGAAAATTTCTTCGTGCAGCGCTCGCAGATGCGCCTGCACGACTCCCAGCATGGATTTCTCGAAGGTCTGCGTGTATTCCGCGCCCAGTTTGAATTTCGACATCTGAAAATGCAGCATGCGCAGCAACTTGACCACCCGCGACACCGGCGTCAGCGGCACAATTTTCAGGCCGTCTCGCGTCACCACCGCCGCAACGAATTGATCCTTCAGGCTGAAATATTCCACCAGCGCCGCATCCGCCGGCAATGAATCGCGAATCGCCTCCAGCGATTTCATCGCCGGGCCGTGCGCCGCGCTTTCTTCCGTCTCCGGCAAATCCCGCAGCACATGCAGCAATTCGTTTTCGTGCGCCAGCGCCTCTTTCTGGAGCTTCTCAATGCGTTCCGGCGACGGTTCTTCCGCGCGCAACTGCTCAATCTCAATCCGCCGGTAATACCAGTTCAGTTCCTCGCGCATTTCCCGGATGCGCCGCACCAGGTCGCTTCGTCCCGCTTCGGCCGGCCTCATTGCCGGCCCGGTGCGCATCAATATTTCCGCCAGGCTGCGCGACTTGGCCATTTCGATGTAGCTAAAAGATTCCTCCGCACCGCGCGGCCCTTCATCGCGCATCAGGCACAGCTCGACCAGGCTTTCGTAAACCTCTAGACGATTTTTCATGAACGAAATTTTCAATTCTTCGCCGCGCAGGCTGCTGCGCAAAGTTTCTAGCGAGCCCCGCGCTTTCTGGCACGATTCATAGGCCTCGCCCAGATCTCCGGCAGCCTGCTGAATCTGCCCCATCAGAAAATGCGCCTGGTAATGCAGCACCGGCGCTTCCAATCGCGCCAGCCGCTCAATCGCTCGCGCCGATTCCACTTTCGCCGCCGCCAAATCACCGCCTCGCAGCGCCAGGCGCGCCATCAACAAATGACAAAGCACCGCCTTGCTCGGCAGGAAGGATTTATCGAAGAACTCAGCCGCACCAGCACAAAGCCGCTTCGCCTCAAAGAGCCGTCCTTCGTCGTAAAGCACCACCGCCTGGTACAAATCCATCAGCCAGGGCCATACCAAATTCTTTTCGCTGACGAATTTCGCCCGCGCCTTTCCGAACAATTCCAAAGCGCCCAGCACTTTCCCCAATTGGCTGGTGGCCATGGCTTCAAACGCCAGGCACTTCGCCTCCTCATATCCCATCCCCAATTTCTGAAAACGTAAAAAACCTTCGTGCGCCGCTTCTTTCGCCTCCACGCTCAAATTCAATTCCAAATAAATTTCCGAGACGTCCAAATAGCACAGCGCCAGCACGTGCGCGTCCCCGTTTTTCTCGCACTCCTCCCGCGTGGCCCGCAGCATCTCGATCGCCCGGCTGTATTCGCCGCGCAAATAATAAAGGTAGGCGATGTTGTAATCGCTTTGGGTCACCAGCAGCGTCATGCCGTGCTTGACGCACATTTCGCGCGCCCTTTGATAAGTCGCCAGGACCCGCGGAAAATCGTTCAGCGTAATCAGGCACACCGCCATGTTGTACAGCGCCACCGCCAGCCCCTCCGCATCGCGAAACGGCAGCAGCATTTCGTACGCCCGCTCGTAGCACGCCAGCCCTTCCTCAAAACGGTCCTGCCGGTGGTAAATGTTCCCCACATTGATCTCAACGTGCGCCCAGCGTTTGTCGTCGCCCAATTCCCGGAAGATTTTCTTGGCCTCTTCCGCCGCGGCAAAGGCCTGATCGTATTTTCCCAGCAGAATCAAAGGCTGGATGGAGGGAATCAGCGTGCGCGCTTCTTCTTCGGGATTTTTGATTTCCCGAAAGATCTGCAGGGCTTCGTCGTGGAATTTCAGAGCCTCTTCGTTTTCGCCCAGCATGTACAGCGCGTTGGCCTTCGAACGCAAACTGCGCCCCAAGGCCTCTAGATTGTGCAAACGCCGCGCAATCACGACGCTGATTTCGCCCAAATGCAGCGCCTCGCGCGCATTTTCGCGTAGCCTCGCGCGCACCACCTCATTCAACTGCCGCACCACGCCGTCATCCAGCAATCGTGGATGCGCCGCGATAAATCGCGCGCGCTTCGCATCCGTGCTCAGCGCCGCCAATTCGCCCAGCGATTTTGCGTTGAGCGGTTCGTGTTTTTTGCCAGCCTTCACTTTCATGCGAAGCCCGCTTCCAGCAAACGTTTGCGCAGCCGCTCCAGGCAGCGCTGCCGGATAAATCCAATCGACCCCACCGCAATCCCCAAAGTCGCCGCGATCTCCTGATACGGACGAACCGGTTCTTCATAGAACAGCATCTGCACCAATTCCCGGCAGCGCGGCGGCAAATCCGCCATCGCCTGCCGCAGATTCTGCTCGTCTTCCGCCTCGCGCAAAATATGTTCGGCTACCGACGGCGTGCTGCGCTCGAATTCCTCAGCGCCCGGATCCAAGACGTCCGTCCGCTGTTGCTGCTTCCTGCGATGAAAACATTTGTGCGCCGTAACCTGCATGATCCATTTCGGCAGCGCCTTCACTTGGCGCAGTTTGGGCAGCTCGGACAAAAGGTCCAGGCAAACCGCCTGAAAAATGTCGGTCGAATCTTCCGGGGAGAATCCGTACTTTACGGGAATCGAAAAAATGAGGTTTTTATATTTAGAAATCAGCGCGCGCCAGGCCTCTTCGCTGCCGCCCACGCATTCGCGCACCAGCCGCGCATCCGTCCACGCCGCCCGCGACTCCTCGGAGTCCGGCGCTTGGCCCGCAGCGTTACGGGGCACTCTCGCCATTTATTGCACGTAGAGCTGATCGATATTCCACAGCGCGTAGGGGACCAGAATCGCCGGCCGGAAATTTCCCACCCGGTTCGCCGCGCCCACCAGAATATTGGGGCTCACCAGGCAAATCACCGGCAACTCTTCCGCCACAATTTCCTGCACCCGATCGTACAATTGTTTTCGCTTGGCGTAATCCAGCGTGACCAGCTGCTTCTCCATCAGCCCATCCATCTCGGATTCCCACGGTGTCGCCGGCTTGGCTTGATTCGGATGCCACAGATGCGTCTCGCCGTTCGACAGCCACACATTCATCTCCGACGTCGGATCCGCGTCGCCGCTCACCAAGCCCATCACCGCCGCTTCGTAGTTATAGCTGCTCTGCAGCCGGTCCACCATGGCGTGAAAATCGAGCGGCACCACCTGCACCGTTATTCCCAATTGGCTCAAATCATCTTGAATGATCGTCGCGATTTTTGTGCGCTGCGCGTTCGACGCGCTGGTCAAAATCGAAAACTCCACCGCCTTGCCCCGCGGGTCCACTAGCGCTCCGTTCTTCCAGGAATATCCCGCCGATTGCAGCAGCTCTCTCGCGCGTTCCACCGACCGCTTCGGATGCGCGATCTTGTCGTCGACCCAAAGCTTGTTGCCCGGCGTCACCTGGTCCCAAATCGCCGTCGCGCGCCCGCCGTAGACCAGCCGCACGATTCCGTCGCGGTCGATCGCCGCCGAAACCGCTTGCCGGAAGCGCAAATCCTGAAACCAGCTTTGTTTTTTCGCGATTTCCGGAAGGTTCTTCGCGCCCAGGTCATTCAAATTAAAAAATAAAAAGTTGTACTCCAGGCCCGGCCCTAGATCGTCGAGATGATAACCCTTCGTGCCTTGCTGCTTCTGCAGCACCGCGAAATTCTCCGAGCTGAACCGGCTCAGCGCATCTGTATCCCCGGCTTGAAAACGGATGACCTGCGCATCCTCGCTCGGCACGAACAAAAACATGACTTCGCCAAGATACGGCAGCGGATTTCCGGCGCGGTCCGCCTTCCAATAGTACGGATTTCGTTCCAACGTTACCTGCTGCCCCGGCACATATTCCTTCAGCCGAAACGGCCCCAGGCCCGCGAACTGATTTGCCGCCATCGATAGATTCCACGCCTCCGAAAAACCGCCGCCCTTGTAACTCGCTTCCAGCAGATGCCGCGGCAGAATCGCCACTCCATCGAACAATCTCCCCGCGGCCGCATAGGGCTGCGCCATTTCGAACCGCACCGTGTATTGATCTACTTTCACGACCGTAATCGGTTTTCCGCCCACCACCAGCAAATCTCGTTGCGTCGAATCGATTTTTTCGTCGAGATACACCTGGAAACTGAAGACCACATCGTCCGCGTCGAATGGCGCGCCATCCGAAAAGCGCAAGCCGCGGCGCAGTTGCAACGTGTATTGCCGTCCATCCCGCGAAACGTTCCACGATTTCGCCAGCGCCGGCTCGGTCTTCAACGACGCGCGATTGATGTGAATTAAATCCGCGCTCAGGCAGCGAATCACCTCGCGCGACGGCTCGTCCACCGCCAGCACCGGATTCAAAGTCTTGGGTTCGGAGCGCAAAGCCACGACCAACCGACCCCCGGCATGGCCCGGAACGCCTTCCAGAACCATGCGGTCGTCGCTCGCCTGGCCAGCGCGGGCCTTCGTCGGCGCGCCCAAACATGCCACGGCCAATCCCAAGGCGGCACACTTCGCCCAAATGTGCGTTCGTCCCATATCCTAAATTGTTAGCAGAGATTGAACGATATTTACAGCGCCACGGTCTTGTGAATTTCCTGAAGAGCATCGGCCGCCGCGTAAAAAACCAGGAACAGTGGAATCAACAGCAGCGCCGGCAGGAACATCCACCAATACGACGACAGCACATAAAATTGTTGCAGCGAGGCCAGCTGCGTGCCCCAACTCGGCAACGGTTCGCCCACTCCCAGTCCCAGAAAAGTCAGCGTCACTTCCGCCAGCACATATTGCGGAATCAGCAGCGTCATCTGCGTCAGCAGCACGCCGTAGGTCTGCGGCAATACGTGCCGCCGCAGCAGATACGCATCCGAAGCCCCGAATCCCCGCGCCGCCACCACGAAGTTGCGTTGTTTCGCGCTCAGTACCACGCCCCGAATCAGCCGCGCCGGACGCGCCCACCCGATCAGCCCCATCACCGAAACCAGGAGCAAAAAAACTTCCCACTGCGAAATATGCAGCGGCAGCGCCGCGCGCACCGCAAACAAAAGATACAGCCACGGCAACGCCAGAAATAATTCTCCGCCGCGCATCAGCAGCTCATCCACCCACCCGCCGTAATACCCAGCGATTCCTCCCACCAGAATTCCAATCGATACCGACAGCAGTGCCGCGATCAACCCCGCCAGCATCGAACTCTGCCCGCCAAAAAGAAAACGCGAGAACTGGTCTCGTCCGTAAGCATCCGAACCCATCAGAAAAATACGCCCCGGCTGCTCGACGCCAAAAAGATGCACCTGGGCCGGAATGATTCCCGCGATCTTGTACGGCGTGCCGCTCACGAAAAAGCGCACCGGATAAACACGAGCTTCCGAAGATTCAGAATCAACAATGAACGGCCGTAGATGAAAATGTCCCTGGGTATCCCAAAAATGAACCGTCGTCGGCGCCGCAAAAGGCTGCTCGCGGTCCTGCGCCGCGAATCCGTAAGGCGCAAAAAATCCCGCAAACAGAATCAAGAATTGAAACGCCGCCAGCAACACCAGCGCCCCCACGAGTTTTTGCCGGTGCGTCAACTCAAGACTCCATCCGAATTCGCGGATCCACCGCAAATAACAACAGGTCCGCGACCAGATTTCCCAGCACCAGGAAAACGGAAGAAAGCATCACCGTCCCCAGCACCACGTAAACGTCCTTCGCCAGAATCGCTTCGAGCAACAGCGGCCCGATTCCCGGCCAGCTCAAAATCACTTCGACCAGCAGGGAAGCGCTCAGCATGGTCGCCACCGAAAATCCAAAAAGTGAAATCAGCGGATTCGCCGCCACCGGCAGCGCGTAGCGCAGCAGCACCCGATACTCGCTGATCCCGTGGGCTCGCGCCGCGCGGATGAACGGAGCCTGCAGCACTTCGATCATCGCCGAACGGATGTGCCGCACCAGCGCCGGTAAAGTCGCTATAGCCAGCGCCAGCGCCGGCAGAAAAAGATGGTACGCAATATCCATGGCCCGGCCCCGCCCGCTCAATTCGCCAAACGCTGTCGAGACCATGCCGCCGGTGGGGAACCAGCCGCTGCGCACCGCCAGCAGTAAAATCGCCAGAAACAAAACCAAATCCGGAATCGTCAGCAACGCCGACGTGACCACTCCGCCCGCGCGGTCGCTCCATTTTCCGCGCCGCACCGCGCTCACGATTCCCAGTGGAATCGCGATCAGCCATGCCCACAGCATCGCGGTGCCGGTCAGCAGCAGGGTATTTCGTGCACGCACCGCGAGCAGCGGCGCCACCGGACTGTTGTACGCAAACGATGGCCCCAGGTCGCCATGAAAAACGCCGCGTAGCCAGTGTCCATAACGCACCGGCCACGGCCGGTCCAATCCGTATTGCGCCCGCAGCCCCTCCACCGTCCGCGCGGAAATCTGCGGATTCAATTTCAGCGGCGCGAAAAAATCTCCCGGCGCTAGCTGCAGCAGCGCAAACGAAAAGACCGACACCGCCAACAGTAATAGCGCGGCGTGCGCCAACCGGCGGGTGAGATATCTCGTCACGGGCGCTACGCCGACCTTTCTAACAAAATCGAATCGACGGATTGCACCGTCGCCAGCAGGTCCCGGGTGTAGGAATGTTTCGGAGACTCAAACAATTTGCGCGCGTCTTGCTGTTCGACGATCCGGCCTTCGCACATCAACGCCACGTCATCCGCGAATTCCGAAACCAGGCGCAAGTCATGCGACACGTGCAAATAAGCCAGCGAATGCGAACGCTGCAGATCGGCAAGCAGTCTCAGAATCAGCGATTGGTTCAGCGCGTCGAGATTTGACAACACTTCATCGAAAATCAAGACTCGCGGCCCCAGCGCCAACCCTCGCGCGATGGCCAGCCGCTGCCGTTGGCCGCCGCTGAACTCAAATGGCCGTTTTCCTTCGCTTCTCGGATCCAAACCGACTTGCTCCATCAAATGAAGCGCGCGCTCCCGCCGCTGTGCTTTCGTCCCCTCGCCTTGAACGACCAGCGGCTCTGCAATAATTTCCCCTGCACTCCGCGAGGGATTCATCGCCGACGTCGGATCCTGAAAAATCATTTGAATTTGCCCGTGAATCGGAATCAGCGCCTTCCGTCCCAGTGCCAGCAAATCCCTTCCTTCCAACTCAATTTTTCCTGCGGTCGGCTGGTCGAGCAAAGCCACGCAGCGCGCCAAACTCGATTTTCCCGCGCCGGATTCTCCCACCAGCGCCAACGTTCTTCCCGCAAAAAGAGCCAAGTCCACATCCGAAAATGCGTTCACCGTAAATTTTGAGCGCGACAACGTGCGCCGCTGCACGAACTGCTGGCTCAAGCCAGTCACCCGCAACAGTGGTTCGGTGCGGCCAGAATTCAAGTTGGATTCTACTTTCATAATGTTCTCGCAAGTTCTGCGCCTAAAATCGGAAGCAACAATTGCTACGTGACCGTGGCGAAATCCAGCTCCTCCGCATCGTCCGCCGCCATCGGCGCCCGCAACATCGCCCGCGTGCAAGGGTGCGACGGCCGCCGGTATAGTTCCTCGAACCGTCCCTGCTCGACAATTCTTCCGCGCTCCATCACCATCAGCCGATCCGCCAGCCGCGCCTGCACTTCGGCGCTGTGACTGATCATTAAGATTGCGATCCCCATCTCGCGCTGCAGCTGTTGCAACAACCGAAGCAGTTCCTGCTGGCTCCGTGCGTCCACCGCAGCAGTTGGCTCATCGGCGATGACTAGCGCAGGTTCGCAAGCCAGTGCTTGCGCCAGCGTCACCCGTTGCCGCTGTCCTCCACTCAATTGGTGTGGATACGCCGAAAAAATACGCGGCGTGTCCGGCAGGCCCACGCGCACCAGCGCCGATTGCGCCTCCTCCTGACATTTCTCCCAACTCATTTGTTTGTGCGCGTGAATCACTTCCGCCACCTGCTCGCGCACGCGCATCACCGGATTCAGCGCAATCCCCGGCTCTTGAAACACCATGGATATCCCGCTGCCGCGGATCTCCCGCATCTCGCGCTCGCCCATCGTCAACAATTCTTTCCCGCGAAATTGAATCGACCCCGATACCTGCGCCTGCTCTGCACCAAGCAAGCCCAGCAGCGCCAGCGCGATGCTGGTTTTCCCGCATCCCGATTCGCCCATCAGCCCCAGCACTTCGCCGGCGCCAATCTCGCAGCTCGCATTTTCCACCGCGACCTGTGTGCTGCCGTCAGCACTGCGGTAAGCGACGTTCAGATTTTTTACTGCGAGCAAAGTTTCCAAGCAGTCTCCGACGGGCCGGGCCCAGCAATCCCTCATTCGCGTTCCGCAACTCGCAGCCCTTCAGCATTTACGGTAGAGGCGCGTTCCGCGCCTGTCGATAGAACGGTCCACGCAGGCGCTGGGTAAGTTACCGGTACCGAAGTACTAAGCGATTACCGCGACCTGACCATTTGAGCTCTTGCTAATTGGCGGTACACCTGGGGGGTCATTTCGCGGCCGCAACATGAGGTCTGGACACCGCTTGATTTTTTGATACTATCCGCCTTCTGCCCGCATCAAAGGCGGGCGAGGTTCCGGGCGAAAGCGCCGATGCACAATCTTTTGAACGTCTGGCATTCAATTCGGCTGTTACGGCTGCCCGCGCTGCTTCTTTGTGTCACCTTCGTCACGCCCGCCCAGCAACAAAATTCCCTCGCCGCCGCCAATAACTATCCGCCGCGCGCGATCGTCATCGGTTTCATGGGCGGCAAAGCTTCCCCCGACGACGCCATCCGCAACGAACGCATCATGTCCGACCGGCTGCGCGTCTTGTATCCGCGCGGCGTCTATTTCGAAGTCTTCGAAAATCGCCGCCTCGAAGCGGCGCACCAGAAAATTCTCCAACTCGTCGGAGCCAGATCTAGCGGGCTATCCACCACGTCAGCTCAGCCTAAAACAGAAATCATTCTCTACGGCCACAGCTGGGGCGCATCGGCCGTGGTCACCCTTGCCAACGAACTCCAGCAAGACGGCGTCCCAATCGCTCTCACCATCCAGGTCGATAGTATCGAGAAAAAAAATCAGCACGACGCCGTCATTCCCACGAACGTCGCCCGCGCCGTAAATTTTTATCAGCCCGACGGCATCTTGCACGGCCGCGCCGAAATTCGCGCCGCCGATCCCGCGTCCACCCAAATTCTCGGAAACTTCCGCTTCAGCTACACCGATTTGCCCGCCGAATGCAGTCTCTATCCCTGGTACGAGCGCAAATTCATCAAAACCCACATCGCAATCGAATGTGATCCGGTTCTCTGGAAACGCATCGAAGCTCTGATCCGCGATTCCCTCGGTGCGCCGGCCACCGAATCCGCAACATTGCGTTAGACGAATCTGAATTTCCTCGTTACCCGGCCCAGCGCCCCGAAAATTCCCGCGTACCGTTGAATCCCCGCGCGCCCCTGTGCTAGCATCCGGCTTTCCGCAGGGTCATGCGCGCAACCGCCGGAGGGCGGCGCCGTGATGGCAGTCACTCCTCACATCTCGAATTCGCCGTCCCGTCCATTCCATCGCGAAATGCCTATTCCGAGCCGGCCTTTCGCTGTTCGTTCGCCTTGCGCGTTCCGCGTTAACCGACCGCATTTCTATTTTCCGATTTCCACTTTCGACTTTCCGCTTTTCAAACCTCTGGAGGTCCAAAAAAATGAAAGCCTACACTACAGACTGGATTCGCAACGTCGGCATTGTCGGTCACGGCGACACCGGTAAGACCCAACTGGTCTCGTCGTTGCTTTTTGCGGCTGGGATGACGCCGCGGTTGGGAAAAGTCACCGAAGGTTCCGCGGTCACCGATTGGGACGAAGAAGAAATCGCTCGAAAAATTTCCATCAATACGGGAATCGCCCACGCCGAATGGCAGGCTCCGGCCCAGTCGGAGAAAACCAAAATCAATCTGCTCGATACTCCCGGCTACTCCACTTTCATCAACGAAACCAAGTCTTCCCTCATCGCCGCCGATGCCGCCCTGATTCTGGTCGACGCTGCCGCCGGTGTCCAAGTCGTCACCGAAAAAGTTTGGGATTACGCCACCGAATACGATCTGCCTCGCGCTTTCCTGTTGAATTGGATGGATCGCGATCTCGCCAGTTTCGAGCGCGCGCTCGATTCCATTCAACAGGTTTTCGGACGCGGCGTCGTGCCCATTCAGCTGCCCATCGGCTGGGAAAAGGGTTTTCGCGGCGTGGTGGACCTGATCACCATGAAGGCCCTGATTTACACGCCCGACGGCAATGGCCTCGCCAAGATTGAAGAAATTCCGCAGGCCCTCGCCGCAGAAGCCAAGCTCGGCCATGAAACGCTGGTGGAACTCGTCGCCGAAGGCAACGACCAACTCATGCAGGAATTTTTCGACCAGGGCACTCTGCCGGTACACGATCTCGTCATCGGGCTCCGCGAAGCGGTCATCGCCAAGCGCCTTTTCCCGGTGATGCTTAGTTCCGCCCTCCACAACATCGGCAGCGACGCGATCTTGAATTTGATGGTCGCGATTTTTCCCTCGCCCGCCGTCCGCGGCCACGCCCCCTGCCACAAAACTCCGGATCACCAAGGCGAAATCGTCGAACGCAAGATCGCCTCTTCCGAGCCGCTTTCCATTTTTGTTTTTAAAACCCTCGCCGATCCCTTCGCCGGCCGCATCACCTACTTCAAAGTAATGTCCGGCGTCCTGAAAAATGATGCCACCCTCACCAATTTCAATCGCGGCTCGCAGGAGCGTTTTCAGCACATCCAGGTGACCCAGGGAAAAACGGCCAGCGAAATTCACGAACTCCACGCCGGCGATATCGGCTGCATCGCCAAGCTCAAGGAAACCACCACCGGCGAAACTCTCGGCGACAAGAGCGCCACCGCTTTTCATCCCCCGGCGCGCATCCCCGAACCCTCCATCACTTTTGCGGTCGAGCCCAAAACCCGCGCCGACGAGGACCGCATCGGCGTGGCCATTCATAAAATTCTGGAGGAAGATCTCGCCCTGCGTTTCGGCCGCGACCCGCAGACCAAAGAATTTCTGCTCAGTGGCGCGGGGCAGCAGCACATCGAAGTCGTCGTCGCCAAGCTACGCAAGCGTTATCACGTGGAATTGGTCATCCACCCGCCGAAGGTCGCTTACCGCGAAACCATTCGCGCCAAAGCCGACGCCGAAGGCAAACACAAAAAGCAGACCGGCGGCCACGGCC
>PMHK01000232.1 GCA_003156635.1 Acidobacteriota bacterium | reverse complement strand
GTCACATCCACAAAGCGCACCTTGATCTGCGCGGGAGCTTTCAACACCGCCGAGGGCGATTCCACTGCGCGCGAGTACTGGCCTTGTTCGCCGTAGGCGAGGCTCATGGGCGCGCCGATTTTGTTTTGCGTGATGTACTGGAATTTCTTCAGGTGCTCGCGGGCGTGGTCGATGTCGGCGGATTGCTGATAGGCGCGTGAGAGTCCGAACTCGGCTGAGGCGTGCAGCGGGTTGAGTTGCAGCGCGTGTTGAAAGGACTCGATCGCCTGCGGAAACTGTTTGGCTTGCACATAGGATGCGCCCAGGAAGTACCAGGTATCGGCATCGTTCGCATCGAGTTCGGTTACGTGATGAAAGGCATCAATCGCGGCCTGCGCGTCTCCGGTGTTCTTCGCGAGCAGGCCAAGGTTGTACCACGCGGTCGGATTCTTCGGATCCTGCTTGAGCGCGTCTTCGAGCGCGGCTTTCGCTTCGTCGATCTTCTGCAAATTCAGGAAGGCGATGCCTTCATTCAGACGCGCGATCGTCAGTTTGGGATCGAGTTCCGATGCTTGCTGGAAGTGCTTGAGTCCTTTTTCGAAAAGCTGCTGGTTCATGTAGGCCGCGCCCAGATTGTTCAGGCGCGCAGCTTCGGTTGGATTCGCCTTCGGCTGAGTTTGAGGAGCGGTGGCAAACAGGCCAAACGCGGCCAGGAGCATGCCTGCGAGAGCGACTGAAATTCGGGGAGTCATCTGTTCAAAGATTTAACCACAGAGGGCACAGAGCAAACCGGAAATCTGCGTTTGTGCGATGGCGAAAAACAGGCTCCCTTCGACTTCGCTCAAGGCAGGCTCACAGCTGCTCGGAATGACAAGCCTATTTTCCAGGCGCGGGGAGCGGCTTGCTGTAGGGCCGGCTCGCCACCACGCCCTTGCCTTCCTCAACCGTGACGGTCTGTCCGGCATTGACGTTCAAAAGTTTATCTACCTGACCGCTGGGCCATTGAATCTCGATGGTGTCAGCTTTCGTTTGCGCTCCCAGGCCGAAGGTGAGCACCAGTTCGCTCTGCGAAAGATAACTCGATCCGGAGCGCAGCATTTTCTGTTGTTTATCCTGACTGTTTCCCGAGGTCACATGCACCACCGCGCCGATGCCGTCGCGATTCGACTTGCGTCCCACCAGCCGCATGCAAATCCAGTTATTCCGGTTGCCGCCATCGTTGCGGAACAAGTAAGCCGGGCCGCCGTTGGTCGTCACCAGAATATCCAAATCGCCGTCGTGGTCGTAGTCGGCATATGCCGCGCCACGCGCCACTATCGGCCGGTTGAAGGCCGCGCCCATCCGCGCCGTCACGTTCTCGAATTGCCCCTTGCCCCGCTCGCCAAGGTTGCGGAACAGCAGCGGTGGTTCCTTGTATTGAACCTTGGGCTGCACGCGGCCAATCTGCTCTTCGATGTGCCCGTTGGCTGCGAAAATATCCGGGTAGCCGTCCAGGTCGTAATCGAAGAAAAATGCGCCGAAAGTCAGAGTCAGCAGGCTGGCGCGGCCCACCGCCGAGGAAGGCGCTACATCTACAAACAGTCCCGTGCCTTCGTTGTGATACAGCCCCAGCATCTGGTTGGAGAAGTTGCCGACCAGCAGGTCCGGCCGTCCGGAGCGGTCGTAGTCTGCGGCGTCCACGCCCATCGCGCCGCGCGCCGCGCCATCCTCGCCAAAAGCCACGCCCGCGGCCATGCCTTCTTCGGTGAACGTACCGTTGCGATTGTTTCGGTAGAGTTTGTTCGGCTGGGTATCGTTGGAGACGAACAGGTCCGGCCAGCCGTCGTTGTCGTAATCGCCCCAGACTGCGCCCAGGCCGTAATATTTGTTGGGGTCGTTCACGCCAGCTTTTTGCGCGACTTCCTCGAACGTGCCGTCGCCGCGGTTGTGGTAAAGCAAATCCGTTTCGCCAATCATGCCCCAGGGGCCACATTGCACCACGATGCCTCGAAACTTGCAGGTGCCGAAGGCGACCGGATTCGCGAGGTCAACGTGCACATAACGCGCCACAAAAATGTCCACGAAGCCGTCTTTGTCGTAATCCGCCCAGGCGGCGCCGGTCATGAAGCCGCTTCCCCGTACGCCGGCCTTGTCAGTGACATCTTCGAACTTGCAATCGCCGCGATTGCGGTACAGCGCGTTTCCTCCGTATCCGGTGACGAAAATGTCAGGCAAGCCATCGTTGTCAAAATCCGCGACCGCGACGCCCATGCCCCAACCCTTGCGCGCGAGACCTGCTTGCCTCGAAATGTCCGTGAATTTCAATGGCGCGGTCTGCCGATAGAGCGTGACCATCGGATCGCCGCCCGCGTTGTACCGATCCAGCGTCGAGCCGTTGACCACCAGCGCCGAAAGCGTGCCGCTGTTGTCGCAATCGATGAAACCGACTCCGCCGCTCATCGATTCGACAATGAATTTCTTGTCGGGAGACGCGATGTGGGACACCGTGAGTCCGGCCCGGGCGCTGATGTCTTCAAATACCGGAACGGGGGGAGTCTGCTTGGCATTTTGGGTCCCACCAGCCGCGCAACACAAGACAACCAGCGGTACGGCAATTGAAAAAATGTGGGAAGAAAATGGGTTTTTGACACTCTGGCGGGTTCGCAAGACAAAATAACTGTATCCCGGGCGCACCACCTTGTCCACCGCGCCGCTGCCGCACGAATCTTGCAGACGCACCTGTTTCACTTTATAGTCCTCAACTGCTCCATGTACCGGAGCATCAGACTATCGCCGAGCAGTTGTTTAAGTCGATCCCGTGCTGGGCTCCATCAGCTCAATTCTGGTAACTATTGAGGTTTCCACATGCCACGCCCTCTTCGAACCACTGTGATTGGCAGCTACCCGTTTCCGGGTTGGCTGTCGTTTGCTTCCGGCCACTTGGATGCTTTTGGGGCCGATGATCTGAGTGAGCTATTGGACGACGCCGTCGCCGTGGCGGTGAAAGATCAAACCGATGCCGGGCTGGACGTGATTACCGACGGCGAGCAGACCCGGCTGGATTTCAATTTGTCGTTTTATGGATTTTTGGCGGGCATTTCGCCGGAGCCGCCGTCCGCGCGCCGGTTCGGCCCTCCGGGGCATGATCAGCGCGGGAAGCACGAAATTACCGGCGGGTTGGCCGCGCCGCGCGGGCTTGGCGTGGTGGAAGAATTTCGTCGACTGAAAAGAATCGCACCCGCGACCGTGCCGTTCAAAGCCAGCGTCCCCGGGCCTTACACCTTGAGCGGACGGCTGATTCCGAATAAGCAGTATCCGGATCGCTTCGCGGTGGCGCAGGCGCTGGTGCCGATCGTGCGCCGCGAACTGGAAGCGCTGGTCGCCGAGGGTTGCCCGGAAATCTGCATCGACGAACCTTCGATGAGTTGTTACGGGCACCGCGAAGATCCGCGGAAATTTGTGGCCATGTTCAACGAGACCGTGGAACCGGCGCGCGGCAAGACGCGGCTGTGTACTCACCTTTGTTTCGGAAATTACAAAGGCCGGGCCATCGCGCCGCGGCGCTACGCCTGCTTGTTCCCGGCGTTTCTGGACGTGCACGTGGAAGAAATCCATTTGGAAATGGCCAGCCGCGAATTTGCCGAGCTCGAAATCATCGAGCAGGTGGCGAAGAAAAAAGACGTCGCCGTCGGCATCATCGACGTGAAGAGCTACTACATCGAAACGCCGGAAGATGTGGCGAACCGGGTGCGAGCGTGCTTGAAATTTGCGCCGGCGGAGCGGCTGTCGTTCGCGCCGGATTGCGGCTTGAGCCAGACCGCGCGCTGGGCCGCTAAACGTAAACTGAATTCGCTGGTGGCCGGCGTGAAAGTTGTGCGCAAGGAGTTGAGACTGGCGTGATCGAGCCGGTACTGAAAGACAACCCGCTCCTCGCCGACATTGCCGCGGCAAATCGCGACGATGGCAATTTCCGTTTGTGGTGGCTGGGGCAGAGCGGGTTCCTGGCGCAGTGGCAGGGTAGGCATTTGCTGTTCGACCCGTATTTGTCCGATTCGCTCACCAGGAAATATGCCGCGACTGACCAGCCCCATGTGCGCATGACCGCGCGCGCGGTCGATCCCGCGAAGCTCGATTTTATCGATGTGATTACTTCCAGCCACAACCATACCGATCATCTCGATGGAGAAACGTTGGGGCCGCTACTGCGCGCTAACAACGATGTCACCCTGGTGATTGCCGCTGCGAATCGCAGGTTCGTCGCTGACCGGCTGCAAATCGATCCTTCGATGCCGGTGGGAATCGAGATTGGTGAAGCGATTTCGGCTAGCGCTTTTCGCATTGAAGCCGTTCCGGCGAAGCACGACGAGCTGGGTCCGGAGTTTGTGGGCTACATCGTGCGCTTCGGTCCGTGGGCGATCTATCACAGCGGCGACACGCTTTTGTACGACGGAATGGCAGGGCGGCTTAGCCCTTTCAAAGTGGATGTGGCGCTGCTGCCGATCAATGGGGCGGCACCAGAACGCCGCGTCGCCGGAAATCTGAATGGTGTGGAGAGCGCGCGGCTGGGAAAAGCGATGGGCGCGCGCACCGTAATTCCCTGCCATTACGAAATGTTCGAATTCAACACCGCTGACCCGCGCGAATTCGTGGAAGAATGCAAGAAGGTCGGTCAGGCCCATCATGTCCTGCGTTGTGGCGAGCGTTGGGACAGCGCCGACCACCTTGGGATCGGTCGCGCGCCGGTAGCACAAGACTCTTGAAGGCTTAATTCTTCGGCGCAGTAAACGAATAGCAGCTCGCTGGATTACTGACAAAAATCTTCTCGATGTCGGCGCTGGTCAAAGCCGCTTCTTTCAGCCTCGGCACGAATTCTCGCAGCAAAAACGCGAGCCCCGGCTTTCCATCGTAACCTTTCCAATATTTCCGGCGTGCGGCGTCCATGCCCAGAACAATTTGTGAGCCGAAACCTGCCTTCACCATCGCGACGACCAAGTCCAACGTCGGATTGCCGTCACCCGCGGGCCAGCGAAACGCGGAATCGTATTCGAGCAGCACGCCGGTAGAGAGAATTTCGCGGTGATACGCGGGATCCGGAGCTCGATCGGTGTGCGAGATAACCACGTGCGCGAGCGGCACCCCCAACTCGCGGAACAGTTGCAGCTGCTCCAGTGCTCCCGCGCCTTGCTCGGTGTGCGTCAGGATCGGCGCGCCGGTTTGGTGATGCGCTATCGCCGCGGCTTCAATCACCTTCCGCTCGTGCGCCCTGGGATTTTTTTGCCCCGTGGCCACCTTGATCACGCCCGCCTTATGCGCGGTGCGCGAAATTTCCGGGCCGTTGTAATCCGCGGCATCAATTCCCTGCTCGATGTCGGCAACGAAGAGTGTCGCCAACTCATCGACCGTAATGCGTTCGCCCCAATGCCCCGGCGCGTAGTATTTGGTGAGGTGCAGGCCGGTAGGACAAACGATATTCGCTCCAGTGCGCCGCGAGATTTCAGCCAGCTTGACGACGTTACGCCCTCCGCCGCACGGCATGGAATCGACCAGCGTGCGACCGCCCGCGGCGTAGAAATCCGCCACGTCAACGCAAGCGCGTTCGACCGAATCGAGCAGGAAATCCGGATACAGGTAGGTCGTAAAACTGGGATCGATGATGAGGTGTTCGTGCGCGTAGCAAATTCCAGCCTGCGTCGCGTCGATGTCGCCCAGAACTGTGCGCAAGAATGGCATGGCTTAGGGCGTGGAAAGTATCGCGCCCGCTTTCAGCAGAGCATCGCGCAGCAGCGCAAAGTCCAGCTCACGCGGCGCGCGTTTCAATCTAACGCAAAGGGCCGCCGCGGTCCCGGCGGCCTGGCCCATGGCCATGCACTGGGCCATCGAACGGATGCTGGCGTGCGCGTCATGCGTCGCCGAAAAACAGCGCCCGGCCACGAAGAGATTTTCAATTTTTTGCGGAATCAGCGAGCGCAGCGGAATCCCGACGCATTGTCCGTCGGGAAGGTATTGCCATTTGGTATCGCTGCCTTCGTGATGATCTTCGATCGGCGCGCCGCACAAGCCCACCTGATCGTCGAATTGGCGTGCGGTCAAAACATCCTGCTTCGTCACCCGGAGTTCGCCATGCACCCGGCGCGTTTCGCGCACTCCAATTGAAGTGCCAAACGCCACGAGCTCCGAACCGGCGTAGCCCGGGATTTCTGCCTTCAAGAATCGCAAATATTCCAAGGCCTGCCGGCGGCCTTCGATTTCCGCTCTCGTCAGCAAATCCGGGTCAGTCGCGTTGCGAAATTTTCCGCCGCTCGACTCGAACGATTGCACCCGCGTCATATTCGTGGCCATCATCGATTTGATCGGCGTGACGTGGTCGCTGCCTTCGCGCCGAGGTAGTTGGAACCGTCCCGATTCCGCGGCAGCCGCCATGCGCTGGTGAAATTCCTGCTTGGACACACTCTTTCGCTGCGCGACGTCGACATTCACGACTTTGAAGGTGGTGGTCAGCATTTGCGCCGGCTCGTGCTCGCCGGCAATTTCGCAGGGCGCACCGGCAAAATAAGAAACATCGGCGTCGCCGGTAGCATCGATAAAACATTTTCCGATGATTTTGCACAGGCCCTGCTTGGTGGCGACGGTGAGCGAAACGATTTTCCCCGCCGAAACCGCCGCTTCCTGTACCCAGGCGTAAAGCAGCACCGCCGCGCCGGCCTCCTGCACCAGCCGTTCCCAGACCACTTTCAGATATTCCGAATTGTAAGTAACGCCGGTTCCCGCGCCATAGGTGTTGGGCCGCTCCATGCACGCGCCGTACTCGCCCAAACCCTTCACCACATCATCGGCGATACCGCCCACCACTTTCAGCGACCGCAAACCCGGCGTATAGAAACCGTAGAAGGTATCGAGCACCGCCGTGCTGGTACCGCCCAGAAAACCGAAACGTTCGATGAGCAGCGTTTTCGCGCCAGTGCGCGCCGCAGCGNNCCCGCCACGACGACGTCAAATTCGATACTGTCCGAGGATGAAGAAGGAAAAACGTCCATGTCAGCCCTGTACGATCCCAGTTTCGAGAAACGCCAGACCAGCGGCGCCAATCACACCGGCGTGCGATGGGATGCGCGGCAGCACAATGGGAATGTCCGTGCCGATGATAAAGCGGGTCCGCCGGTGCAATTCAACGCGGAGAGGCTCGATCAATTGCGGCCCAGCCTCGGCGATCTGCCCGCCGAGAATAATCATTTCAGGATCGACCAGGTGCACCAGACTGGCCAGAGCTGCTCCCAGATGCATCACGGCGCGATCAATGATCCACGCGGCCACCTCATCCGATTCCGCCGCCGCTTGAAAAACTTGCGAACAATCGGAAGCGTGCGCACGGTCGGTGAGTACGGATTGGACCCGGCGGTGACGCGCCGAATACGCTTCGGCTTCGATGGAGCGCGCCGAGAAAACAGTTTCGATGCAGCCATAATTTCCGCAGATGCACATCGGACCGTAGGGATTGATGGTCATGTGGCCAATGTGTCCAGCGGCTCCGTGCGAACCGCGCATGATCTGGCCTTGCACCAGCATGGCGCCCCCGATCCCGGTTCCCAAGGTCAGCATTAAAACATCCTGGCAGCCTTTCGCCGCGCCCCAGAGCCATTCCGCGATCAAAGCCGTGCGCGCGTCGTTGTCGGTGTGCACCGATTTTCCAGCCGCGCCAACACCCATCATCTCGCGCAGGGAATGTCCCTCGAGTTGCTTCAAGTCGCCGGGCGAAAACATCACTTTGGTGGTTTTGGGGTCGACTACGCCCTTGCAACCGATCCCGATGGCGCCGATTTCGTGATTGGCACCGAGCTTTTTCAGAAAAGGACCGGTGACGGCGGTGAAATCCGATGGATTTCGAGGCGCGGGCTCGGTGAGCGCGATATGCAAGTGGCCGGAACTATCGACCAAGCCGCCCTTCAGGTTGGTCCCGCCCAGGTCGAGGCCAATTGCATAATGAAGTTTTTCGGATGATTCCGGACTGCTCGTCGGATTGTTCTCAGGCCGATTTTTGAGCATTGATTTGCGATATTATCGCATCGTTGTGCATAATGACACGACCAACCTATGACCGAAACTTCCAAAAATTCCAAAAACGCCGCAGTTACCTATTTCGATTCCACCATTGAATTGCTTAACCGGGTCCGGGCCACGCAACTGCCCAATATCCAGAAAGCCGCCGAGCTTTTCGCCGACCGCATCGCCAAAGGCGGGCTGGTCTTTCTCTTCGGCTGCGGACATTCGCGCATGATGTGCGAAGAAATGACTCCGCGGCAGGGCTGCTTCGTCGGTTTTTTCGCGCTGGTCGAACAATCGCTCTCGAACCATACCGCCATCGTCGGCACCAATGGCCTGCGCCCTCCGTTGTATCTGGAAAAATACGAAGGCTACTCGGAGCAGATTCTGAACGGGTTCAAATTCGGCCCGCATGATGCGTTCATCGTCATCTCCACCAGCGGAATCCGTCCGGTGCCGGTGGAAATGGCGCGCGGCGCGCAAAAGCGAAAACTTCCAGTCGTCGCGATTGTTTCGCGCGAACACTGCGAACAATCCCAGGCCGCGCATTCTTCCGGCAAGAAACTGATCGATTTTGCCGACGTGGTCATCGACAACATGTGCCCTCCGGGCGATTGTATCGTCGAACTCGACGGGCTGGACTGGCGCACCGGACCGACCTCCACCATGACCGGCGGAATGATCATCAACATGATTCGCTGTGAGACCGCGCGTCTGCTGCTGGCGAAGAATCACAAACCGGTAATCCTGCCCAGCCATCAGTTCGTGGGCAACGAGAGCGCCGAAGAACAACTCGACAAATTCTACGAAGGGTATCGGAAAAGCCTCAAGCATCTATACGAATAAGATTGAACTGCTAGATGACACAGACGCTGCTGATCACCGGGTCGTCTGGAATTGCTGCGGCCACGGCGCGTTTGGCCGCGAGCCGCGGGTTTCAGATTTTTATCCTCGGAAATCGCGAAAGTGAGTGCAAGGATCTGTGCGCCGGGCTGCCCGGATCGGCGTACGCTGTTGCGGATGTGGCAGATTACGCAGCGGTGCAAAAAGCGGTGGCCGCGTGCATCCAGAAATTTGGCGCCGTGGACGCGGTCTTCAATGTGGCCGGAATCAGCGGGCGTTCGCTGGGCGATGGCCCGCTGCACGAATGTACTCCGCAGGGCTGGCGGGCGATGATGGACATCCACGCAGCCGGAACTTTTTATGTCTGCAAAGAAGTGCTTTCACATTGGCTCACAGCCAAGAAGAGCGGCACGATCGTCAACACCGGCAGCGTGCTGGCGCGTTCACCGGAACGAGAACATTTTGCGACGCATGCGTACGCGGCAAGCAAAGGCGCGATCGAATCGATGAGCCTGGCCGCGGCGGCGTATTACGCGCCCATGGGAATTCGCATCAACGTGCTGGCGCCGGGGTTGGTCCGTACGCCGATGAGTTTGCGCGCGCAGTCAAATGAAAAAATACTTTCCTTCCTGAAGCACAAGCAGCCAGTGAAAGGCGATTTTGTCGAGGCCGAAGAGGTCGCGCGGATTGCGATGTTTTTGTTGAGCGATGAATCCATGCCCATGACCGGCGAAGTGATTCGCGCGGACGCGGGCTGGGCCGTCACGGGCTAAGCCGCAATTTTGCGCTAGCTGATTTCCCAACGCAGCGGCGTCCCGGCTTTACTCTCCCCCGCAAACCGAATTGCGCCGTCGGTTTTTTGCAACTGTCCCGTTCGGCCGTCTATCGACAATTTGCTTACCTGCGCTAACTCCGCGTCGGGCAATTTGAATTCAACTGCCCACCGCCCGGCAACCGAAGGCTCGTACCAGCCCGAGTAACCACTCTTGGTTTTCTTGAATCCCAGCAGTGGCGAAGTGAATTCGTATTCAGCCAGCGGCAACGTCGGACGGAAGCTGATTCCCTTCTCGTGGAATTCGAGACCCAGCAACTTCGCGCTGCTGTACAGCGGCCACGCGTGCGGGTGCAGATTCATCACCGGAAAATCGGTCCAGCTCATGCCCCATTCTTTTAGCGGGCTGTGATCGTCCGGCGAGTCCTCGGAGAACATGGTCTGACCCGGATATTTCGATAACGCCGAGTTATATGTGTCGGGCCCACTCCAGATTCCGTACCAAATTTCGGGATATTTTTCGGCGTGTATTGCCAGTGAGTTCTTTTTCCATTCATCCCAGGCCCGCGCACCGCTCTCCAAGGCGAGCGCCCAGATCAACGTCCCGTTGATGCTGGGCCATACACCGCCGTTGGTTCCGGTTCCGACTTTACTGCGCATGGTCGGATCGCCTTTGCTTTGCACCATCGCGCCGATCGGCGAAGGATCGCGCACCAATTCGTCCATCGACGCCATTAGAGTTTTGCGCTGATCCGCGGTAGCGACTCCTCCGATGATTGCCCAAGGCTGCGGTTCCAGCCACATGTGATCG
Organism: Acidobacteriota bacterium; assembly: GCA_003156635.1. Taxonomy (GTDB): domain Bacteria; phylum Acidobacteriota; class Terriglobia; order Acidiferrales; family UBA7541; genus Palsa-295. The sequence continues at coordinate 3,013 of PMHK01000232.1, read as the reverse complement.
TCGCCCAGCCAGCCGAGCTGCGGCCCCAGCCAGGCCCGACGGAACCATTTTCCTTGCCAACAGGCCAGCACGGCTTCGCGTTGCGCCGCGGCCTTGGCGCGAGACGCATCCGCATCGTCTCTATCCCCGATGTAAGCCAACATCCGCGCGTAATGGTCCAGAACGTACGACGCCATCGCGGCGTTCAGCACGCTTTCGCCAACCTTGCGGATGCCTTCAAAAGAATCTTCCGAACCGCGCATCACCACCACTTCGTCGTTCCAGTCGCCGTTCGAAAGCCGCATCAAGCCGTGCTGCCCTACGCCGATTCCCTGCACCAGATGGGTGTAAGTACGCTGGAGCATTTCGCGAATCGTAGGGTCGGCGGAACTGGAGGTTTCGCGAGGATACGGCGGAATTCTCTCATCGAGAAAATTCTTGTCCCGGGTCGCCAGCACGTATTCACTCGCGGCCCACAGCAGCCACATTTCCTGATCGCTGGGATGGAAGATGGCGGGCATGGGCACGCCGCTTCCGACCAGGGCGTACGGCAACGATCCGTCGGGCTGGATTTCCTTCAGCGTGTAACGAATGATTCCTTTGACGATTGCGGGGTTGCTAAAAACGAAAGGCAGCGTGTGCTGCAATGGGTCGCGCGCCGCACCTTGAAAACCCATCAGATATTGGTACACGTGCCCCTGCGAAAGAATTTTTTCGCGGAAAAAGCTGTCGTAGGTCAGGCTGCTGCGCAGGTAATAATTGTGCCAGGAAGTTTCGCGCTCGACCCACGGCTCCGACGGCACGTGGAGACGCAGACCGTCGGTTTTCCAGGCGGCGCTCGAGCGCGCTAACGCATTCGCCGGATCGGCGGAGTACTTCGCGATCAATTTTTCGGGTTCAAATCCATCCGGCAGATACCCGTACATGAAATAGATTGTCCGGCTTTCCTGGGGCTGCAATTTCAGCTGGCGTTCCAGCAGCAGAGCGCTGGCAGGTCCGCTCGCGCTGAGATCGTTATTGAGTTTCATCGCCAGCCCCGCAGGACGCGCGAGCCCGCCATCGCCAAAAAAGCTGGCGCCATCGGTCGCGAAGCCGTCCGCCGGAGCGTCGAGCGACACCAAGAATGTGCGCGGCGGATTCAGATCTTCCATGGCCGCGGGCGCCGGATCCGGCACCGAGCCGCCGTAGAATCCCGCGGGATTTTTCTTCAGCGCCGCTTGTACTTCCTCCCACCGTGCCAGGTCCTGCGCCGAACGCCCCTGAAACTTTTGAGATTCGATCAGGCCGGCGCGATTCGGGAGCTCGCGGAATTCATGCGAGAAGCGGTCCGCAAATTCGCGCCGCAACTCCGGAGCATTTTCTTTGTGCAGCAGTTCCGCTTGCATCCACGAACGAAATGAAAATTGATGATTTTGGCAGCCCCAATATTCCACCCAGCGCACGTCTGCGGGTTGGCTGTCGCGGTTGGTGATGGTACCCGCCGAAATCAAAACCGGATCATCTCCGAACGGCGCAAAAATCACCTGATCGACCGCGTACTTCTTTGCGGTGACGGTTTTTCTGAAATACCCTTCGCCCTGAATCCGATCGAACGTCTGTTCGCTTTTTCCGGAATAGAAAGTACTCAGCACGTCGTTGCCGTCGGTGAGAAATCCAACTCCGGCGCCGAAATGCGACTGCTCCGGGAAATAATCGTTCAGGAACTTTGGCGAGCCTTCGTCTTGGCGCACTTGCACATAACCGAAATTTGATACCGCCGCAATAATTCGGTCATTGCCGACCTGATGCGTTTGATCGGTCGCGCCGCGCCAAATCTTATGGGTCGGCGACACCGCTTTGGGGTCGGTGATCTGGTTGCAGGTGTAACGATACGCAGGCAAACCGAACTGGTCAGTAATCCATTCGCCGAAGTGACCCGAGCCGAAAGGTTTCGACATTGCAGGTTGCGAGGCCGCAGCAGCAGCCGATGACGACCCGGCGTGCGTTGGGACGCCGAGGCTCGCGCCAAAGTCCGGCAGGTTCAAATTCGCCAATCCACCCACGCCCACAATCCCCAGAAACTCCCGTCGATTCATATTTGGCCCCTTGGACTCCGTCTCGACCGCCAGACCGCAACGCCGCCGGATAATATCAGGGTATTCACACGGGTAAAATTGGAAAACGGCCATGACTGACGGTTTACACTGAGCCTCTGCGCGCGTTGACTTGTTTACGCCCCCTCACTAACATGTGCGGCCATGACCGACGCGCCTTCGCTGGTTGGACAAACCATCTCACAATATCGCGTTCTGGAACGGCTCGGCGGCGGCGGAATGGGCGTCGTCTATAAGGCGGAAGACACCAAGCTCGGCCGAATGGTCGCGCTGAAATTTCTCCCCGACGACGTCTCAAGCGACAAGCTGGCCCTGGAGCGGTTCTTGCGCGAAGCACGCGCGGCCGCGGCACTAAGCCACTCCAACATCTGTACCATTTTCGAAATCGGCGAATATCAGGGCCGCAGCTACATCGCCATGGAATTGTTGAAGGGCGCCACGCTGAAGCATCGCATCGCGGGCGGCCCGCTGCCCTTTGATACGCTGCTCGATTCCGCGATCCAATCCGCCGACGCGCTCGATGCCGCGCACTCCGAAAGCATCATTCACCGGGACATCAAGCCCGCGAACATTTTCCTGACCGACCGAGGGCAGACCAAGATTCTGGATTTCGGCTTGGCCAAACTGATGACCGCACCCGACGCGGACGGCCATACCGTCACGCGCGGCGCAACGGTGGGCGACGAGAATCTCACCAGTCCCGGCGTTGCGGTCGGTACCGTCGCCTATATGTCGCCCGAGCAGACTCTGGGCAAAGATCTCGATTCGCGCACCGATATTTTTTCTCTCGGCGTGGTGCTCTACGAAATGGCCACCGGGCGCCAGGCCTTTTCCGGCTCGACGTCCGCCGCCGTTTTCGATGCGATCTTGAATCGCGCGCCGGTCGCACCGGTGCGCATCAATCCCGATGTTCCGGCGGAACTCGAGCGCATCATCAACAA
>PMHK01000092.1:10298-21000 GCA_003156635.1 Acidobacteriota bacterium | reverse complement strand
CCTCGGCCGCCCCAAAGGCAAAGTCGATCCGAAATATTCGCTCGCGCCGGTGGCCAAAGCGCTTCAGGAATTGCTGGGCAAACCGGTGAAATTTGCCGCGGACTGCGTCGGCCCCGAAGCTGAGGCGCAAAGCAAATCCCTTAGCGCAGGCGAAGTCCTGCTGCTGGAAAACGTCCGGTTCCATCCCGAGGAAGAAGCCAATGATCCGGAATTCGCGCGCCAGCTCTCCGCACTTTGCGACGGCATGTTCGTGTGCGACGCGTTCGGCTCGGCGCACCGCGCTCACGCGTCGGTCGTGGGTATCACCAAGTTCGTAAAACAGGCCGCGAGCGGCTTGCTGATGGAAAAAGAGCTGTCGTACCTGGGCAAAGCCATTTCCAATCCCGACCGCCCGTTCGTGGCCATTCTCGGCGGCGCGAAGGTTTCGGACAAAATTGAAATCGTGCAAAATCTGATGAAGCTGGCCGATTCGATGCTGATTGGCGGCGCGATGGCCTACACCTTCCTGAAATCGCAAGGGCTACCGATTGGCAAGTCGCTGGTCGAAAATGACAAGCTCGACCTCGCTAGCGATTTACTCAACGAGGCCAAGAAAAAGAATTTCCGTTTGGTGTTGCCCGTCGACCATGTTCTCGCCGAATCTCTCGACTCCACGGCCACGCGGGTGACCGACATCGCTCATACTCCCGACGGTTGGATGGGTCTCGATATCGGTCCAGCCACGGTCAGCTTATTTCAGAAGGAAATCTCCATCGCGCGCACTATCTTGTGGAATGGGCCGGTGGGAATGTTTGAAAAGCCGGCCTTCGCGCAAGGCACACTGGCCATCGCGCGCACCGTTGCGGTCGCATCAGCCGCGGGCGCAACCTCGATCGTCGGTGGCGGCGATTCGGTGGCGGCGGTCGAACAGTCCGGCGTCGCGTCGCAGATCAGTCACATTTCCACGGGTGGCGGTGCATCGCTTGAATTTTTGGCAGGCGAAAAGCTTCCGGGCGTCGAGGCCCTCACGGAAAAAAGTTAGGCGAGTATATTCGTGCAGCATAAAACGCTGCCGAAGGAGAATTCGTGCGCAGGCCGGTCATCGCTGGAAACTGGAAAATGTATAAGACCCAGGCGGAAACGCGCGCGTTCTTCGACGCGTTCAAGCCGCTGGTCGCCGCCACGCACTCGTGCGACATCATTGTCGCGCCTCCCTATACGTCTCTTTCCGTTGCAGTCGAATCCACGCGCGGCACCCAAATCGCTATCGCCGNNTGATCATCGGACATTCCGAGCGCCGCCAATATTTCGCGGAATCCGACGCCTCGGTGAACCGCCGGGTCAAAGCCGCGCTCGCGGCGAAATTAACTCCGATCGTCTGCGTCGGTGAAAGCCTGGCGGAACGCGAAGCCAATCACACCGAATCGGTCCTGAAACGCCAATTTGAGGGCAGCCTCCATGCGTTGACCCCCGCTGACTTCTCGCGTATTCTGCTTGCGTACGAGCCGGTCTGGGCCATTGNNGGGCGGACTCCACGCGTTGACCGACGCTGACTTCTCGCGTATTCTTCTTGCGTACGAGCCGGTTTGGGCAATTGGCACTGGCAAGACCGCTACTCCTGAAAGCGCCTCCGAAGTTCATGAGTATCTAAGGAACCTGGCGGCCACTCGTTTTTCGCCCGAGCAAGCTTCAGCGATTCGCATCCTCTACGGTGGCAGCGTCAAACCCGACAACATAAAGGGCTTGATGGCGCAGGCAGAGATCGATGGTGCGCTGGTGGGTGGCGCGAGCCTGGACGCCAAATCGTTTGCTGCGATTGTGAATTTTTAGCGAGCCTTCGGTAGCCATCATCGGCCAGCGGGCCAGACATTTAGGTTTTGAAATCCGGCAAGGAACTGCCGAGCAAAAAAATTGGAGTTTGCAATGCCAACGTGGGCGAAGTGGGCTTTTTCTTTGTTAATCGCGATCGCGATCATCGCGATCGGCTGGCGCGCGACCTTTGTGCTGGTCACGCTGCACGTGCTGGTTTGCTTCGTGCTGATTGTGGTGATCATGCTGCAGAGCGGCTCGGCCGCTGACCTCGCCGGCGCATTCGGCGGTGCCGGCAGCCAGACGGCTTTCGGCCCCCGGGGCGCCGCGACGTTCTTGTCCCGCGCCACGACCTGGTGCGCCATCGTTTTCATGATGACTTCGCTCACCTTGTCGGTGAAGCGCACCCCGACCGACCAGGTCGGAACCGGTTCGATTCTGGAACAAACCCAGAAGTCGGGAACTGTTCCGGCGCCAGCCAAGCCGGCGCAGTCGCAGCCCGGACAATTTCCGCTGCAGCCGGCTCCTGCTCCGGCCCAGCAAACCGCGCCAGCTCCGGCGCAACAGCAGCCGACTCCTGCGCCCGCGCAGAACTCGGCTCCCAAGAAGTAATCACAGTTGCGGTTGTGATTTAGAAAATCTGGCGTTCAGCGCCGGAGTTTGGCAGACTGAGGTCGTTGCAGAACCCTCGAAGATGTCCTCGCGGTTAGCTTTCTTTGCGGCGCGGTCGTGGCGGAATTGGCAGACGCACCAGCTTGAGGGGCTGGCGGTAGAAATACCGTGGTGGTTCGAATCCACTCGACCGCACCATTCCTCGCAAAATCTCAAGCAGATTGTCGGCATTTCCTCGCGTTGTCATGAAGTCGCTTCTTTTCTCCTTTCTCGCCCAACTTTCCCTATAATTCCTCAGCCGCGACACACATCGACAATGTTTTCCGACCGCACCAATTGGAAGCTCGAGGCGAACCGGCTGAGCGAGGCGCTCGCGAAGCGGCGAAAATCCGGGCAGCCCGTTCTGGATCTCACTGCCTCAAATCCGACCACCTGCGGTTTCAGCTATCACGCTGGCGCGACGCTGCGCGCGCTGTCCGATCCCAAGTCGCTGGTCTACGAGCCCGACCCACGAGGCTTATTCGCCCCGCGCCGCGCGGTGGTCGATTACTACGCGAGCCACAAAGTGCGAGTTGGTGTCGACGGCATCTTCCTGACCACCAGCACCAGCGAAGCGTACTCGTTTGTGTTCCGCACACTCTGCAATCCCGGCGACGAAATTCTCATCCCCGAACCGAGCTACCCGCTCTTCGCCTTTCTCGCTGAAATTCAGGACGTGAAGCTAGTGCCGTATCCGTTGATTTACGATCACGACTGGCAGATTGATTTCCACGCGTTGGAAGGCACCATCACCAGTCGCACCCGCGCCGTGATTGTGGTTCACCCCAACAATCCGACGGGACACTTCACCAAACCTCACGAGATCACCGCACTCAACAAAATTTGCGCGGCTCGAGAACTGGCGATCATTGCGGACGAAGTGTTTCTCGATTTCGCGCTGACCGCCGGCCCTCCGTCGAGTTTCGCGGCAAATCAGGGGGCGTTAACGTTCACCATGAGCGGAATATCCAAGATTTGCGGTTTGCCGCAAATGAAAACAGCGTGGCTGATCACTAGCGGCCCGGAAGAAATAAAAGCACGCGCCATCGAACGCCTGGAAGTCATCGCCGACACCTACCTTTCGATGAACGCGCCAGTCCAATACGCTCTCGCCACATTTCTGGATCAGCGCCAGGGATTTCAAACCCAAGTCATGATGCGAGTCCGCAAAAATCTGAGCGAACTGGATCGCCAGCTCGAATTGCAAAAGCCCTGCGCTCGCCTCGACGTAGAGGCGGGCTGGTACGCGGTCTTGCGCATCCCCGCGACTCGCTCGGACGAGGATTTCGCGTTGCTGCTGCTCGACTCCCGAGGCGTTTACACCCATCCGGGCCATTTCTACGATTTCCCAGCACATGGATTCTTAGTGGTCAGCCTGATCACGCCCGAGGAAGATTTCGCGGAGGGAATAAAATTGCTGCTCGCGATGTTTGCGGACCAACCATAGCGAACGAGCAGGCGGAAAAGGCACAGTAAAATTCTAAAAAGGCCGGGAATTTAGGCGCGGAGTTCGTGCAACTGGAACGGGCCGCCAACCTTCTCGTGCAGGTCCAGCCACAGCTGGTCGGGATGCGAGAGGAAAACTTCCACAACTTTTGGATCAAACTGTTTCCCTGAAAATCTCTGGATTTCTTCGCGGGCGGTGGTGATCGGCAACGCCTTGCGGTATGGGCGGTCGGAGATCATCGCATCCAGCGTGTCCGCCACCGCGAATATGCGCGCGCCCAGGGGAATCTGCTCGCCTTTCAGCCCGCGCGGATATCCGGAACCGTCGTAACACTCCTGATGCGACAAAACAATTTCCGCGGCTTCTTTCAAAAACGGAATGCGTTCCAAAACGGAGTAACCAATATCGCAGTGCCGCCGCATCACATTGCGTTCCTGGGCGGTCAGTGGTCCGGGCTTGGTCAGGATGCTATCCGGCACGCCCATTTTTCCGATGTCATGCAAGAAAGCGCCGCGCGCGATATGCCGCAGTTGCGCTTTGTCCACGCCCATCGAGCGGGCGATGGTAATGGTGAAAGCCGTCACGCGCTGGCAATGGCCCTCGGTCTCGGCATCCTTCGCGTCCAGTGCGCCGCCCAAAGCTTCCAGCGTGTAGTCGTAGGATTGTTCCAGATCCTGCAAGGCTATCGAAAGTTGCTGGGTGCGTTCGGCGACCAGCATTTCCAGATCGTTCTGGTAGGTGCGGTTGTCCATCACCAGCCGGCGGTGTTCCAGCGCGCGCCGCACACTCAGGTGCAGCTGATCTTTTTCAAAAGGCTTGAGGATGTAATCGTAAGCGCCGGCGCGAATCGCTTCCAGCGCGATGGAAATATCGTGCATCGCGGTGACCATGATCACNNTCCATCTCCGGCATGACGATGTCGCTGAGCACCAGGTCAAAGGTGTCGTTGCGGAAAGCTTCGAGCGCCAGGCGGCCGTTCGCCCGCACCGTGCAGGCGTACCCCTGCGCATCGAGCAGCGTCGAAACGACCTCGCGAATCGCTTCTTCGTCGTCCACAACCAGGATTTTTTCGGCGTTCAACGTCGGCTCCTGAAGTTCTTCAATTATAAGGCTCGAGGGAGGGCGAGAAATCGTTAGTTGCTGAATCTTGCACTCCCGGTGCCGGGATGAGCAATACCTGTGTTTACAGACCTGAAGGTACTATCGGTTCCGTTTGGTGGACACTTTAACCGCGTGTTGGTGAAGGTCGCCGAACCCGGCGTAAGCCGATTGCAGAAACCCTTCATGCCGTTCGTGGCATCATAGACACTGACGATGCCATTCAAAAAGCTGCTGCGCGATCCCTTCAAGAAGATGTTGTTCGAACTGGGCGCTGGCTACTACGCCCGCAAACTCGCCACCGGTCCCGAAGCCGATATTCGCCGGGATTTTGTGCGGTCCCTGGACCTGCCGCCCGCTGCCGCGGCCCCAAAACCGCTCCGCTTTCTCGATGTCGGCTGCGGACCGGGTCACGTGGCGCGAGGCTTGGCCCGCTCCGGCTACCACGTCATTGGCGTGGATCGCAGCCGCAGTTTCCTGCGCATCGCGAAGAAGCTTTCGGCAAACGACCACAACCTGAGCTTTCAGTTCTCACCTACGGAAAAACTTCCCTTCGCCGACGGCTCTTTCGACTACACCTACGCCACCGGTGTGATTTACTGGGTTGAGCACATCGTGGCCACGCTACGCGAAATGGTCCGCGTTACCCGGCCATCCGGGACCGTCGCGTTTCTCGATCCGCACGCCTCGATGTCGATTGCCAACGCTCGCGCCTACGGGTTGCAAAATCGGATGTCGCGCCGCGACATCCATAAGCTGGTCACCTGGGCTACGTCCGCGCAGCTCAATCGCCGGTTCGAAGAATCCGACCTGCGCCGCTTGCTTACCGAGGCGGGTTTGGTGAGTCTTACTCTAGAGCAGCGACTGGGCGGCATGGTCTGGTTTGGGAAGGGAACGGTCCCCGCGCCGCAGCCGTAGCTCGCTCGGAAATGTTAGTCTGGACGAAGAAATATTCAGGGAGTGAACCGATTGTTTTCCGCATGGCGTCAACGGGCCACCCGGCTGTATTCCAAATCGAATAGAACTCGCGCCGTTTTGATTTTGCTTGTTTTCGCTGGCACAGCTGTCGCCGCCCGCCAATCGAGTTCGGCGCAAGCGGCGATCGCCTCGGGTACCGCAACATCGACGCAGGCCAATCATTCCTCTAGTCCGGACTTCATCAAGGCTGCCGACCAAGTCTTGCTGCAGATGAGCCAAATCCTTTCGCTTCCCATCAAGCAGCCGCTGAAGAAGAGCTTGCGTTCGAAACAGGAAGTTCGCGATTATTTGGTCCGCGAAGATAAAGAAGACAAGAACGACGCCGAACGCTACGCCGATGCCAAGACGCTGGAGGCCTTCGGCCTGATTCCCAAAGACTTTCCGCTCGATTCGTTCATGCTGGACGTGCTCACCGACCAAGTCGCCGGCCTCTACGATCCCAAGGCCAAAGAGTTTTACATTGCGGATTGGATTCCGGTGGACGAACAAAAGACGGTGATGTCCCACGAGCTGACCCACGCGCTCGAAGATCAGTCCTTTCGGATCGACGACTGGATCAAAGCCGCGCGCCCGAACGACGACGCTGAGCTGGCCCGCGATTCGGTGAGCGAAGGTTCGGCCATGGCCGCCATGGTGGATTACCAGATGCTCGACCAGCACATCGGGGTCCGCGAACTGCCGGACGTGACTCTGCTGATTCGCGCCGGCGCCATCACTGAAATGGATAAAGATCCCAATCTCGCCAAAGCGCCGATCTACATCCGCGACGAATTGCTTTTTCCGTATCTCGCCGGCACCGGCTTCACCCAGGAATTTCTAAAGGCTCATTCGGGTTGGAAAGACATTCACTTGGTCTTCGAAAATCCGCCGGTTTCCACCCAGCAGATCCTGCATCCCGATTTGTATCTGAACGGCACCAAGCCGGTCGCGGCCACGCTGCCCACCTGGAAAGGCGTGGTGCCCGAAAATTGGAAATTATTGGAAGAAAATACCATGGGCGAATTCGGGGTCGGCGAAGTTCTGAAGCAATTCAGGAAAGACAATAGCGAGGATCCGCTTTCTACGGCTTGGAAAGGGGATCGCTACGCGGTTTTCGAAGATGCGAAATCGAAAACCACTCCGCTCGTTTTTCGGCTGGTGCTCGATAGCCCCGAAGACGCCGCGCGTTTTTTTGGCCAATACAGCGAAGCCCTGGAGCTGAAGCACAGCGGGCGCACGAATCTGTTGCGGCGACCCAACTATTTTCAATTTCAAACGGATTCGGGCGGGGTGTTCTTGCGTTGCGTCGCCAACACCTGCTTGACGGTCGAAAACGCCACGCGGGAAACGTATGACAAGATCGACAAAGCGATCGGCTGGGATCCAGCTCCGGCTACGCCCATGGCCGCACCGGCGCCGCAGACCTTGACCCAAGAATTCAAAGACGAACGCCCGGCCACAGCGCTCTCGACCGGAAAGTCCTAATTATCGAGCGATATTTCCATCGAGTTCCCGCGATGGATTACCATCAGCGTCTGATCGTCCGCTTGCTTCGCGCCGCTCGAATGTTTTTGGACGTCCTGCATGCACGCGGCGGCCAGTTCCTGCGGCACCCAGCCATGCTTCAAGCTGGCAATGTTCGAGAGCCGCGCGGCCCCGTATTCTTCGCCTGAACTGTTCACCGCTTCCGAAATTCCATCGGTGTACAGCAACAGGCTGTCGCCGCGCTCCATGCGCACGCACTGAATGGTGTAGCGGCTGGTGGCGAACATTCCCAGCGGCACTCCCGTGGAGCTTACCTGCCGCACTCCATCTTTGCCCACGACCAATGCAGCGAGGTGTCCGGCGCTGCCGATTTCGATTTCGCCGTGCTTCCCGGCTCGTCCGCAAATCAACGTCGCATATTGTCCGGCGATGGTGCTGCGGCAGAAGACGCTGTTCGCCATTTCCAGAAGTTTGTCGAGCGGCAAGCCCACGCCGGTCAAGCTCCGGAACATCGCGTGCAGGTGGGTCATCAGCAGGGAAGCCGCCACGCCCTTGCCCGATACGTCACCCAACAGGAAAACCAGGTCGCCATCTTCGGCGACCGGAGAAATCAAATCACAATAATCGCCGCTGACCATGCCCGCGGGTTTGTATTGGTAATGAATACTCCAATCTCGATGGGACAGATTCGTTTGCGGCAATAGCCCGCGCTGCACTCGCGCGGCAAGTTCCAAATCCCGCTCGAGCGCGCGCTGTTCGGTGCTGGTGAGGTGGTCCAGGCACAACGTCACCAGCGGATCGGCCAGCAGCCGGTCTTTCTCCACGCTATCGTGACACTCGGTGCAAATTCCGTAGGTTCCGTCATCGAGCCGGTGCAACGCCGACTCCACGTCGTGCAAAAGTCCCAACAAATACTCGGCGGGAACCGTTGGCGGCGTGGTGCCCACGGCCTCGCTCAATTCGTCGCGCCGTTTTTCGAGTTGTTCGCGGATGTATGGCTCGCTGATTTCGCTCATTGCGGTTTCCTCTACTTCCGAGCTTCGCGCAGTGCGTGCCGCCGCGCTATCCGAATTCGACATACGAACCCCCTCTGCCGCCCCGCCCAACTAGACCCCATTGGATTCCTGGCCCGCTGTTCGGGACTCAACATCTATGGCGTCCAGCAGAGTCCGGGCGCGCCCGGAACGTCCTGCCTTTTCAGTGTGTTCCAGCCGTACCAACCGCCGCTCGAAGCGCGCTTGGTATTGGCGATGTTGCGCAGAGGAAATGAGTCCCGTGCGACCGGATTTTCGGAGTTCACCCAGTGCGGCACGCACGAGCACCGCTGCGCGCGCGGTTTCCCCGGATTCGTGCTCGTAGTAAATCGCCAGTTGCTCGTAGGCTTCAAGGCCTTCGCGCGAATTCCCCAAAATGCTGTTCCACAATTCCAAGGCCAGCGGATAATCCCGCTCGCGTTTCGCGAGGCGAGCCAGCGATCTCCGCGCCGCGCGATCGGTTTCCGGCGGTAGCTCCGCCTCAATCGAAGCAGCATAGTGCTTCCGCGCCCGCGCCGTTTCGCCGCGGCGTTCGCAAATCCGCGACACGCCAAAAAGTTCGAGCCCGTCCGGGCCTTGGGTGTCCGGCTCCGCCAGAGTCGCCAGAATCCGGCTGGCCAAGCCCGCCAATCCACGCAGGTCCATCTGGTTGTGCAAAAAAATCTGAACCAGCGGTTCCGGCGATCCGCCCCGCAAATAATCGAAATAATATTGCGGAATCATGGCCGAAATCAGGTCGGCCCCGCGATTCCAACCCAACACATGTTTTTCCAGTTCGGCCAGCCGCACCGACCCTAATCGAATCCGCCACAAATTGCGCGCCGGATGCAGAAAATCCAGATGCGCCCGCGGCACCGGCGGCGCGATCTTTCGCGTCATGCGAAACCGTGTTTCTAGCAGCGGCCAGTCGAACGATTTGCCATTGAACGTGACCAGTACCCGCCGTTCGGCCATGCGTTCCGCCAGGGTCACCAGCAGCGCGTGTTCCTCGCTGTGCTCGCGCATGAAAAGCTGTTCGACTTCCAGGCCGCCCGCGTCCCACCAGGCGATGCCCACCAAAAAGGGATAGGTTCCGGTGCCGCCCATCAGCCCGGTTGTTTCGGTATCCAGAAGAAGCCATTGCCGCGGATCGCTTACCAGGGATTCAGATCCAGGCGCCAGCAAACGCAACGCCGATTCATTCAACTCTCCGTCCGGCGCCGGAAATCCGATCGGCTCGGAAAACCATTTGCGCACCGCGAGATGCTCGCCGTAGGAATTGCTCACCGTTTTCCCTTCCAGCATCGCCGCAAGCCGTTCGGCCCCGGCGGGCAGTGCCGGCGAGAATCCCCGCGAACGCAGCCCGGTTTCGGAAATCCCGCCATCAAACGCGCCACCGCTGATCGTCCCGCGGTTTTTCCCCGGCTTCAACGCCGCCAAAGAAGCGAATTTGTCGCGCAACGCCATGTCAGCTTAATTTCCACCCTCGGCCATCATCCTGGTTTCCGCCCGCGATTCCGCGCGCTCCGGAACAACACTTTCTTCCAATCTCGTTTCACACAATTTCGCCAAAATCGCCAGCGCCACCTCTTTGGTTTTCTCGCACTTTTCGCCCGCCGGTCCCACGCACGACGGGCATCCCTGCTCGCAAGGGCACGCGCTAATCAGTTCCTGGGTCTTGCGCAGCAAAATTCCATGCACCCGATACAACGGTTCGCTGAATCCGATCCCTCCCGGATACGCGTCGTACAAGTACAAATTTGGCTCGAAAAATTCCTTCATCTCCGCCGGATCGGTCATCGCCGCGCTGAATTCCTGCCATTCACTTTCAACGCCGGGGCTAGGAGGCCGCTCACCCACCGCCGTTCCCAGATCCCGCCGGTCGCACATCAGCAGCAAACTCGCCATCGATTCCAGCGCATACAGCAGCCCGAAAATTCCAGTTTGCCGGTCGGACAATGCGTACGGCAGTTCGGTCAGCAATTGCCGCTCCAGCGTGATCCAGAATGCCGTCGTATGCATTTCGTTTTCCGGCAACTCCAGCTTTCCCGCGCCGATATTTTCGTTGGTGAAAAATTTGATTTTCTTGAAGCCCACCACCTGCGAGCGCACCAGCACATCGCCATGCACTCGCGCCGCGGGTCCGGCGATGCGTGCTTCCTCCGCCACTTCCAGCACCCGCACCTGCGTGTAGCGAATCGCGTCGGTGTAATAATCCACGTTCACCGATTTTACGTAAGCCTTGCGCTGCTCGAAATCGAGC
>PMHK01000092.1:0-10268 GCA_003156635.1 Acidobacteriota bacterium | reverse complement strand
GCCAGTTCCCGCCGCTGCGATGCAGAAATCCCGCCTCGGTCATGCGTTCGCAAAGCTCCGGCAAATCCACGTTGCCGATTTTTTCGTCGGGAGCCAGCGGCAATTCAAACGCCGCGCATTTCAAATGGTTCACCAGAATTTCCAGATTGTCCGGCTGCACGTAAGCGTGTTCCGGCGAGCGGCCAAAAAAATAATCGGGATGCTGCACAATGAATTGATCCAGCGGCGCCGAGGACGCGACCATCACCGCGCACGAAGTTCCATTCCGCCGCCCGGCCCTCCCGGCGCGCTGCCAGGTCGAAGCAATCGAACCCGCGTATCCCGCCATCACGCTCGCGTCCAGCGATCCGATGTCGATGCCCAGCTCCAGCGCGTTCGTAGTCACCACGCCGCGCACCCGCCCTTCGCGTAGCCCCCGTTCGATTTCTCGCCGCTCGCCCGGTAAATATCCGCCGCGATATCCGCGAATGGGCTCGGCCTCTCCGGGTTGCGGCCGGTTAGCCTGCTGCAGATAAGTAAGCAGCACTTCGGTATGCAGCCGGCTATTGGCGAAAACGATCGTCTGCAGCTTGCGGCTGAGCAGTTCCTTGGCGACCCGCGTGGTTTCGTTCAGATAGCTGCGCCGAATTCCCAGATTGCGATTCACCATCGGCGGGTTGTAAAAAACAAAAAGCTTCTCCGCCGCCGGAGCGCCGTTCTCCTCGATCACTTCCACTTTTTCTTCGAGCAGTTGTCCGGCCAGCTCGCCGGGATTGGCAATCGTCGCCGAGCAACAAATGAACTGCGGCTTCGACCCGTAAAATTCCGCGATGCGCCGCAACCGCCGCAGCACGTTGGTCAAATGGCTCCCAAACACGCCGCGATAGGTGTGCAGCTCGTCGATCACGATGTAGCGCAGATTTTCAAACGCGCGCGTCCATTTGGTGTGGTGCGGCAGGATTCCGGTGTGCAGCATGTCCGGATTGGTGAGGATTACGTGCCCGCATTCGCGGATCGCTTTGCGCGCGTCGCTGGGCGTATCGCCGTCGTAGGTAAAAACTCCGAAGCAGTCATTCAGACGCGTAGCCAAATCGTGCAGTTCGGTCAGTTGGTCCTGCGCCAGCGCCTTGGTCGGGAACAGGTACAACGCGCGCGTATCGGTATTTTCCAGAATGGCGTTCAGGATTGGCAGGTTGTAGCACAGCGTCTTGCCCGAGGCCGTCGGCGTCACCACCACGAAATTCTTGCCCGACCGCGCCATCTCCGCCGCGGCAGCCTGATGCGAGTAAAGCTGCTCGATTTTCTTGGCGCGATACGCGGCGATCAACTCCGGGCGCACCCACGACGGCATGGCCCGGTAGACCGCCTCGCGGGCCGGGAAGTGCTTCACGGCGGTGAGGACTTCATCGGCGCGATAACGCGCCGTCAGGGCCACCAGCGCGTCCTGCACCGTATCCAGCGTCGCGCTGCCCCGCACCGCCAAGCCAGTCTTCGAAGCAGCCGCCATCTTGCCCCTGTTCATCCCGGAAGAATCAGTCAATCCCGTATCCGTCGCCGCCATAATCCACCAGCCCCCAAAATGGGCAAAGCTCCCGCCCATCCCGGCAGTTCGCCTTTTGTTCGCTGAGGCTAACACGCCCCATCAAATACAGCAATCGCAAATCCGCACTTGTTTTTGAAGACGGAATTCTCCGCCGATGCTATTGTCCGCTTCCATGGAATCTGCGATCAAAAGCGCTACGATTTCCGAGAGGCTTGTCGTTCTACTCGGATTACTTGCCTCCGCAGCGGGCTTTGTCTTTCTGGCATTGGTGCCGGACGTCCCCTCGTGGTCGCACCCGGTCTCTCGGATTGGGCTGGTTGCGGCAATTTTCACGTGCATTTGGTCAGCGCTGCTGTGCTGGACCTTATGCTTTGTTTACCTTGGCCGAAAGCGAGGATGGTCGCTGCAGCCAGCAGTCGCCTTGTTCGCGCTCGCGGGGTTCGTTTGGGCTCTTTCTTATTTGGGTACCAGCGCCGGATTTGCCGGAGTCTTGGTAACGGCCCAAGCCCCATTGATTCCAATACTCGCGCGGAGATTGAATCGGCTTTGACTCGTCTCGGGGCGGCGGGGCGTCAGCCCGCCAGAAAACCACCGTCAGACACACAGGTTTTTAGCCCGGAAGCCGTGGCTAGTCGCCATCACCCAAACGAAACTTTGCCTCCCGCCAGGAATCCAATAAACTGACGCAGCCTAATAGGAGCAATCCGTGTCCAAGAAATTTCTAAGCCGTCTCATCATCATTGCCCTGGCCGCGCCTCTGGCGCTGGTCTTGGGCTGCAACTCCGTCAACGCCACCGGTTCCGGGTCGCCCTTCGCAGCTTCCGCGATACCGAAGCCTGTCGTCGACGACGCCCTCGCGTCGGCGAAAGGCCAAGAAAGTCTGGTGCTCGCCGGCGGCTGCTTCTGGGGCATCCAGGCCGTCTTCAAGCACGTCAAAGGCGTCACCAGCTCCACCTCCGGCTATTCCGGCGGCTCCGCTGACACCGCGCAGTACGAGACTGTCAGCGGCGGCGACACCGGCCACGCCGAATCGGTCAAGGTGGTCTACGACCCGTCGCAGATCACCTATGGCCAGCTCCTCCAGATTTTCTTCGCGGTCCACGACCCGACCACGGTGAACCAGCAGGGACCTGACCGCGGCACGCAATATCGCTCCGTGATTTTCTACGCCAGCCCGGATCAGCAGAAGATCGCCGACGCGTATATCAAGCAGCTCGACGCCGCCAAAGTTTTCTCCGGGCCCATCGTCACCCAGGTCGCGCCCTTCAAAGCCTTCTACACCGCGGAGGCCTATCACCAGGACTACGCCGCGAATCACCCGCACGACCCGTACATCATGATTTGCGATCTACCGAAGCTCAGCACCCTCAAGAAGGACTTTCCGGATTTCTATCGCGAATAATCGGTTTCGTGGTCAGCCCGACAGAGGCGCGCGCATCTTGCGCGCCGACGAGGGATCGCTCTTCGATTTCCACTTCTTGCCCGGACCGATCTCGAACGACGACTGCACCGAACGGGTCACCCTGCTTGACACATCCTCTTGAACCCCGTTATACACATTACATGGCCCACGACTTCCTGATTTTTGATTTTGGCAACGATGAAGAAACCGCACAGCAGGCCCGCCGCAAAGTGGACAACTGGATTCAAGGTTTCCGTCTCGGCAAGAAAATGATCCTGAAATACGAACGGGAGGACGGAGCAAACGAAGCTGCCGAATCGCAAGAAGAAGACGCCAAACCCAAATCCGCGGCGCACAAAAGGAAAGCTTCAGGCAAAACCGGCGACGATTCCGCGGCCAATGTCCGCGTCCTGATTCGCCTCGATTTCTCCGACCACGAAAGACTCTCCCACCAGCGTTGGCTCGACCGCATTCCGACCGAAGAGCCCTTCAAGTCCAAGCAGGCGAAAATCGTCCGCCAGAACGACCCGAAATTCATCGAGACCGCGGAACTTTTCGACACGCTCACCTAGCGAATTTGGCCGCAACCATTTTTGGCTCCAGCCGTGCGATTCGCCTATAATGGATAGGCAATCGTTCACTGCGGCGAACTTCCCAGGCGAGAGATAGGCGATGGCCACGCAAACCAAAATCAAATCCGCCAAATTCGACGCCTCGCGCTACCACGGCCTCGACCGCGAAGCCCTCATCCGCATCTATCGCGCGATGTTCCTCTCCCGCCGCCTCGACGACCGCGAAATTCAGCTTAAGCGCCAAAATAAAATCTTCTTCCAGATCAGTGGCGCGGGCCACGAAGCCGTTCTCGCCGCCGCCGGCCTGGTTCTCAAGCCCACATACGACTGGTTCTTCCCGCACTACCGCGACCGCGCTTTGATGTTGATGCTCGGCGTCACTCCTTACGAGATGCTGCTGCAGGGCGTCGGCGCGAAAGACGACCCCGCATCTGGCGGTCGCCAGATGCCTTCGCACTGGGGCCATGCCGGCTTGAATATTTTTACGCGCTCGTCGCCCACCGGAACCCAGTTTCTCCCGGCGGTCGGTGCAGCGGAGGCCGGCGCCTACTACGAAAAGTTCCCGAAGGCGGTGGAGCAGGCGCGCAAATCGCCTCTCGGCAGCCAGACTGCTTTCCACCGCGACGAACTGGTCTATGTTTCGAGCGGTGAAGGCACCACCAGCCAGGGCGAATTCTACGAATCGCTGAATACCGCCAGCAACAAACAGCTCCCGGTTCTCTACCTCATTGAAGACAACGGCTACGCCATTTCCGTTCCAGTAGAAGTGCAGACCGCCGGTGGCAGCATCTCGAAACTCGTTCGCAACTATCCCAACCTGCTGGTCGAAGAATGTGACGGCACCGACCCGCTCGCCAGCTACGCGACTCTCCAACGCGCCGCCGCGCACTGCCGCGAACGCAAAGGCCCCGCGCTGGTTCACGCGCACGTCACCCGGCCGTATTCGCATTCACTCTCCGATGACGAAAAGCTCTACCGCAGCGAAGACGAGCGCTCCGCCGAAGCGCAGCGTGACCCGCTTCCAAAATTCGCCGTGTTTCTGGTCCGCGAAGGCGTGCTGGAAGAAAGCGAACTCGAAACACTCGAAGCCGAGGTCGACCGCGAAATTATTGAAGCGACTGACAAGGCGCTGGTCGCGGACGTACCTTCGGCCGATTCAATTTATGAGTGGGTGTATTCGCCCGACATACATCCGGAATCAAAGCAGTTCGACACCGAACCCAAAAAGCACGGCAATCCCAAAACCATGGTCGAAATGGTCTCGGCCACGCTGATCGACGAAATGCAGCGCGACGCGCGCATCGTCGTCTTCGGCGAAGACGTCGCCGATTGCAGCCGCGAAGAACAGCTCGCCACGGTGAAAGGGAAGGGCGGCGTATTCAAAGCCACCTCCGGCCTGCAGCGCAAATTCGGGTCGGACCGCGTCTTCAATTCGCCTTTAGCGGAGGCGAATATTATCGGACGCTCGATCGGCATGGCCGCCCGCGGATTGAAACCAGTCCCCGAAATTCAGTTCTTCGATTACATCTGGCCGGCCATGATGCAGCTGCGCAACGAACTGGCCACCATTCGCTGGCGCTCCGGAGGTAATTTCAAGGCGCCGGTCGTGGTTCGGGTCGCCATCGGCGGATATCTTACCGGCGGGGCCATCTATCACAGCCAATGCGGCGAAGTGGTTTTCACCCACATTCCGGGCCTGCGCGTCGTCATGCCTTCTACCGCACTCGATGTGTGCGGCCTGCTGCGCACGGCCATTCGTTCGGATGATCCGGTTCTGTTCCTCGAGCATAAACATCTCTACCGCCAGCCGTACAATCGTTCCGAATATCCCGGCGCGGACTTCACCATCCCGTTCGGCAAAGCCCGCGTGGTGCGTGAAGGCACCGACGTCAGCATCATCACTTACGGCGCGGTCGTGCATCGCGCCGAAGTCGCTGCCGCGGAATTGGCCCGCAACGGCGTCTCCGCGGAAATTCTCGATCTGCGTTCGCTGAGCCCCTACGACTGGGAAGCGATCGCCACCACCGTAAAGAAAACCAATCGCGTGATCGTAGCTTACGAAGACACGCGTTCCTGGGGTTATGGCGCGGAAATCGCCGCCCGCATCGCCGACGAACTGTTCGACGACCTCGATGGCCCAGTGCGCCGCGTCGCCGCCACCGACACGTTCTGCGCTTATCAACCCAAGCTCGAAGACGCGATTCTGCCCCAAACCGACGACATCGTGCGCGCCGTGCGGGACCTGATGGCCTTCTAGCGGGGTCCGCTACAGCCCGGCGACCGAAACTTTTTGAGGCGGTAGTTCGTATACCTATTGACGGTCGAAACGGTTGTACTTCGTCCGGGAGGAAATCATGACCTGCAACAAATGCCAGCGCGACATCACCGAATATTCGAACTTCTGTTACTACTGTGGCGCGCGCCAGCAAACGCCTCCCGCGGCCACGCCGTTCGTCCAGAAGCGCTTGATGCGTTCCGCCACGGATAATAAAATTGCCGGGGTCTGCGGCGGTCTGGCCGAATACATGGACGTGGACTCGACCGTGGTGCGCCTGGTCTGGGTGCTTATCACCTTCTTTACCGGCATTGTTTTGGGGATCATTGCCTACGGCGTGGCGTGGCTGGTGATGCCGCTGGCTCCTGAGCCGCTTCCGGTGGACGTGTCCGGCCAGGCTAACGTCGCGCGCCATAGCCCGGTGCAAACCGCATAATTTATTTCACGGATTAAAGATATTCCAACGGGCCGCGGCTGAGATTCCTCAATCTCGGTCGCGGTTCTTGTTTTTGGACTTGCGTGGCCCCAGGCCCCCCCTGCTCGCGAATATGGCGTGATCCAGCGACAACAAGCCCGCTCCCAGCGCCGCCAGCGCAAACGCTCCTACCGTCAAGGCCAGCGGAAACTGATAATTCTCCACCGCCATCGGGTTCGAAACGATTCCATGCACCTTCACCAGCGCAACCGCCATTTCAAGCGCCAGCAACACTGCCGCGATGCGCGTGAACAAACCGAGGATGAGCAGCCAACCTCCGAAAAATTCAAACACGCCCGCGATGTAGGCAAAATAAGCGGGGAATCCCATGTGCGCCATGCCCTGCATCGTCTCGTGCGTATGCGTAAACAGTTTCGGGTAACCGTGATACACAAAAATAATTCCCAGTCCAAGCCGCAGCAGCAACAGCGCCAGCGGTTTCAGCTTCTCGAGTTCTTCCATCCCGCCCCCAATCACCGCATCGAAATCAGCTCGCAAAGAAATTGTACCAGACGGCAAAAGCCGCCAATCGGGGATAGAAACTGGCCTTCGAACCGCCGCGTCGCCGGGCGTGCCGGTTGTTGTAGAATTCCTACCTCGTCAATGAGCGGCCGTCCTCCAACAATTTCAATCGTGACTGGAGCGGACTACGACGCCCACGGAGTTCGTTCTTGACCCGAAAAGTTTTGCTGGGCTGCGCGCTCCTGCTCGTGGTCGTGGTCGGCCTGTACCTTTGTTTTCGTCATCCTTCTGCTCCGCTGGAAGTTGCCTACGGCGGAAATAAACAAACGGTGGTTTGGAGCACTTCGGCGCAAGTCCGCGCAGCCGTCGGCGTGATTTCGTTCGGCGAACGCGTGGAAGTTCTGCAGCGTTTTCAAGAGCAGGTGAAAATTCGCACGCCCAAAGGCCTGGTCGGATGGGTGCCGGAACACGACTTGCTCTCCGCCGATTTGTGGCAACTGCTGAAAGATCTCGATGCCACGGCGGCAAACATGCCGGTTGAGGCTCGCGGCCACACCCGCGTTCTCGGCAACCTTCATTTCGCGCCGGGCCGCGACACTCCCCGGGTCCGGCAGTTGAACAAAGATGTCCCGCTCGACTTGCTCACCCGCCAGTCGGCGGAAATCTATCCGGTCGCTCCCGGCGCCAGCGCGAACGCCAATGCATCGACGGAGGAATCCGCAGGTCAAACTCCGGGAGCGAAAAAAGAAGACTGGTGGCTGGTTCGCGCGCACACCACGGATCAGGGCGTGCTGGCCGGCTGGCTCCTCGGCCGGTTCATCGACCTCGACGTTCCCGCGCCGCTGCCCGACTACGCCAGTTCCGCCGGCATGCGCATCGTCGCCTGGGAAGTGCTTAACGAAGTGAGCGACCCCTCCGGCAAGCGCAAGCCGCAATATCTACTGCTCGGCGCGCACGGCCCCGAAGGCCAGCCCTGCGATTTCACTTCCATGCGCGGATATACCTGGAGCGTGAAGCACCAGAGCTATGAAACCGCTTTCGTCGATAGCAATGTGTGCGGAAAATTACCAATAAAGCTCACCCGCGCCAGCACTCCCGGCGGCGATGTGACCTTCTCGTTTAAAGATTTATCCGACGGCTCAAGCGCAACTCGCGAATACCTGATGCGCCAGACCATCATTCGCCGCGTGCGCCAGCCCGGCGACGCCCCGGCCAGCAAGCACAAGCATTAATCACCGCGCCGCATGGCACACCTTTCGTCGTCCCTGGATTACTCGGGTGAGTTAAATTTGTGAGTATGAGAAATTTCGCAGCACCCCTGACGGCGCTTGCTCTACTCGTCTGCCTCACCGCGCAAGAGGGATGTTCGAACGTAACCTCTGAAACTCTGCCAAAGAGTGCCACGCCATCTCCTACTCCTTCGCTCACCTACATCGGCCAGTGGGGCGCGAAGGGAAGTGATCCCGGTCAGCTGAGCCAGCCCTCCGGAATCGCCACCAATTCGCTTGGCGATGTTTTTCTCGCCGACCCAGGCAGCGCCTTCGTCACCAAATTTGCTTACGAAGGCAAACCATTGCTTTCGTTCCAGGAAGATGGAATGAATCATCCTGCGGCGATCGCGCTCGATCGCGCCGGCGCCATTTACGTGGCCGATCCCATCCGCGACAGCGTCTTCGTTTTTCTTCCCAACGGCGACCGCTTCCGCGAACTTCATCTCCGCTCTCGCCCGAACGCCGAGAACCAGCTGAGCGTCGCGGTCGGCGACGACGGCCTGATCCACATCCTCGATCCCATTGCTGGAAAAGTATTTACCTACACCATTCGCCAGCGCCTGGTGCAAACCTGGGAGCCGCGCGAAACTGTTCCGGGTCAAGGCCGCTTCGGGCCCATCGTGCACGGACCCGACGACCTTCTGTATCTCGGCACGCCGTCGGGCGGGATCATGAAACTGACCCGCGACGGCCACCTGCTCACCGAACTGGTCGCCGCGAGCGGTGCAAAATGGAATCCCAATAGCGGCTTCGCGATCTGGAGCAACGCCATCTTCGTCATGGATGCCAACGGCCTGATGCTGCACATCGTCGGAACCGACGGCTCGCCGAAACTCGACGTCGACCTCGCCCCGCAACTCGGTCAGGGCAACCGTCGCGCGCCGGCCCTCGCCGTCAGCGCCCGCCCCGAATTGCTCGTCCTCGATTCGCCCGAATCGCGCGTGCTCCGCTACCGCATCGCCTTCTGATTTCCTCAGTTCCCGCGTAACATTCCTAAGGACCAATGCGCATAAAGTGACGGAGACTACGCCATGACCTTGTTGCTTTCCGAATCCGAAGTGAAATCGATTCTCACCATGCCGCTCGCGCTCGAAGCCGTCGAAAATTCCTTCCAGCGCCTCGCCGACGGCTCCGCTCTCCTTCATTCCCGCGCGCGCCTGCACACCCCAGGCAAAAGTTACCTCCACTACATGGCCGCCGCCGATGCCACCAGCGGCTACATGGGACTAAAGATTTACACCAGCTCCAAAGACGGCCTGCGCTTCCTGATTCTGCTGTTCAGCGTCGAGTCCGGCGATCTGGTGGCCCAAATCGAAGCCGACTATGTTGGCCAGATGCGCACCGGCGCCGCGAGCGGCGTCGCCACCAAACTCCTGGCGCGCGCCAACGCCAAAACCGTCGGCATTATCGGCACGGGCCTGCAGGCGCGCACGCAACTGGAAGCCATCTCCCACGCCAGAAAAATCGAAAACGTTCGCGCCTTCAGTCGCGATCCACAAAGGCGCGAAACATTCGCCTCCGAAATGAGCACGATCCTAAAAATTCCGGTCGTCGCAGTTCCTACCGCGGAACAAGCCGTCCGCGACCTGGACATCGTCGTAACCTCGACCACCTCCACCAATCCCGTCGTCGAAGGCCGCTGGCTTGCGCCCGGCACCCATATCAACGCCATCGGCGCCAATTTCCCGCAAAAACATGAGCTCGACGCCGAAGCCATCCGCCGCTGCGACGTCATCACCGCCGACTCCCGCGAGCAATCGAAGCTCGAATCCGGCGACCTGATCCAAATGTACGGCGATGACCAGCGCCGCTGGACCAACGTGATCAATTTCGCGGAAATCGTCTCCGGAAAAACTCCGGGACGCACCAACGATCAACAGATCACGCTGTTCAAATCGAACGGAATCGCCATCGAGGACATCGTCGTCGCCGGGAGGATTTATGAAATTGCTAAAGAAAAACGAATGGGCAGGCAGTTGACGCTGTGGGAAAAATCGGAACAATCGCGCGATGCCCGCGCGGTTTAGGCTTTGGGCTGGCTGCGAATGTGGCTCAGGTGTTTGAACAGCGCGTCGCGCAAGCGCGCGCGCGTTTCTTCCGGTAGCGGCGCCGGCTCCGAATTGCAAAAAATCTGGACCGTGTGCTTGGTCGTGTCGACCACGATGCGGCAGTCTTCGCATCCCTCGAGGTGATGTTCGATCGAGGATTTCAGTGGCTGGTCCAGAGCGTCCTCAAGGTAGTTGGAGAGTTCCTTGATGATGTTCTTGCAATTCACGAATTTTCACTCCG
>PMHK01000096.1 GCA_003156635.1 Acidobacteriota bacterium | reverse complement strand
GCCGGCTACGAATACATCTGGCAGAACAACCCGTCGAACCCGCTGGGGGTGGGCGCGTCGGACCAGGGCGGTTATGTCTTGAGTTCGGTCGAAGACAACAATCTTGATTCGGAGAAGTTGGTGAACATCTGGTGGGCCGGTGCGAAATACGCGGTCGACCCCAAAACCGACGTGACTTTCGCCTGGTATCAACAGCGGCAGAACGACTTCCGTATTCCGCCGGAGTGCTCGGCGTCAGCCGGTTTCCGCGCTTCGTGCGCGGGAAGCCTCAATGAGACATCGCTCTATGCGGATCATCATCTAACCAAACGTTTCGATGTGTTTGGCGGGCTGGCGTATTCCTACGTGACCGGCGGGCTGGCGATTGCGATTCCGCATGGTCCCGGCGTCCGCTACAACCACAACAGCAACTTTGCTCCGACCATCGGCGTTCGTTTCGCGTTCTGAAGAAACCAGCTGCGTTTACAAACAAGAGTTGGCGCCGGGCCCCGGGTAAGTGCGGGGCTTAGGCAGTGGCGTGATCCGAAGAATAAAGATGCGGGTTACGATGGTATAATTTCGCATCACCTGCGACGCCGAGCGATCAAGCCGTTGACGAACGCCGGTGCTCAGCGCGTCAGTTGTCCTTCAGTGGCGGTATCGTCTAGGGGTCTAGGACGTCAGGTTCTCAACCTGAAAACCCGGGTTCGATTCCCGGTACCGCTACCAGTACCATTTCACTCCATGATGGTCAGTAGCTTACGAGTTGGGTCAAGGTAAAAGGGTCGATTTCCCGCAAGCGCAGTATTTACTGGAGAGGAGAAATCGAATTGCCGTAATCCAAGTTCGAACGACGAAGAAGCTGCTGCGAATTTTCGATGCGACTACGCCGCAAAATTCATTCGGCGCAGCAAATTCTGAAACCGCGGCTCAACTCGCAGCAAATCAAATCGTGGGTCGCGATTTAGCCACACCATCCAAACATCATGCAGGTCATATCCCCGCTCCAGCCAGGCCAGGGACTTCTCGCGCTCTCCGAGGCCGGCGTGAATCACGGCAAATAAATAGGGCGCCACGTATCGTTTCGTCGCATCGCCGGCAAGTTCATCGACAATCGCTTGCGCATCTTTGGTCCGTCCGCACCGCGCATAGGCATGCGCGAGGCTCGCAATGGGAGCCTGATGCGCTTCCGTTCGCTCGCTCACCTTCGTAAGGCACGCGATGGCCTCGTCACATTTTCCCAGTTGCTCCAAGGCGAGGCCCAAGGCGTGACCGCTGGCCGGAAAGTCCGGCTCCATCTCGGCCATCTTCATCGCCTGCTGCACCGCCATTCCATATTCGCGCGCCATATACAAATTCCATACGGCCTCGACTCCGACGACCAGCGAGGTGGGATCAAGTTCCTGCGCCTTGCGAACTTGCAGCAGAGCTTCTTCGGGCCGACCGAGTGCGGCTAAGAGCGAACCGTATCCGCGCCGCGCGATCGCATTATTGGGGTCGAGCTCGAGGGCTCGGCGGTATTCGCGCTCCGCCTGGGGCCAGTTCCAGTCATACAATTTCGTAATGGTGGCGCACGACGCGTGCGCGTCCGCCAACCGCTCGTCAATTTTCAACGCACGCTGGGCCGCCTCCCGGGCTCGCTCCAGCGCTTCCCGAGGAGGCAGCGATACAAACGCAAACAGTACATACGCGTCAGCTAGCGCCGAATGGGCCAGCGCAAAATTCGGATCCTTGGCGATGGCGAGTTCGAAGTACGAAACGCTTTTCTTCAGTCCATCGGCGGAAAGTTTGTGCCAGTGGTAGCGCCCTTTCAAATAATCCGAAAACGCGTCCGCGTTCGCGGTGTGCTGCTGGGGCCAGTGCCGGCCTTCGGCCGGTTTGGCCTGGGGCTGCAATTGCACCGCGATTTGGCGGGCGATTTCGTCTGAAACGGTGTGAACTTCGCCTCGGCCGCGCCGGTACTCTTCGCCCCATAGCCGCCACCCCGAATCCGCATCGACCAGCTCTACGCTCAGGCTCACGCTGTCCGCGCCTTCGACCACGCGCCCGACGAGTATGGAACGTACCCGCAAATCCCGTCCCGCCGCCAGGGGGTCGAGGTCGCGATCCTTGTAGCGCAGCACGGCGCTCCAGGCCATGACGCGCACGCCGGGAATCTGCGAAACGCGGCGGATCACCGCTTCGCTTAGACCATCGCTGAGATATTCCAATTCCTGGTCTTCGCCTGAATTCTGGAAAGGAAGCACCGCGATAGAAGAAATCGTTGCGTTCGCCGAAGTCGCGGATGACGGCGAGGCCGTCCCAGACATTCTCTCGACACTGGCGATGAACCGGTATCCGCGGCGCGCGACGGTTTCGATAAATCGCGGATTCTCGGCCGAATCCCCGAGCGCGAGGCGCAGTTTATTCACCGCGGTATTCACGCTGTAGTCGAAAAGCACGTAAGTATCGGACCACAGTCTTTCCTGGATTTGCTTTCGAGTGATAATTTCGCCCGGCCTCTCGAGCATCAGCTCGAGAATCTGCAAAGGCTTGGTTTCCAGTTTCAGGCGCACTCCGCGCTTGCGCAGCTCGCGATCCTGTAGATCCATTTCGAATACGCCGAAGCGAAACGCGCCCAGGCTCGTTGCCGTCAGGCTCACGCTTTCGACTCCACGGCCTAAAAAATTTATCACAGCGATGTGAGATGCAGTGGTAAGCCCAAAGGATTGACGGAACTGCAGCTTTATAAATTCTTTTTATCGTCTTGATCAACGCAAACGCGTTCCTTTCCCTCTAATCCTCCGTGTGATTGGGTTTGCGTTGAACCTAAGGGTGTGCGAGCCAACGTCCGGGCTCAATTTTTAAAATTTGGTTTGAGGAGCAAAGGGTTTCCTATGAGAAGAACGGTGCGAAGTTTACAACTCGCTATTTTGTTGGCGCTTATGTTTTCCACTGCAAGTGTGTATGCGCAGACCCAGACCACTGGCGAAATCACCGGCGTCGTGACCGATCCGTCGGGCGCGGCGGTGGCGAAAGCGCAGGTCGTGCTTAAGGATCTGGCGAAAGGGAGCACCACGACGACGGAGACCAACCGGGATGGCGTATACCATTTCCAACTCTTGCCGCCGAGCAATTATACCGTTTCGATCACGTCGACCGGCTTCGAAGGAGTGACCCGAACACTGACCGTAGCGCTCGGTCAGGTAACCACCGGAAATGTCCAGCTTCCGATCGGTTCGTCCTCCACGACCGTAACCGTCGAGGCCGGGAATGAGCCCCTGCTGCAAACCGAAAATGGAAACGTCGCAACCACGTTTGATCAGCAACAGCTCAGCGCGATACCCAATCCCGGCAATGACCTGACCGCTTTTGTGCAAACCGCGCCGGGCGTGGTGATGAACACGGCGGGCGGATTGGGCAATTTCTCCGATCATGGAGTGGGGGCAGCGTCGAACCTCTTCACCCTGGACGGAGCGGATGACAACGACCCCTTCCTCAATTTGAATAACTCCGGCGCCACAAACCTGCTACTCGGCGCGAACGAAATCCAGGAGAGCACGATTGTCAGCAGCGGGTATTCGGGAGAATACGGCAGCCTGGCCGGGGCGAGCGTCAACTACGTGACAAAATCCGGCAGCAACGAATTTCACGGCAATGCGATTTATTATTGGAACGGCAGCGCGCTGAACGCGAACGATTGGTTTCTGAATCATGCGGGCGATCCGAAGAACTTCAGCAATGCCAACCAGTGGGCCGGTTCTCTCGGAGGTCCGATCAAGAAGGACAAGCTGTTTTTTTTCTTCAACACCGAAGGACTGCGCGTCATAATTCCGGTAAGCACCGCCGTCGCGTTTCCGAGTCAGGCGTTCCAGAACGCAACGATCGCCAATTTGGAAAACAAGGATGGTTTCCCGGCCACGTCAGCGACCGTCAAGTTCTACCAGAATCTCTTCAGTCTCTACAATAACGCCAACGGAGCAGCCAAAGCCGTGCCGGGTGCCGGTCCGTTGTCGACGGACCCGCTCGGATGCAATGGTTTCACGGGGCTCGGACCCGGGGTCGCTTGCTCGTCGTTCTTTCAGGCAGCCGACAACAACCTGACCACCGAACAGCAGTTTTCCGGCCGCGTCGATTTCAACGCCACCGCCAACGATCGCATATTTCTGCGCCTGCTTTACGATCACGGGGTGCAAGCCGCCGATACCGACCCGATCAGTCCGCTTTTTAACATCACCAGCAACCAGCCGGAGTGGCAGGGCCAACTGAATGAAACGCACACCTTCGGCGCGACCGCGGTGAACCAATTCATTCTGTCCGGGTCGTGGTACAGCGCGGTTTTCAACAACTCGGACCGCACCGCGACGCTGGCGGCGTTTCCGACCACCATATTTTTCGGGAATGCCAACATCCCCTGGTTCAACATCGGCGGAGCAGCCGCGGGCGGCGCCGGCGACGCGTTCTTCCCCCAGGGACGAAACGTCACGCAGTATCAGATTGGCGATGACTTTTCGAAGACCCTGGGCAATCACACTCTGAAATTCGGGACCAAGTTCCGGCGCTACGATGTGAGCGATCAAGACTTCGGCGTGTTCACGAGCGGCTTCGTGACGCCCAATTCCGTGGCGGCATTCTTCAATGGCGGCGTCGACCCGGCTACCGGCACCAGCTCGGTTCTGGAGCAAAGCTTCCCCTCCGCTTTGTCGCAGCCGATCGCGCTCTATACCCTGGCTTTTTATGGGGAAGATGATTGGAAGGTAAAGTCGAATCTCACGCTCACATTTGCGTTGCGTATCGAACACCAGTCCAACCCCGTCTGCCAGACCGATTGCTTCAACCGGCTGAACGACCCATTCCTGCTGGCCAACAATAACGTCAACGTCCCCTACACCACCGACGTCTTGCAGGGCTTGCACCAGGAGTTGCAAGGTCTGAGTGCGGTTCTCTACCAGCCGCGTTTCGGTTTCGCCTGGTCGCCCCATGCGTTGCACGGCATGGTGGTCCGCGGAGGAGTCGGACTTTTCAACGATGCCTTTCCGGCAATTTTCACGGACAACTTCGCCTCCAACGCTCCGGGAGTGAACACGTTCTTCGTCAGTGGAAGCAATATCGCTCCCGGCGAAACCCTTAACGGCGGCAACGTGTTCACCCAAGCGGCGGCTAACAACGTGGGGCTGATCAACGGCTTCAAGAACGACGAGACGCTGGCCCAAATCCAGGCAAATGTTCCGGGCTTCTCGCCGCCCAGCCTGTTCAGCGCCAACCGAAAGACTCAGATTGCCCAGTTCCAAAAATGGAGCCTGGAAGTGCAGCAGGCAATTGGCACGAACAGCTCCTTCGACGTGAGCTACAACGGAAACCACAGCATTCACGACCTGGTGGATCGCAACGGCGTGAACGCATTCTGCAGTCCGGGCGCGGCGGGGACCGCCTGCGCGACCGTTCCGGCGTTTGCCGGACTTCCGGCCGCTCCGTTCGACCCCCGGTTCGGAACTGTGAGCCTGCTGGACACCAGCGGGATATCGAACTACGAGGGCGTGACGTTCTCCTTCCGGCACAACGTCAATGGCGGCTGGGGCAAAGGCGTGCTGCTGGCCAACTACACCTACAGCCACGCATTGGACGACGTTTCCAATGGCGGAAACCCGAACGTTTTCTTCTCGGCCACTTCGGTGACCTCCGCTATAAATCCGTTCAACATTCAACAGAACTACGGACCCTCCGACTACGACATTCGCCATTACTTCAGTTCAAGCTACGTTTGGGAATTGCCCATTCGTCGTGCGTTACTGGGCCATGGCTGGGCGCCGCTGGTCGACGGCTGGCAGGTTTCCGGAACAATTTTCGTTCGCAGCGGTCTGCCTTACTCCGTGGTGGATGGAGGCCTCGATGGGCTTCTCTCCGGGCAGGGTTTTGGGGGGGTGGTGCTTCCGCAGTTCCTCGGAGGACCGACCAATAGCTGCGGAGTAGGCGCAGCGACCGGCACGGCTCTGTGCGTTACACCCTCCCAGTTCGTGGCGTCGACGACCGAGACCAACTTTGTTGGTGGACTGCGCAACAAATTCCGGGGCCCCGGCTACTGGAATACCGACTTCACGGCCGAAAAAAAGACCAAAATCCCTCACTGGGAACAGGGTCAATTCGGACTAGCCTTCCAGTTCTTCAACTTGTTCAACCACCCGAATTTCAGCCTTCCCAACAATAATTTGACTGGAGCACTGGGAACCATCGCCTCCACCGTCAGTGAACCGACCAGCATTCTCGGTTCAGGGCTCGGCGGAGATGCTTCGGTTCGAATTATTCAAGTGAAAGCATCCGTAACGTTTTAGCTCCCGCCCGACCGGCGGCCCGTCTCCAGGTACGGGCCGCCGGTCGGAAGAGTTCCGGTTGCGAGAATGAACGGACGAATACCTTCCGAGGATTGATCCCGCGCCTGAGGTGGTCAGTACACCGTAAGAAAAGTGGAAAACATTCCGTCTACTTGATTTTTTTGCTGGCTCCCTGACGCATCAGGTCGGCCAGCGAGGGGAAGGACGTCGGGATAGTTAGAACCTGCTCGAGTGGATTTTTTCCTTGCTCCAGGGCGGCCACCAGCATTTCGAGGGCAGGCGCGGTATTCGGCGGGACCACCACCGTGGCGGCGAGCGTGCCGGCGCGAACCGCTTTTTGTCCGCTGTTGATCAGACCATCGCAGCCGGTGAAAGGCAGGCGCAACCATTTTTCGCGGACGCTGGCGTCGGGGCGTTCCTGCATGGCTTTGCGGGCGCCCATGGCCATGGAATCGTCCTGGGCGGCGACGAGATCCACGGCTTGCTTGGCGGAAGTGGGCAGGCGCATCCACGATAAGACTGCTTTATAGGCGCTTTCCTCGGTCCACTGACCCTTCAACATATTGACGCGAATGTTCGCGGGCTTGGTCTGCTGCATTCCGGTGGTGCGATCCTTGGCGGCGGAATTTTCCGATGGCCCTTGAATGTAAATGATCGAGCCGCCTTGCGGCAGCAGCGCGGCGAATTGCAGGCCCTGGATCCGGCCGATTTCAAGGTGATCGGAACTGACCGAAAACGCGGGAATGCGGCTGGCCCGGCGGAGTTCGGGAAGATATTCGGCAAAGCGATTGAGAACGACCCAGCCGATGCCGGCACTGGCTGCGGCTCGGGCGACTTGCGGCAAGGCGGTAGCGCCCAATGGTTCGAAAAGAATAGCGTTTGGGCGATTTTCGGGTGCGGCTTGAATCGCTTTCAGGATTTGATCGCTTTGCTTGATGGCATCGTTATCCGCATGCACCACTTCCAGATCGAAACCGAGGCGCTGAGCAGTTTCGCGCGCGGCTGCCGCTTGTTCCTGCTGATAGTCGTTATCGTCGGTGGGGATGGAGAGGAAAAATTTGAACCTGGCCATGGTCGAAGAATTTCTAAGCCCCCATCTGAAGAGTACACAAAGAGGATTGCGGGAGGGCGCAAAAGTCGGAAGAGAGTGCCACAACCGTGACTAAAGGCTGTATTCCGAACGACCCACAGACCGTTAATGTTTCGTTCGGGATACTTAATCTTTCGTGTGTGAGTCGCGTCCAATATGTGAATATGTTGAATTGCCAAACTGCCGAGAGGGCCAACCAGCCGAATGAGACGCCTGCCACCGTTTGCCTTGAGCTGTACCGTCGTACTGCTTTCTCTAATTAGCTTAGTTCCGGTAGCTGCATTTTCGGCTGGCGACACGCCGGACGTGGTGCTGACCACCATGCAGCGGGAGCTGAAGCGCGCGTTCACGTCACTAGCGAAGAGTGAACCGGCGCCGTACTTCATGAGCTACGCGACGTCGGACATCGACGCTACAGCCATGTTGGCTTCAAATGGCGGCATTATTTTTTCGACCAGCGTGGGGCGGCGGCAGGGCGATGTGATGATGCACGTCGGTTCGCTGGCGCTGGACAATACGCACAATCAGAACCGGCCGTCGGGAATTCTCTCCAGCAGCTTGCCGCTGAACAATGATAGTGACGCGATCGCGCGGGTCTTGTGGCAAATGACCGACCGCGAGTACGAGCAGGCCTCATCCGCATTCGCCAAAGTGAAAACCAGCACCGCGGTGCAGGCGGACGAAGAAGACAAGTCACCCGATTTTTCCACGGAAGCGCCGGTCACCCACATCGATTCCACGGAATATCCGGCATTTACCGGACAGAAAATGTGGGAAGAGCGGATCCGGAAGATTTCCGCGCTGTTTCTGAAATATCCGGACGTGTACACCTCGGCGGTACTTTTTACGGCGACGCGCGACCGGTCGTATCTGGCGACCAGCGAAGGTACGGCGCTGGTGCGTCCGGCGGCGATGTTGCGGCTGGTAATTCAGGCGGAAACGCGCGCGGATGACGGCACGGAATTGTTGCGCGTGGAGTCGTACCAAGGGCCAACCACCGAGCAATTGCCGGGCGACGCGGAACTGGAAATGAAAGTGGCGAAGATGTCCGCGGATTTGAAAGCGTTGCGGGCGGCGCCTTCGGCGGATCCGTACGCTGGGCCAGCGATGCTGTCGGGGCGGGCGGCGGCGGTGTTCTTCCACGAAGTGCTGGGGCACCGTTTGGAAGGGCATCGACAACGTGATGAGAATGAAGGCCAGACGTTCACCAAGAAAGTGAATCAGCTGATTCTGCCGGCGTTTCTGAGCGTGACCGACGATCCGACGTTGAAGGAATTGAATGGCACGAAGCTGGCGGGTTACTACGATTACGACGACGAGGGCGTGCCGGCGCAGCGAGTGGTGGCGGTGGAAAACGGCATACTGAAAAATTTCCTGATGTCGCGCATGCCGATCAAGGGCTTCGATCATTCCAATGGGCACGGACGCCGGCAGCCGGGGTTGATGGCCACGGGGCGCCAAGGAAATCTGATCGTGACCTCGACGAACATGGTGAAGGATTCCGAGGTGCGGCAGAAATTCATCGACGAGATCAAGAAGCAAGGCAAACCGTATGGATTGTATTTCGACGATATTCAGGGTGGATTCACGTTGACCCAGCGCGCCTTGCCGCAGGCCTTTCAGGTGCTGCCGGTGATGGTCTATCGGGTGTACGCGGATGGCCGGCCGGATGAACTGGTGCGGGGCGTGGATATCGTGGGTACGCCGCTGCTTTCGCTGAACAATATTATGGTCACCGGAGATACGTTGCAGGTTTTCAACGGAGTGTGCGGCGCGGAGTCGGGGCAAGTGCCGGTTTCGGCGGCGGCGCCGTCGATGCTGTTCAGCACGATCGAAGTGCAAAAGCGCAAGCGCGGCACGGACCGGCCGCCGATTTTGCCACCTCCGGATGCGGGTGGCGCTGCGGCAAAGGCCAGCGCGCAGGGAGGGAAGTCATGAACGCAACCCTCCGACGGAAATTCCGATTGCTGGCTGTTTCGGGAATTTTGGGAATGACTTCTCTGGCCATCTTCGCGCCGCGAATGGCCGCGCAGGAAAAAGCGGCAGTGGCGCCAGCGCCATCGACGAAGGCGGTTTCCGCGGAAGTAGCGGCCGATCCGGTGCTGAAGGCGATGCGCGAGGAGCTGGATCGATCGAAGTCGCAACTGAAAATGGACAATGTCGCGGCGCCGTACTACATCGAGTACCGGATCGCGGATGTCGAAGAGTGGACCGCGGAATCAGCGTTTGGTTCGCTGCGGCAGGACCAGCAAATTCACGCACGGAGTGCGCGGGTGGTGGTCCGAGTCGGCGATTACAAGCTGGACAGCTACTACGGTCCGGGGTTGGGCATCGTGGATTACGCGCCGCTCGATAACGATCCGATCGCAATCCGCCGCGAATTGTGGCTGGCCACCGACGCCGCATATAAGGCGGCGAACGAAGCGCTGGCTTCGAAGAAAGCGTTGTTGAGCCAATACACCGCCGATCAACCTTTTGATGATTTTGCGAAGGCGACGCCGTTGGAGTACGTCGGTCCGCTGGCGAAACTCGATTTCACTCCCGCACCGTGGAAAGAAACGATCGAGAAGGCCACCGATCTGTACCGCACCAATCTGAAAATTCAAGCGGTCAATGGATTTTTGCGTTTTCGGGCGGTGAACGAATATTTTGTGAATACCGAAGGCACCAGCACGCGGCAGGGCTATACGGTGTACACGATGCAGATTGGCGCGGAGACGCAATCGACCGACGGGATGAAAGTCGGCCGGACGCCGTTCTTCGTGGAAAGAACCGCGAACGAACTGCCGTCGCCGGCGAAATTCCTGGCCGATGCTGGGAAAACTTTGGCGACGTTGCAAGCTCTGGCTGATGCGCCGATGGTCGAAGAGGACTACCGCGGGCCGGTTTTGTTCTCCAACGACGCGGCCAGCGACGTTTTCGAGCAGCTGGTGGCGCAGAATGTTCTGGGGATTCGCCCCAAACCGGGCGAGTCGGCGCGCACGATCGGAGAATATTCGTCGAACTATAAGGGGCGCGTGCTGCCGACGTTCATCTCGGTGACCGACGATCCGACGTTGAAGACTTTCGACGGACGGCAACTGGTGGGGAGCTACGAAATCGATCAGGAAGGCGTGAAGGCTTCGGCGGTGCCGCTGATTACCGATGGGATTTTGGTCGATTATCTTATCGGGCGGATGCCGATTCGCGATTTTCCGGCGTCGAATGGGCACGGGCGAGCCGCGCCGGGCCAGGCGCCTTCCCCGAACATCGGAAATTTTTTCGTGAAGATCAAAGATCCGGTGACCAAGGATGAGTTGAAGAAGAAATTGATCGAGATGTGCAAGCAGCAAGGCAAGCCCTATGGCTACTACGTGGAAACCATGGCGGGGGATAATCCTCGCTTGCTTTACCGCATCTACGTCAGCGACGGGCACGACGAACTGGTGCGCGGCGCGGTTTTTAACGAATTGGATACGCGGACTTTGCGCAATAATTTAATCGCCGCTGGAAGCGATCCGCTGGTGAGCAATCGTGGAGGCAGCGTTCCGACCACGATCATCTGCCCTTCGGTGCTGTTCGATGAACTGGAAGTGAAACGAACGGACCGGAAGAACGCCAAACTGCCGGAATATCCGTCGCCGGAACTAACCACCCACTAAAAACTAGCGCTTTGGAAATTGGTAGCGAAAGCCGAAACGACCGGCGATCGGCAAGCCCAGCTGCGGGATCGGGGTCGCGGCCGTTTCGTATTGGACGTTGAAGAGATTTTCCACCGCCGCAAATAATTCCACGCCGTGCCCGATGCTGCGCGAAGCCGAGGCATCCAACACGAAATACCGACCCATCGGGAAGGTATTCAGGTCGTCGTCAAATTGTTTGCCGACCATGCGGCCGAAAACCGAAATCGTGGCGAGGTGCGGGTTCGAATAAATTCCCTGAAAGGTCAGCACATTGTGCGGAACCTCGGCGATCCAGAGTCCGACTAGCGCGGGGCTGGCCGGGAAGCTGATCACGTGGGAATCGACGTACTGGTAGGCCACGGAGAGTTCGAAATCGCGCGTGATGTGGCCGGTGGCCCCGACTTCAAATCCCGGAGCGCTGGTGCGTCCTAGATTGTCGCGCACGCGCACGATGGTGTTGGGAATCGGTCCCGGGCAAATCGGGATCGGCGTGGCTACGGCGGTGCAGGTTACGTTAGCCACCGGATCCACAATTTGGTTGTAGAAAAATGTTCCGTGAAAGACCAGCCGGCGCTGCAAAGTGTTTACGGCGATGCCGGTCTCGCCGCCAGTGAGATGCTCGGCAGTCAACGCCGCGTTCGAATTGGTGAGGGTGTTGCCCTGGCGGAACGAGCGATACAGTTCGTTCAGTGAGGGCGCGCGGAAGGCGCGATACACCGAAGCGTCCCAGGAAATGTTGGAATTGATCTGGTGGCGCAGAGTGGCGCGCGGGCTGAAGGCGTTCTGCGAGCGATCGGCGAATTCGACGTCGGAGGGCATTCCGGTGCTAATGGGTATGCGTATGGTCGACGCGTCGTAATTGCTCCAGTGGTCCACGCGGCCGCTGAGCGAAAGAAACCAACCCGGAGTGATCTGGATTAAGTCTTCGCCAAAAAACCCCACGGTGCGCTCGCGCCCGCCGGAGGACTGATTCGCAGACGGAATACCCGCGGTGAATTGGATATCGTGGCTGGCGCCGATTTCTTCGTGGTCGTCGAAACCGGCGACGATCGTTTGCCGTTTTCCAATTTGCTTGGACCAGACGGCGGAACCGCCGACGCCCTGGGCCGGAACGGTCTGCAAATCCGTCTGGGTTTCGGTGTCACGATTGGTGACAACCGACGTGACCGACGAAAATCCCTGATGGTAGGTTTGAATGTCGGCGTAGAACCGCAGGGTTAAAGCCCCGTAGGAACCGAGCTGAAGATTGGCTCCGAGGACGCCCTGGCCGAGTTTGGTGTCGTTGGTTTGCAACGGTGTGCCATTCTGCCGAGTTTCGTCGAGGTACGAACCGCGCGCGAAGATCAGGCTGTCCTGGCCGATTTTGCGTCCGATCATCAGGTCCGCGGTGCCATGTTCGGAACCCGCCTGGGTATCGACCGGCCCGCGATCGTCGGCCGGGATCAGGATGTAGCCGTCGGTATGAAAGACTTCGCCGGTGAAGGAGGAGATCCATCCGTCTTTTTCGCCGCTGGCCCACAACGAAAGGTCTGGAGTGTTTTGATTTCCGTAAGAAGTCTCCAGCGAAATTCCGGCGGGCTCCGCGGGACGGGAAATAAACTGGACCACGCCGCCCAGCGCTTCGCTGCCGTAGAGGCTGGAGGCGCCTTCCTGCGCGATTTCGACGCTCGAAACCGATTCGGTGGGAACGCGATCCCAGTACACCCAGCCGCCGAACGGATCGTTGAGCGGAATTCCATCCTGCAGCACCAGCGCGCGGCTGGAGCCGTTGGCACCCAGGCCGCGCAGCGAAATTCCCTGAGTGGTTGGATTTGCGACCCGGCTGCTCGATCGACGATACAAGCTAAAGCCCGGGACCTGACGCAGGGCGTCGTCGAGCGTTAGTGCCGGAGTATTTTGCAGGTCGTCGCGAGTGAGTTCGAGATCGCTGACCGGGACATCGGCCAGCAATGTGGCGGCGCGATTGGCGGTGACTTGAACTTGTTGATTTACGGTCGCCGGCTGAAGAGTAATTTCGATCTGCGCGCGATGATCGGCGGAAGCGGTCCATGGCTGGGTTACAGCGCCGAACCCGGCGGCGGAAACCGTGAGAGCCCCCGAGGTGTCAGGAATATTTTCGAAAACAAAGGCGCCGGAAAAATCGGTAGTGGTGGACGCGGAATAGGAATTTGCGGCCAGTTGAATCTTAGCGCCGGGAACGGAAGCGCCGGTAGCGTCGTGCACTACACCTTCGAGGCGCGAAGTCTGCGCCGGCGCGCTCGCGGCGCAAAGAAATCCCAGAATAAAAAGCAGCATGGCGCACCGCAGTCCAGAACCGCGGGTTCGTGGCCGGATCGCGCTTATTGACGTAGACATATCCAGCGACTTAAGCGCGCAGTCTCCGCAAAATGTGGTTGAGCGTAAATGATGATAACCCTCCGGAGTCGAAGTTAGCGATTGAAGAACGCGGCGATGCCGAGAAGCCAACGGGTAACAGCATTATGATATCTTGGCTTCCGGGGCATCTTAGCTTCTTAGCCGGAGGAATTGCATGGCAAGCGCCGCGCAGCGTCGCAGCGATCGGGTTTCCTTGACTCTGCTTCTGGAAGCGTCAGGGAAGGACATCAACGAGCAGGAATTCACGGGTCCGGCGCGGACAATGCAGATTAACCGCACCGGGGCAGTGATCCTGCTGGACCGCGACCTGCGGCCCGACCAGCGCATCGAGATTCGCCGCATGGCGCCGCTGGAGGCGCACCGGCATACCCAGGTGCGCATCGTGGGGCAATTCGGATTGCAGAAAGAAGGGTTTGTGTACGGCGTGGAGATTCTGGAGCCGCAAAGCGATATCTGGAACATTGAATTTCCGCCGATCGCCGAATCGGAAGAAGCCGTGGCGCGGATGCTGCTGGAATGTACTTACTGCCGCAGCCGCGAAGTGGTTTATCTGAATGAACTGGAACTGCGGGGATTTGAGACCACGCGCGGCATCGCGCGGCTGTGCAAGACCTGTGGCGTGCCGAGCACCTGGACGCAGGCTCCCCACGAAAATGAGAAGAAACTGGCGTTGCGGACACCGCGCGGCCGCCGAGCGGCGGAGACCGCCGATGAAATTCCGCCCGGAGGAGATCAGCGGGAGCGAACCCGGCTGAGGATGAAGACGCGCCTGACGGCATGCATTCGCGAGGCGAACTCCGACGACGAATTGGCGGTGTGCGAGGATATTTCCCCGGTGGGCATGTGTTTCCGGAGCAAGAGGCGGTATGACGCAGGGACAAAAATCGACGTAGCGGTGCCGTATTCGCCGGAGGCGGCGAATATTTTTCTGCCGTCCAGCGTGGTGTATTCGGAAGAAATTCCGAAGGCGGGATTATTTCGTCACGGCGTGGAATACCGCCGGCCGGGATTGCCTGAAAAATAAATCCGCAGCGTCCGCTGCGATACTCCCCGAGAGCAAATCTTAGACGACGGCCACCGGCAGGCGTTCGTTCGCACGGCGCTGGTGATATTGCATCGAGATGTTCAGATGCACGTTGCCGCTGGGAGTCTCGAAGCACAAAATGGTCGCTTCGGAATCCTGGCCGGCTTTTTCGAATTGATCCTGGGTGACGCGTTCCGGCGGGAAAACTTTAAATTCGAATCCTTTGTCATTTAACTGGGTGACGGCGTTGCCGATGACCATGTTGGCCAGCTCGCAGACGGCTTCGAGCACCAGCGGCTCGGCAGGATCCACTTCGCCTTCGGAGAGAATGCTGGCGACGTGTGCGGCCGCGCGCGGCTCCATATCCAGAATGACGCGGCCTTCCACCTGGCCGCGAAAGCACACCAGCGCGGCGGCGCCCTTCTTGCGGTAGCCGTCTTCTTCCATGGTGAGATCCACGATTTTCGGCGGCGTCTTCATCATTTCCGCCAGCACGGTATCGAGCGAACCAATGAAAGGCTGAATCAGATCCATCCTCATCGCGATTGCTCCCCGGCGCCGACCGTGGCGGTGACGCCGTCGTCGTTCAAAACGTAGCGAATGATTTCGTAAAGCGCGTCGGGCTTGACCGGCTTCTGCACGAAATGGCGCGCGCCTTTTTGCAAGGCGGCGAGAATGTTGTCCTGATAGCCGACGGAAGAAACCATGACGATCCGCGCGTCGGGATGTTCATTGACGATGCGCTCGACGGCTTCGATGCCTTCCATCTGCGGCATGGTGATGTCCATCAAGACGAGGTCCGGCATGGTGCGGGCGTATTCGGTGATGGCGGTGCAGCCGTCGCCTGCTTCACCGACCACTTTCCCGCCGAAGGATTCGACCATCTTCGCCAGGCTCTTGCGGGCGAAGACGGAATCGTCCACCACCAGGTAACGGACCGCCTGGTTGTCCTTTTTTCGGGTGAGTGCTTCGAACTGTTTCATAACTTATCTCCTTGATGCGGAACTCGGTTCACCGGCGACGGCGGGCGCAGCAGAATTTGCGTCGGCCGGTTCAATCCTGGGGCGGTCCGTCGAGCAGACTGTCTGCAGGAAGGACGCCATATTGGGCAACGTGACAATTTTGGAAACGAAGCCGCGTTCGATAGCGGAGCGCGGCATGCTGTCGACGACGCAGGTATCGGGACTTTGCGCGGCAGTGATGGCGCCGGCGGCCTGCAGTGCGCCTAAACCCGCAGCGCCGTCTTCACCCATGCCGGTCATCAAAACTCCGACGGCATTGCTGCCAAATTCCTGGGCGACGGAGCTGAACAGGACGTCCGCAGAGGGACGGTGGCCGTTTACACGCGGCTGGTCGACGAGAATGGCGATTTTGCCGTGTTCCATCTTGCGGACTTTGATGTGGCGGTCGCCGGGACAAATCAGCACGCGGCCGGCGAGGAGCAAATCTCCGGACTGAGCTTCTTTCACTTCCAGCGCGGAAGATTCGTCCAGGCGCTTGGCGAACATCTGGGTGAAACCTTCGGGCATGTGCTGAACCACGACGATGCAGCCCGGAAAATTCTCGGGCATCTGCGAAAAAACATATTGGAGCGCGTTGGGGCCGCCGGTGGAGATGCCGATTGCGACGATCACCGAGGGGCCGGAGGGCATGGTGGTGCGCCGCGGCGTCTTCGATTTGATGGTCGGGACAGTGATGATCATCTTCGGGGGACCCGAAGCTGCCGCGCCTTTGATCTTTTGCGCGAGTTCCGTGGCGATTTGATCGAGCCGGCCTAGTCCCGCGTCCTGGGGCTTGG
The DNA here is from genome assembly GCA_003156635.1 of Acidobacteriota bacterium. GTDB lineage: Bacteria > Acidobacteriota > Terriglobia > Acidiferrales > UBA7541 > Palsa-295. The sequence goes on along the minus strand of PMHK01000096.1, from coordinate 13,779 downwards.
TGACAAAGTCGAATGCGCCGAAGGCCAAGGCACGCAAGGTGATTGAGGCGCTGGCGTCGGTCTGGGCGCTGACCACGATGACCGGAACGCGATGCTTGCGGGTGATCTGGCGCAGCATTTCGATGCCGTCCATGCGCGGCATGTCGATATCGAGCGTGACGACGTGCGGGTGCAACTCGTCGATTTTCTTCAGGCCGATGGCGCCATCCATAGCGGTGCCGACGACTTCGATGGAAGGATCGCGCTGCAAGACCTGCGGGATCAGCTTGCGCATCAACGCCGAATCGTCGACCACCAGCACGCGGATTTTCTTGCTCATGCGATGGCTCCCACAGCAGGGATCCGCGAGAGATGCGCGACCACGGCGGAAACGTTCAAAATCAAGACGACCGTACCATCGCCCAGGATCGAAGCGCCGCTGACCATCGGCGAAGTGATCAGTTCGTCTTCGAGCGCTTTGATGACCAGTTCTTCTTCGCCNNGCCAATGACGACGACGAACGTGCGCTGGGGGTGTTCCTTGACCTGGCGTTTGGATTCGAGGCGTTCGAGGCGCACCAGCGTGAGGACCTGTTCGCGAAGCTGGAAGACTTCATGATCGTCCACGCTGTGCACATCGCCTTCGGACAGCCGGGTAATTTCCACAACGGAAGAAATCGGCACGGCGTAGAGGCGGCCGGCCACGTGGAACAAGAGTGCCTGGATGCTGGCCAGAGTGAGTGGAACCATCAGGCGGAAGGTGGTGCCTTTACCGACTTCACTTTCAATCTCGATGTTGCCCTTCAGATTGTCGAGAGCGGCTTTCACGACGTCGAGTCCGACGCCGCGGCCGGAAATTTCGGTGATTTCGTCGGCGGTGCTGAAGCCGGGAGTAAAAAGCAAATTGTGCGCTTCGGCTTCGTTGAGGCGGCCGCGATCTTCTTCCTTCAGGATGCCGCGCTTGATCGCCGCGCGAATCACTTTTTCGCGATCGATGCCGCGGCCATCGTCCACGACTTCAATCACGACCTGATCGCCCTTGTGATAGGCGTCGAGCGATACCGTGCCGCGCGCGAATTTTCCGGCAGCGGTGCGTTCGGCGGCGGATTCGATACCGTGGTCGGCGGCATTGCGGATCAAGTGGGCGAGCGGCTCGGCGAGCGCGTCCAGAATTCCCTTGTCGAGGTCGGTGTTCTGCCCGGCAATTTCCAGGCCGATGTCCTTGTTGCGCAACTTCGCGACGTCGCGAACGACGCGCGGGAAGCGGCGGAACAATTGTTCGACCGGGACCATGCGGATTTTCATCACCGATTTTTGCAGCTCGTTCAGAATGCGCGATTGCAAACCGAGGGCGTCGGCAAATTTGGGAGACAGCGCATCTTTAGCAAAGCGCCGGTCGAATTCGGCGATGGCGCGTTGCAGCATGGATTTTCCGATGATCAGCTCACCGACCAGATTCATCACGGTGTCGATGCGGCTGGCGTCGACGCGAATGGTATTTTCGGATGTGGCATGTGCGATGCCGATGGCCGCGGATGGATCTTCGGTGGATTCGTCGTGGCGAGGATCACGGCCGGAGAGATCGCCGGTGACTTCGGCGGCAACCGCGGCGGCTTCGGATTCGACGAGAATATCGAGCACGTCGCGCGGCGCAGTTTCGACTTGCGCCAACGGCGAAACGGCAATGCGCGCGACGACCGAAGGAACCTGGCAGCGCTGCTGGATCCAGTCGGATGATTTCGGGCTGGAAATCGCGGCTTCGATCAGTCCGCCTTCGACGATTTCGTCGCCGGTTTCGGGGCGGAGGGCGAGAACCTTGCCCGCACCTTCCAGGGCTTTCTTCACCAGTTGAAAAGCGGCCGCCGGAAGCAGCGATTCCTTGGCGAGATGCAGCGCGACCTGAAAGACTTTTTCCTGGCGCCGGAAAGCTTCAGAAATCAGGAGGCGTTCGTATTCGGTCCAGGCAAAGGTGGCTACGGCGGCCGCGGGCGCTTCTTCCTGCCGTCCGGTGGCCGGCTTGCGCAGCAGACGCCGGATATATTCGCGGAGCGCGGCGCCATCGGGCGGCTGGAGATTATTGCGATACGCCGCGAGCATTTCGTGGAAGGTGTCGGCGGCGGTCAGCACCACTTCAGCGATGAGTCCGGAATTATCGCGGACGAGCGTGGGGCTCAACACGTCTTCGAGTTCGTGAGCCAGTTCACTGAGCTCGCGATAGCCGCAAGCCGCGGAATCGCCTTTCAAAGTGTGCACCGCACGCCGGACGCTGCGCAGACTCCCGGCGTCGCCCGGGCGGCTTTCGAGCGCCAGACCGGCTTCATTCATGGCCTGCAGAATTTCGGCGGCGCTCTCAAAGAAGAGGTCGCGAAGTTCGTCGGCGCGATCGTCGGGCAAAAATGTCACTGAGCGGCCTCGAGTCGCTGGTACACGGTGGCGTTGTTCTGGTGCACCATTTGATATTTTTTGGTCAGGCCGAAAAGGCTCTCGGCGTGACCGACGAACAAACAGCCGTCCGGGTTCAAGCAGCTGTGGAATTTTTCGATCAGGCGCTTCTGCTCGGCTTCGTCGAAATAAATCATGACGTTACGGCAGAAGATGACGTCGTTGCGCTGCGGCAGGTATTCGGCTTTCAGATTGTGAAAGTCGAATTGCACCAGGCTCTTCAGCGCGGCTTTCACCGCGTATTTGTCGCCGACTTTGTCGAAATAACGCAGGCGGCAGGTGTAATCCACGGTGTCCATCTGCGCTTCGGTGTACACGCCCTGTTGGGCGGTGAGCAACGCCGAATAATTAATGTCCGAGGCGATGATTTCGACTTTCCAGGGCGGGGGAATCAATGGCTTCGGCGAAGGCATCTCGAACGGCAGAGGATTCCGCAGGTAGTAATAGGCCAGCGCGTCGCTGATGAGAATCGCGAGCGTGTAGGGCTCCTGGCCGGTGGAGCAGCCGGCGCTCCAGATGCGCAGGGTGAAGTCGCGGCGTTCCTGTTTGCGTTTCAGAATTGTCTCGAGCACGTATTTCTGGAAAAGTTCGAGCTGCGGACGGATGCGAAAAAAACTGGTTTCGTTGACGGTTAAGTTTTCCAGCAGTGCGACCAGTTCCTGCTTGCCTTCGCGGCTGGTGAGCAGCCGGTAATAGGAATAGAACGAATCCATCTGGCAGGTTTTCAGGCGGCGCTGCAGGCGATCGCGCAGGAAGTGCGTGCGCCGCTCATCGAAATACATGCCACATTCTTGATAGACGAGAGTCTGCAGGAGCTTGAGTTCGGGCTCAGTCAGTGGGACTGGAGTGGTCAGTGTGGACATTCTTCCTCGTTAGAAAGCACGTGCATGTGGTTCTTCATCGTTTCGACGTGGCGCCAACTGGCACCGGCGCCGCGGTTTCGGCCACTTCATCCAGCCGCCGCAATTCGCCGCGCTGAAGAATCCGGCTTAAATCGAGCAGGATCACCAGCCGTCCGCGGATCTTGCCGACTCCGGTGATGTAATTCAATTCGCCTTCCTGAAATACCGCGTGCGGCGCTTCAATTTCCGAAGGCGGAATCTTGAGGACCTCCGACGCGGAATTGACGATCAGCCCAATAGGCCGGCCGTCCAGTTCCACCACTACAATCCGGTTCTTTTTGTTGGGTGCGGCGACGACTTCCCGGAAACGCTTGCGCAAGTCCACCACCGGAACGATACGGCCGCGCAAATTGATCACGCCCTCAATATAGTCGGGGGCGTTTGGCACGGACGTAATCTCCGGCACGCGCACGATTTCGCGAACCATGCCGATCGGGATTCCGAATGTTTCGCGGCCGATGCGCAGGCCGACGACTTGAATATCCTTGTCCATGTCGCTCGTTATTCCTTAGGCCCGGACGAGTTCGGCGTAGTCGTGCGCGCCGCGTTCGGATTCCGAAGAGTTGCCGGAATGGCGGCGACCAAAGTTGCGGCGGCCATCCGACGATGCTTCGTCCAGAGCGAAGCGGTCCATCGATTCGAGCAGCACGCGCGAGAGTTTCGACATCTGTTCGGCGGTCGCGGCCAGCTCGGTGGAACTCGAAGTGGATTGCTGCACCAGTTCGCGCATTTTTTCCATGGCCCGCACGACAGCTTGAGAGCCGGAAGCTTGCTCTTCGACCGACGAATTGATTTCCTGGGTGATTTCGGTGAGCCGGTTGGTGGCTTTGGCAATCTGCGACGAGCCGCTGGATTGCTCCATGGTGGCCGCACCGATTTCCTGGGAGAACTTGTAAACCTCGGACACGACGTTGGAGATTTTTTCCAGCGCCACGCTCAGATCTTTGTTGAGCAGCAGACCTTCCTGCACCATGGAAGTGCTCTTTTCCATGTTGTCCACGGCTTCGCGCGCTTCTTTCTGGATGCCCAGGATCAATTCGGAAATTTCCTTAGTGGACTGCGTGGATTTTTCGGCCAGCTTGCGGACTTCTTCGGCGACGACGGCAAAACCAAGCCCGTGCTCGCCGGCGCGCGCCGCTTCGATGGCCGCGTTCAGCGCCAGCAGGTTGGTTTGTTCGGCGAGGTCGTCGATGACTTCTACGATCTTACCGATGTCGTCTGCGCGGCGGCCGAGCACGTCGATAATCTCGGAGGACGATTGAATCGCGTGGCTGGTGCGGTTCAGCCCGGCAGTGGCCTTATCCATGGTGACCATGCCGGTTTGAACTTCTTCGCGCGACCGGTGCGAAATATCGACCAGCAATTTCGCCGTATCGGCGACGCGTTGAATCGAAGTGACCATCTGATCGATCGACGCGGAAGTTTCGGCGACGCTGGAGGCCTGCACCTGCGTGTTCTTGACCACGTTCTGCACGTTGATGCTCATTTCGTGCATGGTGGAGGTCACTTCGTCGATCGCGGAAGCCGCCTGCACGCTGACTTTGGCGGATTCGTCGGAGGCGCCGGCCATTTGTCCGGAGCCGCTGGCCACTTGCGCGGCGCTGTCGCGAACCTGGCGAACCATCTCGCGAAGGCCGCGGGTCATTTGGGCGAAGGCGCGAGCCATGGTGTCCTGCTGCGAACGCGGTTGCACGGTCACAGAGAGTTGGCCCTCAGCGATTGCCGCGGAGACGGCAGCCATGTCCTTGAGGTGCACGACCATCTTGTTGAAGTTCTGGGCCAGCAGTCCTACCTCATCGGTTCGGCTGATATCGATAGACTGATCCAGGTCGCCGGTTTCGGCGATGCGCTGGGCCACTTCAATTAAGTGATACAGAGGTTCTTTGATGGTCTGAGCGGTCTTAAATGCAACCAATGCTCCCAGGAGGATCGCGAGTAAGGTGCCGGCGGTGGTGATTCCGGTGCTCCACGACGTAGCGCTCTGCGCGGAAGCATTTGAATCGTCCAGAGATTTGCGGACGGCTTTGTCGGCCTCGTCGAGCGCGGTGGAAGACTTGGTGACCCACGAAGCGGGATCGTGCTGCAAATAATAAATCTGCAAATCGGAAACAGTAGCGTCGCCGGAATCGACTTGATGGCGCTTGGCCATCATGGGCTTGGCAAAATTTTCGGACCAACCGCGTTCGTTCTCGTCCACCTGGCTCAGCGCTGCGCGGAGGTTGATGTCGGTGACTTTGCTTTCCGCGTCTTTCAGCGTGGCGAGTAGGTCGTTTACGCCTTTGTTGGTGCGATCTTCATCGCGCAAATCTCCGCTGAGCAGATAATTTCCAAGGAAGAGCCGGTCGGCCATCATCTGAAGGCGCACGGCCTCGATAGTCTGTACGTTGGCCAAGGTGTCGCGGACCGTCGCGCGCGCGTTGTATTCGCGGCGCACGGTGAAAATGTTGACGATGAATAAGACCAACATGATCGCCAGAATGGCGCCGAAACCAAGATAGAGCTTCTTACCGATCGTCATGAAAGCGCCTCCACTCCCTTGCCATCTGAACCGCCGGGCCGAGCACCGCCGGCCGCTCAATTCTTGTCAGAAAAATTGAATTCCACGATCTCGGTCGATTCTTTCGCTCCGGCCTCGTAGCGCCATTTCTTCACAGCGTCCGTGGCGGCGCCGACCAGCAGTGGGCTGCCCCCGATGGTTCGGGCGCTGATGACGTGACCATCCGCCGCGATGGTGATTTCCAGCTTTACTTTGCCGCTGACGTTCATCTGGCGCGCCAACGCCGGGTACTCGGGCGTAATTTTCGTTTTCGTTTTTCTGGCCGTGGTGCCGGTGGCAGCGGCCTCCTGGCCTTTCGCAACGTGCAGGCACAAAGTCGAGCTGACCAACGCCAGAAACATCGCGACCGTGAAAACTGACGGCTTCGATCTCATGCGGGCCTCACCTCTTTTTGAGAGAACTCCCCGAGCACGAAATTGCACGGTGAATGCCACGGGGATAGCTATATTTTTAGAGTGAGTCGAGCTGCAGGGATTTACCTGCATCTGATTGATACCATGGATGTTACGTTGCTAGGTGGCTTTGGAGCTTCCGGTGCGCGCGAGCTTGATTTGTCTCAAACCAAGGGCGGCGCGCAGCAGGGCGTCTCAGGTTGCGACGGTTTGAGATTGCTGGTTAGGGCACCTGCCGTCGCAAAAGCATTGGCTCATTTTGAGATGCCGCCGTAAGTTCATTGCAGTACAGGCATAAAAGGCGCGCAAGCCCCCTAAACCTCCATGCGTGCGCTGAAGCGAACTCGTGAAGTCGTGGCTCGTCCCGATGGCTCGTTCGAGTCATTGTTGGCGCAGTTCTCCGCCACGACCCTGGAACTCAATCCTTCGCTGGGAACTCCGGAATTTTCGCAGCGGCTTGCGGTGCGCGCCGCGGAAATGCTCGGAGCGCGCGCGGCAGTTGTTGCGTTACGCCACGAAAATAATTGGGAGATTGCGGCATTGGAAGGACCGGCGCAACGCTGGGATCCAATGACCCAACATCGTTTGGCGACGGTGCTGGCGGAGCGCGCTGATGCGCCCGGAGCTGAGTTATCGGAAGGTCCGGCTGGAATTCTGCTGGGGCGCGGGTTGGCGGAGACTCTGGGCTGGGCGCAGGTGGTGATTGCCCGGCTGAGTGGCGGCGAAAATGAATTACTCGGAATGCTTTGCCTGATTGATCTGGCGCGGCCGTTGGCGGATATCGAGCGGCAGATGCTGGAAGCGCTGGCCGGGCACGCGGCGGTGGCGCTGGAAAATATTCGGCTTTTCTCGCGGGTGGAACAATCGCGCAAGCAGTGGGTCGAGGATTTCGACGCGATTTCAGATTTTATTATCGTGCACGACGCGAATAATCGGGTGCTGCGCCTGAATCAAGCGCTGGCCGACGTGCTGGGTCACAAGCCCGCTGAGCTCGTGGGCCAAGAAATGAGCGGGCTGACGATTCTGGCGGCGGCGAGCAAAGACGGGCGCTGCATGTTCTGCCGGAACCCGAAGGAATTTCACGAAGAGTTCGTGCACGAGAGTGAGGATCGAACCTTTTTGGTTTCTTCGTCGCGCATTCAAGATGCGCGGCCTAAAGATCTGCGCACGATCCACGTCATGAAGGACATCACCGACCGGCGCGTGGCGGAGCGGCGCTACCGGCGCGAGCGCGATTTCAACAAAAACATCCTGAATAACACCCAGAGCATGATTCTGGTGCTGGATACGGCCGGGCTGATCAGTTACGCCAACCGGCGCTGTTTTGAATCGGGCTACCGCGAAGAAGATTTGCTGGGGCGACCGCTGGTCGAGATGGTGCCCGCGGCGCGACAGCCGCTGCTGGTGGAGGCGCTGGAGCGGACGCTGCATGGCGCGGCGTTGGACAATCTGGAAATTCCATTTTTTCGTGGCGGAGGCGGGCTGGCGCGGCAATTTTCGGTGAGCGTGAGCCCGATGCGCGACGAATTGGGCGACATCAACAGCATCGTGGTGGTGATGACCGATATCACCGACGCGTCGGATCTGCAATCGAAGCTGATGCATACGGAAAAAATGGCGGCGCTGGGGCAGCTCGTTTCCGGCGTGGCGCACGAAGTGAATAATCCGCTGGCCGCCATTGTGGGTTTCACCGATCTGCTGCTGGAAAATCCGGAAATTCCCGGCGAGGCCAAGGAAGAGTTGCGGGTCATCCTGCAGGAGGCGCAACGCACCCGGGTGATTGTGCAGAATTTGCTGAGCTTTGCGCGGCAGATGCCGGCGCAGCGCGAACCCTTGCAGGTTAATTCCGTTTTGCGGCAGACGATGAAGTTGCGCGCGTACGATTTTTCGAATCATGGCGTGGAACTTACCGAGGAATATGTGGAAGAGCTGCCCACGGTGATTGGCGATCCCAGCCAGCTGCAGCAGGTGTTTCTGAACATCATTAACAACGCGTACGACGCGGTGCAGGAGACCCGGCGCGCCGGGAAAATTAAAATTTCCACGAGCCATCAAAATGGCCAGGTAGAAGTGAGTTTCCGGGACAACGGCCCCGGAATTTCAAAGATGGATCGAATTTTCGATCCATTTTTTACCACCAAGGAAGTGGGGAAGGGCACCGGACTCGGACTGAGCATCTGCTACGGAATTATCCGCGCGCATAACGGCGAGATTATCGCGCGCAACAATACGGACGGATTCGGTTCGACCTTTGTGGTGCGGCTGCCGATAGCCGAGACGGCGACGATTTTGCATTCGGCTGCGAGGTTGGAGCGGGCCAAGGAATGAGTCGCGAATCGCAGACCGCAGCGCGCCGCGAAATGAGCCCGAGTAGCGCCTCGCCCTCGACGCATTCGCACATCCTGGTGATCGAGGATGAATCGTCGGTGGCGACTTTTGTGCGGCTGGCGCTGGAACGCAATGGGTATCAGGTGACTTCGTCATCGTCCGGGGTGGAAGGCTTGCAATTGCTCGCGCGGCAGGATTTTCGCGGGGTGATTTCGGATTTTCGCACGCCAGGCGGAATTACCGGCGCGGATGTGCACGATTGGCTGCGGCGCCACCGGCCGGAGATGGCGTCGCGGGTGATTTTTATTACCGGCGATACGGCGAGCGACGAAACGATTGCGATGCTGGCTGCGGCGGGCACGCCGTGTGTGGAAAAACCATTCCGTCTGCATCAGCTGATGGAGGCGGTGGAAAAAACCATTGGGAAACCATGACTGACGAAATGAAAATTCGATTTTTGATTGTGGATGACGAGCAGAGCATACGGCGGCTGTGCATGACCGTGGGCCAGGGGCTCGGCTACATTTGCTCCGAGGCGGAGACGGCGGAATCGGCGCTGGAAGCGATGGAGATGAGCCCGCCGGATCTGGTGGTGACCGACCTGAAGCTGCCGAGTTTGTCGGGGACCGATTTGCTGCGCAAGACCAAGGAAATATTGCCGCGCGCGGAAATCGCGATCATGACCGGGCATGGGTCGATCGAGACCGCGGTGGACGCCATGCGCCAGGGCGCGTACGACTACATCGAGAAACCGTTTCGAGTGGAGCGCCTGCGCCAACTGCTGCAACGCATGGCCGAAAAGGTGCGGCTGGTCACCGAGAATCAATTCCTGCGTGAGCGGGTCAACACTGAAACACAATTCGAGGGGATTGTCGGCACCTCGGCGAAAATTCAGGACGTGGTGCGGATGATTTCGCGGCTGAAAGAGACGCGAACGCCGGTTTTGATTACCGGCGAAAGCGGAACGGGCAAGGAACTGGTGGCGCACGCGATTCATTATCGCGGGCCGTTGGCGCAAATGCCTTTCATTGCGGTGGATTGCGGGTCGCTGGTACCGACGCTGATGGAAAGCGAATTATTTGGCCACGAAAAAGGATCGTTCACCGGCGCGCTGAAAACCAAGGCTGGGTTGTTCCAGACCGCGAATGGCGGCACGATTTTTCTGGATGAGATTGGCGAGTTACCGCTCGAATTGCAGGCGAAACTGCTGCGCGTCTTGCAGGAAAAAGAAGTGCGTCCGGTGGGCAGCAACGAAAAAGTTGCGGTAGACGTGCGCGTGATCGCCGCCACGAATCGCGATCTCGAAGTCAGCTACCGCGACGGGCAATTCCGCAAAGACTTGTATTTCCGGCTGAACGTCGTGGCCGTGAATGTGCCCAGCTTGCGGGAGCGCCGTTCGGATATTCCGCAGCTGGCGCACTGTTTTCTCGATCGTTATGCGCCCGGCGAAGGAATTCAAATTACGCCGGCGGCGATGAAGAGCTTTTTGCAATACGACTGGCCGGGCAACGTGCGCGAACTCGAAAATTGCATCGCGCGCGCAGTCGCGCTGGGCGATCACCATTTGATCGATTCGAGCGACCTGCCGCCCGCGCTGCGCGACCTGCAAGATAAGAACGGCGAAGGATCGGACGCGGCGGCGGTCTCCACGACGGCGCTGGCCGACCTGGAACGGATGACCATCCTGCGCGTTTTTGAGAAAGCCGGCGGGGACAAGGCGCTGACGGGTCGCATGTTGGGAATCAGCCGCGCCACTTTGTACCGCAAGCTGAAGCAATACAACATTCCTTTGAGACACAGCGACAAACGCCACGATATTCAAATCGCTTCGTAACGCGATAGCGGTGGCGTGAGACGACGTGAGAATTCCCGAGTTGAGTTGTAGGCTCAATTCGCAAACGCGATTGAGACGAATCTGTATCATCCTGATACACCTTCAAGATTTTTCCCCGCGGCGTGGTTAGCTAAATCGAATCATCAGAGTCGCTTGGCTTCCGCGCGCCCGTCTCATGCTTTGGCCGTCCTCGTGCAATCCATCCACCGACTAAATCCCTGTCTCGGCAACGATTGCTTCGCCGTCTTTCGCCGATAGTTCGTTTTGAGAGCGTTAACAATCAACCGCAGCAGAGGATCGGGCCGATTTGCTTAGCGAATTGAAAGTGGCAGAGGCGGGGGAAATCGAAACCTGCGTGGAAAAATTGGCGCAGCTTTTTCCCAGCGCATCAGCGGTGCGGATTCCGGTGAAGGTGACCACGCTGGCTACGGCGATGCGGCCGTTGCAGGAGCAAACCGTGATCGAATTCGGGACCGCGAACGAAGTGCTTTTTTCTTCGGGCTTGCCGCTGGAATTCGAAGACGGAGTACGAGTCGTAAATTCAGATGGATCGTTGGACGCCAGCGCGGTGGTAGTGGCGGTGCGGTATCACGAAGGCCGCAAGGCAGTCGCAGCGCGTTTTGTAGGGGAAGTCAACAACTGGATCATAAAACCATGAGCCCAAAATCGGATATGACCACACTAAAAATTCCAGCTAGTTCCGGACCGGCCGAATTCACCACGCAGTGGACCGAAGCACGCCACGCCTACCCGCTGTACGCGGCGCTGGCCACGCAATTCAATCTGGCTCCGCTGCCGCACGCGCACGGGGAGCTGCCACCGGTGCGTCCTCCGCGCGAGACGTTCGATACCGATTTGAAATGGCTGGACGAAGTCGACGCCAAGGTGATGGCCTACCAGATTCGCCAGTTGCCTTCGGAAATTCTGAACGCCAGCGACGAGACGCTGCGCGCCGTGCTGCACCGGCAGTTGCGCAAAGAAACCAAGACGCCCCCGGACCGCGACAAGATCGATCTGCTCCTGGTGCAGTATTTCGCGTTGTGCGCGCCCGAAGAGTTGTACCGCAAAGAAATTCGCCTGCAGGACACCGCGCAAGTATTGCAGCCGGTGCTGGGCGCGACGGACGTATCGCGGGTGGAATGGGCCGCGCCGCTCGACCAGATCCTGGAAAAAGTGGCGGATTGCGAAAGCCTGCGCGACATGATGGAGCACGGCCTGCTGGAACAGGGGCGCCTGCTGAAAGAGTCGGTGGGCGCGGCGTTTTACGAACCGCCGGCGCTGGTCGCATTTTGCCGTTTCAATTTTCTTCTGCGTCGGGCCTTTATCCGCATGTTGCACGCGGATTTGAGCGCGGTACGCCAGGCGGTGGAAGCACTCGACGCGGGGGGCGTGAAGACGGTGGACTGCCGCCGCGCCGGATTTTCGGCCGCGGAAACGACCACCCAGCTGCGCTACTACTGCGAAAACTGGAAGCAGCCGTTTCACAAGGATTACACCGAAACGTCGGTCAGCCGCGCGTTTGAGCAGCTTCTCGCGTTGCGCGCCGACTTGGAAGAAGCCGTGGCGCGGCTCCAACCCGGAAAATCAACCGCAGAAGCGGCCGCTGCGCCGAAAGCCGTGGCCGAGAAACCAACGCGCGCAGCCGTCACCTCGCCGGAAAAAGTTTCGCAGGGTACGGCTGTTGCGCCGCCCGCATCCGTTCAAGTTTCGCCTTCGAACGGAGGCAAGACCGCCCAGGCCGACGCAGCCGAAGTTTCCGCGTCGGCGGCGTCACTCGCCACCGACAAATGCCTGGAATCGATTTGGGAACAATTGATCGCCGCGCCGCCTTCGCGGGGACGGTCGATGTCCACGGTCGTGCTGCACGACACGAAGGTTTTGCTTTCCTCCTGGGAAGTCGCCGCGTTTGTGGCGGAAGGCAACCAGGAAGCCGAAGACTTGCGACGCGCCGTGGTGGCGCGCGCTTTGCTCGCGGTGGCCATGGACCAACGCAAGCGTTCCGGCGATTTGAACGGGCTGGCGTCCGCGTTAAACCATGCCAAAGAAGAAGTTTCATATTTTCAAGGGCGCGTGGAAGTGGCCAAGCGCGATAAGAACACCGAAGCGGCCGTGAACTTGGGGATCAGCACAAAACGGCTGCTGTCGTTCATCGAAGAATCGGAAAAGCTTCAGCCCTGATCAGGCCGAAACTTGGGAGCCGGTCTTGAATCACAGCAACGTCCTGATCATTTCGGACGAGACGGAATTCACGCGCTCGGTGGTGGCCCGTTGGCAAGCCCAACGCCGTCTGCCGGAAATCACGGTGACTACTGGCGATCTGTGGCGCGCCCAATCGGCGGCAAACTATAACCTGGTTATCGTCGGTCCGCTGCAAACCGTCAGCCCCTCTTCCATCCTGCGGTCGTTGAGCGCTTACCCTGCCACCGCGGCGATTTACGTCTCGCATGAAGCTTCGGCTGATTCGCGTTTAGTGGCCGAAAATCCGCACGCGCTATTTTTGTCTCGCGAAGATGGTTGGATCGCGACGCTGATTCTGATCGCCACCGAGGCGTTACGGCGCAGCGAAGCAGTGGCTCGCGCGCAACGCGCGGAAAAACTGGGAATCGAAAGCCACCGGCACGCTTCGCTGGGGCGTTACATGCTCGAAATGCGGCCGAGCGTGAACAACGCGCTGACCTCAGTGTTGGGCAATGCGGATTTGCTTTTGCTCGAGCCCGACAAAGTTTCGACCGAGTGCCACGATCAAATTCGCACGATCCAGACCATGGCGCTGCGTCTCAACGAGATCATGCAGAGATTCTCATCGCTCGCGGCGGAGATGCGGAGCGGTGAGAAAGAGTCTCAAGCTGAGACGTCATCGGGGCTGCGCGTGGTGGGCAGCAAATTTTAGCGCGACGAGCCGCGCGCTAAACGATTGCATTTAAACGATTTTGCGATAGAAGCAAAAATCGGAAAGAACTATGGACATGGCTGCGGACTTGCAATTGTTCGCTAGGCCACTCATGGGGAGGTGCGCAATGTCGAAGAAAGTGCTGATTGTTGACGATTCGCAAGCCGAAGTTCACTTGATGCAATCCATGCTGCAGCAGGGCGGATTTCATTCCGTGGGGATTTCCGATTCCACCAAGATCGAAGAAGCGATCGACGACGCGCTCCTTGAGCGGGATGATCGCGTTGTCGGTGATCTTGATGTGCTCNNCTGCTGGACGTGGTGATGCCGCGCCGCAACGGGTTCCAGGCCTGCCGCGATTTGAAGAGCCAGGGATCGTACTCGAACATCCCGGTGATTCTGGTTACTTCCAAAACCACGCCGAGCGATCGTTTCTGGGGCGAGCAGCAGGGCGCG
>PMHK01000256.1 GCA_003156635.1 Acidobacteriota bacterium | reverse complement strand
GCGTAACGCCCGCAGCAATCATCCACCCGCGCCGCGAACGTTCCAAAACCGCATACGCCACCAACGATCCGTAGGCCGCAATCAGAAAACACAACCCATAAATTCCGGTAACGCTGGTGATTTGCAGCAGCGCCAGACTGTGCGCGGCCGGATAGCCCGAAAGGTCCCACGACGACCCAATAATCGGAATGTTTGTCCGGAAATATTCCAACGCAGTCCACAGAAACGGCGCAATCGCGCAAGCCAGCAATTTGCTCCGACGCGAAGCCAGCGCCACGCCCGTCGAAAACATGGTGCAGATCAAGCCGCCCACCAAACCAATAAATCCCACAAACGCCGCGGCAATCCACGGATCGATATTCCCGTACTGCCGCATCACGGTATCCACCCACGGCAAGCACACCGGATAAAAAACCTGCCCGTGCAGAAATCCGTATAGCGGAGCTTCCTTCAGCGGCGCGCCAGCCGAAGCCAAAACCAGCAGGCCCAGCGCTACCCACGCGAGCAAATAGAAATTGTAATTGGGAAACGCCAGGCCCAGGGCGGCACCGCTACCGATGGCGAGCAGCACTCGCGCGTAACGAGGCAAATTCATTTAATGCTTAATTATAGACTTGAAACCCAATTGTTCGAGGGCGCGCTTGGCGGATTCCGCCGAAGCCATATCGGCGTAGGGTCCCACCTGCACGTGATAAAAAGCGTCGGCGGGAGAATTGGCCACAAATGAAGGAAATCTTTTCTTTTGCAGAATGTCGGCCATGTCCAACGCGTCGCGCTGCTGCTTGGTGGCCGCCACTTGCAGCACGATCGAATTCTTGTTCAACGCTGGTGCCTGGAAACGAGCCGGCTCTTTGGCCACCGCGGGTTTGGCGCTGACTGGCGGCGCGGGAGTTGACGTCTTGCCTGATTTTGAAGAAACCGGCGCGGCCGGCTTGGCCACCGGTTGCACTTCGGGACGGTCAGCAGTCTTGGTTCCGCAATCGTCTACCCAGCACCCCCCCGGATCTTTCGTCTCGGGCTTCGCCGCGCCCGAAGATACTGGGGCTTCTTTGCCAGATGGTTTTGCCGGTGTTGTCGCCGTAGGCGAATATTTCGGCACCGGATCCGCGTGCACCGAGCCGCTGAATTGCGTGCGGCCCATCACGTAGCCCAGCGTAAAGAAAACGCCGCACAGCAAAACCACTCCCAGAAAGAGTCCGACCAGATGCCGGCTTTCCAGTACCCGGTCGCCCCCGCCGCGTTTTCCGTTCCCTGCCATGCGCCTCTACTTCCCTCCGAGCTGCTTGACCCACTGCGAAATCAGATCAATCGGCAGCGGAAATACGATCGTCGTGTTTTTCTCCACGCCAATTTCGGTCAAGGTCTGCAAATAACGAAGCTGAATGGCCGCGGGTTCTTTTTCCAGAACTCCGGCGGCTTCCGCCAGCTTGGCCGAAGCTTCAAATTCACCCTCGGCATGAATAATCTTCGCTCGGCGCTCGCGCTCGGCTTCCGCCTGGCGGGCAATCGCGCGCTGCATATTCTCCGGAATGTCGACCTGTTTGACCTCAACCTTAGTTACCTTGATACCCCAAGGTTCGGTATCCTGGTCAAGGATTAGTTGTAGCTTGGAGTTAACCTTTTCGCGCTCGCTCAAAATGGCGTCCAATTCAAACTGCCCGACCAAACTGCGCAGCGTGGTCTGCGCCAGCTGCGACGTCGCGTACAGGTAATTTTGCACCTGGGAAAGCGCCAGATTGGCGTCGACTACGCGGAAATAGCACACCGCGTTTACCTTTACCGATACGTTGTCACGCGTGATGACGTCTTGCGGCGGTACATCCAGCGTTTCAATCCGCAGCGAAATTCGCGTGAGCTTGTCGATGGGGAAAAATACCAGCTGCAGCCCCGCGCCCTTGGCTTCGGGCAACATGCGCCCCAGCCGCAGCACCACGCCGCGTTCCCACTCTTTAATCACGTAAACGGAATTCACCAGCCAGAACAGAAAGATCAGAACCGCCACGCCCAAAAGTATTGTGAAAAAATCCATTTCGCCTGCCTCCGACCACGACCGCGAACAACTCGGAAATATTTAAGATCGAGACTCGAGCGGTTCCACCTCGAGCGTCAAGCCCTTTACTTTTTTCACCCGTACCCGCGCGCCTTCCGGAATAGTTTCGCCCGGCCGCGCCGCCGCGCGCCACAATTCTCCGTGCACGAAAACCGAACCCATGTTGTCCGGATTCTGGCTCGAACCCAGCGTTTCGCGCACTTCGCCCACTTCTCCGATCAATTCTTCTTTGCCGGTCGAAACTTTCCAGGTCCGGGAGCGCAACACCAGACGCATCAAGATAATCACGATAATCCCGAACGGAATCACCACCGCCAGCGCGGTCCAGAGGCTCACGCCCATGCCGGTTAGCGGTGAGCGAATCAAAAACAGCGCGCCAAGGACCATCGAGACCACTCCACCTACTCCGAGTACGCCGTGCGTCGGAAATTTCGCTTCCAGAATGAATAGGGCCATGGCTAAAGCGATCAGCAGCACGCCCGCAAAATTGATCGGCAACAGGTGCATCGCGTACAACGCCAGTACCATCGCGATCCCGCCAATAACACCCGGCGCGAACGCGCCCGGATGCGTGAACTCCACGTACAGCCCGAGCACGCCCAGGATCAGCAGAATGAAGAACACGTCCGGCTGCACGATGCGCGCCAGAAATTTTTCGCGCCCGCTCATTTCGAAGCGGCTCACCACTGGATGCGCCAGCGCCAAACTCGTGCTCGTGCCATCGAAACGCGTGATGGTCCGGCCATTCAGCTGCGCCAGCAAATCTTCTTTCGACGCGGTGACGATATCGATCAGCTTGCCATCCAGCGCTTCTTTGTCGCTAAACGCTTTCGCATCCGTCACGGCAGTCATCGCCAGATCGACATTACGTCCGCGCTTGCTGCTGTAGCTGCGCAGGTAAGCGGTCGCATCATTGACGATTTTCTTGCGCAAGGTATCGTCAATCTGCACCACCTGCCCGCCAATTTCCATGATGGGCGAAGCGGCGCCGGTTTCGGTTCCCGGAGACATCGCGGCGATATCCGCGGAAAGCAAAATGTAAAACCCGGCAGACGCGGCGCGCGATCCGGTGGGGTACACATAAACGACGACTGGCACCGTCGAGCGCAAAATGGCCTGAATGATCGCGCGCATCGAACTGTCCAAACCGCCGGGGGTATCGATCGTGATCAGAATCAGGCTGGCATGATCCGTCGCGGCCCGCTCTATGCCATGCACCACATAGTCCGCGAGGATCGGCTCAATCTCGCCGTCGATGGGAATCTCCACCACGCTCGAAGCAGCGCCTGGAGAATTAGCAGACGGTGTGGTTTGCCCGGAATTCGATGGAGCGAGGAAGAAAAGAGAAAAAACCGCCATAGCCAAACAGTAAAAAATAAACCGCGATGAACGAAGGGCCATCCTGCGCAGCATTATAGCAAGTACACAAAAAAACGGCGATTTGTTGTGGATTCTCCCGCACTAACGCCATCCCGAAGCGCTAGCCGGAAATCCGACGGGAAGAACGTTGAATTCTAGTTTTGTACCGTCTTCTTGGAATTGCTGGCGTACGCCGGCGACACATGCAGCACTTCCTGCACACCCGGATCCTTGATCACCTTGGCGAAGCCCGGATCGGTCTGCGCGGTCAGCAACCCGGCATAGCCATCATCGCGCGCAAGTTTCAAATAGTGCGCGGTGTGTTCGGCGTCGCCCTTCTGCGCGAACGATTTGGCCACGAAGAAATAAAACAAGCCGGGATCGGGCGTCGAGCGCTGCTGCACCACTGTGCCGCCGTTGGCCTTGCGGTCAAACACCGTCGGATCAAGCGTCAGCGCCTTCTCAAACGAAGTCAGCGCTTCGGGATATTCCTTGTTGCAGAAATAGGCATAGCCCAGGTTGCTGTACAGCGTGGGCAACTCCGGGCGCAGCACGATGGCCTTCTTGTACAGGCTGATCGATTTGCCGTAGTGCTTCTTCTCGTATTCCACCGTGCCGTAGTTATTCACGGCGCTGGCGAAATTTTTGTCCGCCTTCATCGAGCGTTTGTAGAAGCGGCCCGAGCGGTCGAGATCGCCGATCTGCTGGTAAGCCACGCCGACTTTGTTCAAGACCTCGGCGTTCTTCGGCTCGGCCTCCAGAATCTGCAGGTACACCGTGGCCGCGCCGGGATATTCCTTGCGCGCCATCAGGATGTCGCCGTGCATCTCCAGCACTTCGCGCGGCGTCATCGGATGGCCCACGGTCGCTTGCGCCTGATTCGGGCTTGCCGAATTTACAGCGGTGCGATTGACGTGCTCCGAAATTGGAGTGAGGGGTTGCTGTGCACTACTACTGACGCTGGTCAACAGGAGGGCCAGCGATACGGCAAAAAGAGTCATTTGACTCATTGCCTTGCTCCTATCCGCGCTTCGCCTACGGTTGCGGTTGTGGCTTCGGGGTGTCCGCAGGCTTCTTGCTTGACCCAAAGATACCAAAAACCTTGTCAAGAAGCCCCTTTTTCTTTTTGGCTTCGGCGTCGGCGTTAGGGTCCGCCGGTTGGGCGCCGGGAGGGGGCGTGGTGGTCGCGTTTGTCGCTGGATTCGGCTGAATCGCGCCGTTGCCCGGCGGAGGCGGTGGATTTCCGCCCTTGCCGAAAAGATGCGAGAGCCAGCCGCCCTGCGCGGTGGCGGCGTGTGGCCCGTGCAGGTCGCAGACCTGCGTCGGCTCGCTGCCGGCAATGAAATATTCCTGAACAGATTGCGGACAGGCTGAGGAGGCCAGTTGGCCGCTTTGCGGATCGATCGTTTCCTGTAGGACCCCATCGGGCGGATCGAAGTCCACCGGATTTTTATATTCCGGCAAGGTCACCGCGCGCTTCATGAATTCGGCCCAGATCGGCGCGGCCGAAGCGCTCCCCGAAAGGCCCAGGTCGCGGTTGTCGTCAAACCCAACCCACACCACGCAGAGCAGATTCGACGTGAAGCCGGCGAACCAGCCATCGCGCGACGTCCCGGTTTTTCCCGCCGCGATCGGCGTAAATCCCATCGAGCGCACCGTGACGCCGGTGCCGCGATTGATCACGTCCTTCATGATGCTGGTCGTCAGGTACGCCACCCGCGGGTCGAGCACCACCCGGTTGCGCGGGGCGGTGGTTTCTTCCAGCGTGCCGTCGGCCGCGATCACGCTGCGCAAATACAGCGGCTCGGCGCGATTGCCTTTGTTGGCAAACGCGGTATAACCGGCCGCGACCTCGATCGGCGTCATCTCATACGCGCCCAACGCGACCGCCGGCGTCGCTTGAATATTATTTCCTAGGCCCATCTGCCGCGCGACCGTCACCACCCGGCGATAGCCGATCAGCTCCGCCACTTTTACCGTGGCGACGTTCAGCGAATGGATCAGCGCATCGCGCACCGTCACCGTGCCGTAAAATTCCTCGCCGTAATTGTCCGGCGTGTATTCTTTGCCGTCGAAATCGAAAGTGGTGGGCACGTCGTCCACGGTCGTCACCGGCGTAACCACCGGCTGCACACCCTGCACTACATCGTCGAACGCCGCGGCGTAGACGAATGGCTTGAACACCGAACCCGGCTGGCGTCGCGCCAGCGCATGATTCAGCTGGCTCTCGCCGTAATTACGCCCGCCAATCAGTGCGCGAATTTCTCCGGTCAGCGGATCCATCGCCACCAACGCGATCTGAACGTGCGGCGGCGGCTCTCCCGGCTTGGCTTTTTTCCACGCCGCGTATTTCTTGGCCAGCAGCTTGTCGACTTGTTCTCCGCCGGTTTGTACCGCGGCGGTCGCGGCGCGCTGCAGTTGCGGATCGAGCGTGGTGTAAATGCGATAGGACTGATCGTTCAGATCATGTTCGCTGAACTTGTTGATCAGCGTGTCGCGNNAATACGGCGCGGAGCTGCTGCTCGCCCCGCCGTTCAGAAACTTCAGTTTCTGTTTCTTGGCGTCGTCGGCCTGCTCCTGCGTGATGTAGCTGTCCTCGACCATCTGCGCCAGCACCCGGTCTCGCGATTCTTCCGCGCGCTCCGGATGCCGCTCCGCCGAAGCATAACGATTCGGCGCGCGGATANNCGCTCGGCGGCCGAATAACGATTCGGCGCGCGGATAATTCCGCCCAAAAACGCGCACTCACCCACACTCAGCTCGCGCACGTCCTTGCCAAAATACGCTTCGGCCGCTTCGCCGAATCCGCGAATCGAAAAACTGCCGCGATTCCCCAGGTAGACTTCGTTCGCGTACAGCTCAAAAATCTGCTGCTTCGAATAGCGCTCGTTGATTTCCACCGCCATCAGCACTTCTTTCACTTTGCGGCGCCATTCGCGCTTCGTCGTAAAAAAGAAACTCCGCGCCACCTGCATATCAATCGTACTGGCGCCCTGCGCCTTCTGCCCCCGGCGCATATCGGCCAGCGCCGCACCGAACACGCGCACGATATCCAAACCGCCATGCTCGAAGAAACGCTTATCCTCCGCGGCGAGCACCGCGTTCACCATATTTTTAGGCAGGTCTTCGAAACGCACGATGCGCCGTTTCTCGCGCGAGCTATCGAACAAATTGGTGATGACTTCCGGCTCCAGATCCGCGAAGTCCCGCGGCTGGTTGTCGCTAATCTGCGTAATCTTGGTCACCGCCCCGCCGGAGAAACTCACATTCAACGCATTCCCGCCGTGAAAATACGAATCCTTCGACGGGCGAATCTCGACGCTCGAACCTTTTACTTTGAATTCGCCCGGGGCGCCCTCCACTTCTCCTTCCTGGTAGCCGGCATGCAACAAATAAGTACTCAGCTCGGCGGCCGTCAGCTTTTCGCCGGTATAAATATGGCTCGGCGCGCTGAAGACCCGCGAAGTGTTCTGGTAAATAGTGCCACTCAGCCGCTCGTCGATCAGCTTGCCAAACTTGACGTAGTAATACGCGAAGACGGACGTGCAGATAATAAACAGAAGCAGAACGCTTCCGAGGATAGCTAGCCCAACGCGTGACGTCCAAAAGCCCGGGGTAATGCGAATCCGCAAGAAGTTCTCCACTCCATTTCGTTTCGCTATCGCTATCGCTGTCGCTCGATCAACTTAGACGGTACAAAGTGTCACACGTTTATGATGGGCGCAGCGCCGCAAAGTGTCGCCTACGACTCTCGCCCGCAATTTTACTGTGCTGGATTGTACTGGCAATTGACGCGGTTCTAGATTGCTTTGTTGTCGGCGCGATCGTGGAAGACCAGGTCGTGCTGCGTGACCATCAGATCCACCGGAACGGTGTAGCTCACGGAGATCGTCACCAGCCCCTGGTCGGTGACGACTTGAATGTCTGACTTCTTCGCGGGGATGCCCAGCTCCTGCACTTTCTTCCAAATGTCGTCCTGCACATCGTTCGCATTCTTGCGATTGACCTGCGCGAACCGCGCCTCGGTGCCCATGGCGTCGTTCAGTTGGTAGTCGGCGAAGTAAGCCGGCACAATCTTGAACGCAGCGAAGCCCATCGCGCCCAGGACCAGCAGCATCATGATCGAGCTGATTCGAGAACTGCCTCGTTGCCTGTCGCGACTGTACCGCGCCTTCAAAATAGTGACTCCAGGAAATCCTGCTAGGGACTGCATAATCGTAGCACTTCGGTGCGGAGCCGAAAGTATGCGTTAAGCCGTGTGTCCTGAATGAGTAAATGGGCCGCATGGACAAGTGATTTGCAGGTTACACACCACACGCACAGTGCGGGAAATAAAGGACTTGGAACGCAGATTTCTCCCGCTGCGCGTCGCGGCAAACACAGGGTGTCGATCGAGGCGCGGTGAACGGCCGTGAATAATCGATTCAGAAGGGCGGGGCTCCAGCCTCGCCGTATCCGCCGCCCAATCAAGGGGCTTTAGCGCCTGAAGCCAACCGTATCCTTGGCCTAATAAGCTTTTGCGAAAATGGCCTTCTCGGTCGCCGGCTGTCCACAATGGATGCACTTTCCGCTGCCCCCAGGCTGTTCCAGCGGAATACAGCGCATGGTCGCTTTGGTCTCTTCCTTTATATTGGCTTCGCAGTCGGCATTGCCGCACCACCAAGAAAAGGCGAAGCCCTTTTCCACCGCCTGCTTGAATTCAGCATAATCCGCTGGCTCGTGCGTATTGGCCTTGCGAAACGCCAGCGCGCGATCGAACAGCGCCTGCTGAATCTCAACCAGCAACGCGCTCACCGCTCCCGCGATCCCGTGCTGGTCGACGAACGTCTTCCCTTCTTTCCCCGGACGGTCGCGTCGCGCCAGCACCACCGAATTCTTCGCTACATCCTTAGGGCCCAATTCCATCCGCAGCGGAACGCCGCGCATTTCCCAGTCGTTAAACTTGAATCCCGGGCTGGAGCCTTCGCGCTCGTCGAGCTTCACCCGAATGTCGGCGTCGACTAGCTCCGCGCGCAAGCGCCGCGCGCACTCCATCACGCTGGCTTTTTCTTCGTCCGTTTTATAAATCGGCACGATCACAAGCTGGAAGGGCGCCAGCCGCGGCGGAAAAATCAAACCCTGATCGTCACCGTGCACCATGATGATCGCGCCGACGAAACGGGTCGAAAGCCCCCACGATGTGGTCCAGCAGAATTCCTGCACGCCGGTCTTGTCCAGATATTTAATTTCGAAAGCCTTGGCGAAATTCTGCCCCAAATTATGCGACGTCCCAGCCTGCAGCGCTTTGCCGTCGCCCATCATCGCTTCGATCGAGTACGTTCGGTCCGCCCCCGCGAATCGCTCGGCGTCCGATTTTTTGCCGGGGATCACCGGCACCGCCGCTTCCTTCATCGCGAAATCGGTGTAGGTGTCCAGCATCTGCCGGGTTTCGGCTTCCGCTTCTTCCTGCGTCGCGTGCGCGGTGTGCCCTTCCTGCCAAAAAAATTCCAAGGTGCGCAGAAAAAGTTTGGTGCGCAGCTCCCAACGCACCACGCTGTTCCACTGGTTGATCAGCACCGGCAAGTCGCGGTACGACTGAATCCATTTCGAATAGGCCCAGCCGATAATCGTTTCGGACGTCGGCCGGATCACCAGCGGCTCTTCCAGCTCTTCGCCACCCCCATGCGTCACCACCGCCAGCTCCGGCGAAAATCCGGCCACGTGCGATTTTTCCTTATCGATAAAACTGCGCGGAATCAGCATCGGAAACGCCGCGTTGACGTGCCCCGTAGCCTTGAAACGCCGGTCCAGCTGCGCGGTGATGTTCTCCCACAACGCCCAGCCGTACGGCCGCACAATCATGCACCCGCGCACCGGCGCATAATCCGCCAGTTCCGCCCGCGTCACCAGCTGGTTGTACCACTCCGAGAAATCTTCCGCCCGCGTAGGTAATTTCTGATCCGCCATGCAGTCTAGGCTCTTTTCGTACGTAGATTTGGAACGAGAAGCATGAAAGGTTATGGGAGTGTCGCAGCTAAGTCAACCAAGGTCGATCCAAAGGATGAATGCCGCCATCGCATCCGGGCGTCTGCACGTCCACCCGCGGTCCCATTGCGCGGTGTGTACCTTTGCGTCACTTACATCAATCTGTTATCATGCATCGTTATTTTGTGCTGGCGCGCCAACGGCCGCACGGGGAAGTGGACGATGCGGATCGGGATCGACCACGCGCGATCTGCAAACGCCCACTCCGCGCCTCCCAACACTCGCAAATCCCCCACCCGCCGAAGTGCCATTTCTAATCCGCTACCAGCAATTAGAAATCAATGTAAACCTCTGAAAACAAAGGCCGACGATGAATTCTAATCCGCAAATTCAACGGTATTTCCCTTTCGCCGCGCCGTCCAATCGCCGCGCATCTTCCACCCGCCAAACCACGTGTCTAATCGTCACTCTTGCGTTTAGAAACCAACCTAAACCCCCTGAAAAAGCAGGCCCGCCATGATTTCTAATCGTCATTTTAAGAGCTGTTTTTTTACCCTGAGAGTCGCCCCGGGCGCGGCTCGACTGGGCCGGACCATTTCCCCGCCAGCCTGGCCCCGTTCGTCCCAGCGCCTGACTTTCGCCGATCTTCTTCTAATTTCTAATCGACGACGATTTGCGGATTCCGGCGGCCCAAAAGACCAAAACTAATCATCGGGAGTGAAGACAGCACACCTGAGCTAAGTAGCTTGGAAGTTTCGGGTGGCCATGAATGTGCTAGGAGTGATCACAGCGCCCGCCTGGCGGCGCCTAACGCTGAAATGCAGCCCAGTCAGCGAATTGCGCTATTGAATCCCAGATACGCGTATGCGGAATGGGAGACGGAGGGCGGCGTTCGCGGCGCGCATAAAATTTTCTGCTACCGGCTATTAAATCAAAATTGCGGGCGGAGTGTTGGATGGCGTGGAATTTGGTGTATATTCCGGCCACATCAGGGGTGGACGTCAATTCGGGTGGCAACTAGGGGGATTCTTGGGCCTGCTTCGGGGGTTTTTCCTTTCGGTTTTTTTCCTGGGTTCGGTTTTCATTTTCAACACTTCCCTCGCCGCACAAGACGCGACTGGCCGGGTGATCGGAACCGTGTACGACCAGCAAGGCGGAATCGTGCCGGCCGCGAATGTGACGGTCACCAATGTGGCCACCAAGATCGCGCAATCGACGGTGACCGGCAAGGACGGATACTTCGAAGTACTCGACCTGCCGATTGGAAACTACCGCGTCGCGGTCGAGCACGCCGGCTTCAACAAAGTGGTGACGCAGGCGGAAAAGCTGCTGATCAACCAGTCGCTGCGGTTTGACATCACGCTGACCGTGGGCACGTCGAACCAGACGGTGACGGTGGAGGCGCAGGTCAGCGGAGTGGAGACGGAAAATCCGACGCTGGGGCAATCGGTGACCAGCCGCGAGCTGATCAACCTGCCGTTGAATGGACGCGACGTGCTGGATTTGGCGCTGTTGCAGCCGGGCGTCACCGAGGGCGATCCGGATTTCGCGGGCGCGGGAAACTACAGCATCGCCGGCGGACGGCCGGATTCGATTACCTACCTGCTGGACGGCGGCAACAACAATAACTTGCTGACCAACGGCGTGGTCCTGGATCCGAACCCGGACACGATCGCCGAATTCAGGATCCTGACCAGCAACTACACGGCGGAGTATGGACGCAACGCCGCCGGCGTGATCAGCGTGGTGACGAAATCGGGCACCAACGAATTTCACGGCAGCGGATTTGATTTCGCCCGCAACGCGATCTTCAACGCGAATTCGTTCTTCAACAAAGAATTCGGCGTGCCGCGGGACGACCTGGCCCGGAATCAATATGGCGGCACCTTCGGCGGGCCAATCAAAAGAGACAAAGTGTTCTTTTTCGTCGGCTACCAGGGCCAGCTGCTTTCGCAGACGCAGTCGGAAGTACAGACCACGACATATACGCCCGCCGAGTTGAAGGGAGATTTTTCTCAGGCGATTCCGTTCGGGGCATCCGTCCCGCAGAACGACGGGAGCTCGATCACTTGTAATGTCAATCCGACCTGCCCGGACCCGGGCGTCGCGGCATTCCTGCAGCAGAACCCGTTCTTCGCGAGTCCAAATGGAAACGCGGCCCAGGCGATCATCGATCCGACCAAGATTAACGCGGTTGCCGCGCAGTACATCGGCCTGGGGCTGATACCGACGTCGACCAGCGGTCTGGTCACCACCACCTCACCGCACAAGGACAACGCCAACGAACTGACCGGCAAGCTCGACGTGAACGTTACGTCCAAGGACAAGATCGCAGTGACGCTGGGCGGATCCCGCGAAGGCCTGACCAATCCGTTTCAGTTCGCCACGGTGGCGGGGTTCCCCAACCTGACCAAGAACAACAATTATTTTGGAAACATCACCTACACGCGGGTGTTCTCTCCCACATTTCTGAATGAGCTGCGGTTCACCGCGCAACGGAATTTTTTTGATAACGACGATGTGGGCCGGACCTTGCCCACGGCTAGCCAACTGGGAATCATGATTACTCCCGATCTGCCCACCGGGCCGCCGAACATCCTGTTCGATAACGGCCTGGCGCTGGGCTTCAGCGAGCAGGGGCCGACCAAGGAAGCGAACAACACCTATTCGATTTCCGACACGGTGACCTGGGTCAAGGGGCACAATACCTGGAAATTCGGCGCCGGGATTTCCGCCTACCAGAACAATACGCAGTTCGATTTTGTGGGCAATGGCGAATTTGATTTCAGCAGCGGCTCCGGAGGCGTGGGCACGGACAACAGCTTTGCCGATTTCCTCCTGGGAATCGCGAACAGTTACTTTCAGAACGCGAATGCGGCGTCAAACATCCGCAGCAAAGCGGTGTACGGATTTCTGCAGGATGAATGGCGGGTGCGCAAGAATCTGACGCTGACCATCGGGCTGCGTTACGAATACAGCACGCCGAAACTCGATACGGACGGAAGAAGCTTCTCGGTCATCCCCGGGCTGCAATCGACCGTATTCCCCAATGCGCCGCTGGGCATGGTGTTTCCCGGCGATCAAGGCGCGCCACGCGGCGTCAATTTCCCGGACAAAAAGAATTTCGGACCGCGTTTCGGGTTCGCCTGGGATCCCTGGGGCAACGGCAAGACCAGCATCCGCGGAGGCGGCGGCATCTTCTACGACATCCTGAAGGGCGAAGACAATTTGCAATTTAACGGTCAGCCGCCCTTCTTCGGGGCGGCGGGCCTTTTTTTCAATCCGGTAAATCCCGGCCAGGTGGGAGACGTGCCCTATTTCGCCGACCCGTTCGGTTCGGCCCAAGCGGTGAATCCATTTCCTTCCACTCCGCCACCGGCCAATCTGGATTTCGTGAATGCCGGCGTGCTGCCGATCAATGCCGGCGGCGAAGTGTTTCTGGTAAACCCGCACCTGCACACGCCCTATATCTACCAATACAACCTGAGCATCCAGCATGAGCTGGCCAAGACCCTGATCGCCGAAGTCAACTATGTGGGTAACAGCTCCAAGGGCCTGACCGCGCTGGTCGATGTGAATCCCTTTGTGCTGGGAACCGACACTCGCGTTTTGAATCTGACGCCGCAGCCCAATCCGGAAATCGCGGCGTTTTGCGCCGGCGATCTGGGCGAGTGCCCCTACGCCACCCTGCCGGAATTTCAGAACGTCGGCTTCGCGAATTACAACAGCCTGGAAGCGTCGCTCACCAAGCAGGTCGGCGCCAACAAATGGGGGAGCCAATATTTCACGTTCGCCTACACCTACGGCAAGAGCATCGACACTTCTTCGGGCTTCCAAAATCGCAACGACCAGGTTCCGGCCTATAACATCCAGCAATTGCGCGCGGTTTCCGACTCCGATATCAAACACCGGATCGTTTTGAGCGGCGGCTGGGATTTGCCGTTCGACCAGACCTGGGAATCGGGGCCTAAACGTCTGACCAAGGGCTGGAGCTTGTATCCGATTTTCAGCTGGAGGACCGGATTCCCCCTGGATATTCCGGCGAGATTCCCGGACCGGTTTGATCCGACCAATCCAGGACCGTCCGGAGCGGGCGATCCGTATCTGGCGAACGCGCTGTTCGCGCCCGGATTTACCAAGGTGGAGTTTCTGAATCCGAAACACAACGACCCGGCGAATCCGGGAAATTTCTACTTCAATCCGGCAGGGTTCGATAATAACGAGGCCGATTACGCCACGGCGCCGGCGAATGTAGCGTTGTACGGGCTTCCCCGAAATTTCTTCCGCGGACCGGGGCGCACGAATTTCGACCTGGCTCTGGCCAAGACCACCTCGATCACCGAACGGGTCGCCGCCGAATTCCGGGTGGAAGCTTTCAATATTTTCAATCACGCGGAATTCGCGAATCCGGATACCAACCCGAACAGCGGGACGTTTGGGCAGATCCTCACGACCGGAACGTCGAACTCCACGACCACCGACTCGGATCCCAGAATTATTCAGCTGGCGCTGCGGATTACGTTTTAGCGGCGATGGCCGGCGGCTTGCGATTTGGGTTGAGATTGGGCGACGCGTGGCTCGCCGGCGAAATACGACGCCGCGCGTCGTATGATCCAACTTGGTTGGTTGATCTAGCCGGAAACGTTTAGGATGATTTTGCCGCGAGGATGGGGCGAGCCGGCCAGCATCTCGTGCGCGGTTTTGGCCTGGTCCAGCTGCAAGACGGTGCCGACGTCGGCGCGCAGTTTCCCGGCGTCGAAGAGTTAGCGAATTTTATCCAGCCGCGCAGTATTTACTTCCACTAAGAAAAAAACCTGCTCTGCCGCTTCCGCAGCGATCCACGATTTCTTTGGGAATTGGCGAGTAGGCCGAAATTAGAATTCCCTTCTCGGTGAGTACGCGCATGGACGGCAAATGGCGCACCCGAAGGTGGCCGCTACGTAAACCTCGGCCTGACCGATACAATTGCAATAATTAGCAGGGTGGCACGCAGCGTTTAGGAGGGCGAGGTGGAACACAAATTGGAAGAGACGGTGGCGGTGCTGGAGCGGATGCCGGGGACCCTCGACGCTTTGCTGCGCGGGTTGCCGGAGATTTGGATCGCGCGTAACGAGGGAGATAAGACCTGGAGCGCGCGCGAAGTGCTGGGCCACTTGATTCACGGCGAGCGCACGGACTGGATGCCGCGCGCGCGGATGATTCTGGAGTTCGGCGAGAGCCGGGAGTTTGAGCCGTTCGATCGCTGGGGACACGTGCAGGAGAGCGAGGGGAAGGCGCTGGGCGAATTGCTGGATGAACTAGCACGGCTGCGGGCGGAGGGTCTGGGCGAGTTGCGCGCGATGCAGTTGCGTCCGGAAGATCTGGCGCGGCGGGGACGGCATCCGGCGCTGGGCGTGGTCACGCTGGGGGAATTGCTGGCCACTTGGGCGGCCCATGATTTGAGCCATTTGCATCAGGTGACGCGGGTGCTGGCGCACCAGTATCGGGAGGCGGTGGGGCCCTGGCGGGAATATTTAGGAGTGATGCACTGCGCGGGACATAGCAAGTAGCGCGGACTAGATTCTCTTCCCTCGGCTGGGGGTGTTCGGTTCCGCACGGTGGGTTGCGAAATCGCGCGAAACGAGCGCGGCGAGCTGCGCAGCAGATGGTTTAAGTGTAGTGGCGACATATAGATGAGCACGGAACGGTGAGGGGCCGCGACGTGCAAGTTCATCCGCGGCGGAGGGTTCATGGGCACGCTTGGCCAGGATGTTCGATACGCGTTCCGGATGCTGGCGAAGTCACCGATGTTGACGGCGATCGTGGTGCTGACCTTGGCGCTGGGGATTGGCGCGAATACGGCGATTTTCGGAATCGTGAATGGGCTGGTGCTGCGGCCGTTACCGGTGAAGTCGCCGGAACAGGTCATGACGGTGGCGGCGAGAATCGACGGCGATCCGCTGGGAGTTTTCACTTTGTCGTACCCGCAGTTCACCGACCTGCAGAAGCAGGCGGACGTTTTTTCGGATGTGATCGCCTCGCGGGTGGACCTGGCTGGATTGAGCGTCGACGGAAAAGCGAATCAATTCTTGTATGCATATGTCAGCGGAAATTATTTTTCGGGATTTGGATTGCAGCCAGCGTTAGGACGGTTGTTCCTTCCGACGGAAGGCGCGGCGGGCGGGAACGATGCGTACGTGGTGCTGGGTTATTCGTACTGGCAGAAGACCTTTGGGGGCGATCCCGGCGTGGTCGGCAGGCAGGCGCTGATTGACGGACGCGAAGCCACGATCATCGGCGTAGCCCCCAAGGAGTTTCACGGCACCGCTTTCGCGCTCGATCTGGACGGTTACGTTCCGCTGAACATGATATCCGCCGAGGACCTACCGCGGGACGACCGGAGCATGCGTAGGCTGGTAGTGCTGGGCCGGCTCAAGCCGGGAGTGAGCCTGCGGCAGGCGCAAAGTTCGATGGACGTGGTGGCGGCGCGGCTGGCGGAAACGTATCCGGCGACGGACAAAGGCGTAACGTACCGGGTGATTCCGGAACGGCTGGCACGGCCGCAGCCCTACGCGAAGAATGTAGTGCCACTGATTGCGGCAATATTTTTGGTGCTGGCGGGCTTGGTGTTGCTGCTGGCGGGCATGAACGTGGCGAATCTGCTCTTGGTGCGCGCGACCATGCGGCAGCGGGAGATGGCGATTCGCGCGGCGATGGGCGCCAGCCGGACGCGATTGATCCGGCAAATGCTGACGGAAAGCCTGCTGCTCGCAGTCCTCGGCGCCGCCGCCGGCTTGCTGATTGGGCAATGGGCCAGCGGCGGTTTGATCCGATTGCTGCCGGATTCGAAGTTTCCAATCATTCTCGATTTCAGTTTCGATTGGCGGGTGTTTGGTTACGCGCTAGCGGCGGCCTTGGTCACCGGAACGCTGGTGGGCGTGTGGCCGGCGCTGCGCGCGGGACGCGCGGATGTAAACGGCGTGCTGCATGGAGCGGGACGCAGCGACACGGCGGGCGCTGGGCGGCACTGGCTGCGCAGCGCACTGGTGGTGGCGCAGGTGTGCGGGTCGCTGGTGCTGTTGATCGTCGCTGGATTGTTTGTGCGGAGCCTGGCCAGCGCGCAGCGGGCGGATTTGGGATTCGAGCCGGACCATCTGCTGAACGTCAGCCTGGATCCGAAGGAAATAGGATACGACGAGACCCGCACCAAAACTTTTTATAAGGATTTAGCGGCGCGGTTGGGCTCGTTGCCGGGCGTGCAAAAAGTCACCGTGGCGTACAGCGTGCCGATGGGCGACAACAATTCGGGAGCCTCGATTTACCTGGAAGGACATCCGCTGCAGCCGGGGCAGCAGCCGCCCGTGATCATTTACAACCGAGTGGACGCCAATTATTTCGATACGCTGCGTATTCCGCTGCTGCGCGGGCGGGGCTTCCGGGAAAGCGACGACGAAAAGGCGCCACTGGTCGCGGTGGTGAACCAAGCCATGGCGAAAGAATTGTGGCCCAACGAAGTTGCAATGGGGAAACGCTTCAGTTTGAAGAGCGCGAACGGGCCGTGGATCGAAGTGGTGGGCCTGACCGGCGACGGAAAATATGTTTTCCTCGGATGGGATCACGAGCGGTATTTCTATGTGCCGGAGCTGCAGGATTTCACGCATTACCGGAATTTACAGCTGCGCACTTCGGTGCCGCCGGAGACGCTGATCACCGCGGTGGAGGCGGAGATCCGCACGCTCGATCCGAATATGCCGATTTCGAATTTGGAAACGATGCAGCAATCGATGGCCGGGCCGAATGGATATTTTGTTTTCCGGGTGGGCGCGATTCTGGCCGCGGTTATGGGGCTTCTTGGATTGACGCTGGCGGTGGTGGGCGTGTACGGCGTGGTTTCGTTTGCGGCCAGCCAGCGCACGCATGAAATTGGGATTCGCATGGCGCTCGGCGCGGATCGCGGGGCGATTCTGCGGCTGGTGTTGCGGCAAGGATTAGTGCTGGTCATTGGCGGCGTGGCGGCGGGAGTCGCGCTGGCGTGGGTCTTGACGCGGTCGATGGCCTCGATCCTGGTGGGGGTGAGCCCCACGGACGCGCTGACATTTGTCACGGCGACGGTGCTGCTCGGCGGCATTGGATTGTGGGCGTGTTACGCACCGGCGCGACGGGCGATGCAGCAGGATCCGATGACGGCGCTGCGCTACGAGTAGAACCGCCCGGCATTTCGCTTCCGGCGCACGAATGACGGGAATATTTCTCTAAAATCAATACATCCTGCGTTTCCGATTACTCATCGAACGAATTCGCACGATTCAGAATGAAACGCTTCGGCGGGGTCGATTTCCTGGTGTGCGACGCGCTAAAGCAGTGTAGGCTATCTGGCTGCTGCTTGGTCCTGGCGGGCGGTAGCAAACTCTAAGGAGCTATATTTCGATGAAGATTCGCAGTGCGGTAACTGCAGTGATGGCTTGTTTGGTGGCGGGAGCGTTTGCGCTGCCAGCGGGAGCGCAGTCTGGAGCTGGAGCGGGCACGGGCCAGAATTCGTCGTCATCCCAACAGCAGACGACCCCTCCCGCGCAATCCAGCGAGCCTAGCATCATGTCGCCGCACGTGGCGAGGACGCAACCGGGCCAACTTTACCGGCGTCCGACGGAAAAAGAAAAACT
The DNA here is from genome assembly GCA_003156635.1 of Acidobacteriota bacterium. GTDB lineage: Bacteria > Acidobacteriota > Terriglobia > Acidiferrales > UBA7541 > Palsa-295. The sequence goes on along the minus strand of PMHK01000256.1, from coordinate 17,639 downwards.
ACGCAACTACGCGTTCGATACGGTTGGGCCCTATCCCTTGATTGGCGCGGTCATAGCCGGTGGAGTGCAGCAGGCCTACGGGACGCCTAAGGAATGGGGCGGAGGCATAGGCGGGTACGGCCCGCGCGTGGCGAGCAATTTTGGAATTAACCTGGTGACCCAGACCACCCGCTATGGGCTGGCGGAAATATTCCGGGAAGACACGCTCTACTACCGCTGTGAATGTTCTGGGTTCGGTCCCCGTTTGGGGCACGCGTTGATCTCCACCGTTACTGCACGCCGAGGCGACGACGGCCACCGAGTGTTTTCATTCGCAGCGCTGGCCGCGCCGTACGCCGGAACCGAAGCGGCCGCGCTGCTCTGGTATCCCTCGCGTTACGAGCCCATGGATGGATTCCGCAACGGTAATTACAACCTGTTGGTGCAGGCGGGGTTGAACGTCGCGCTGGAGTTCATCTGGGGCGGCCCGCATACGCTGCTGAGCCAGCATCACGTTCCAGTGGTCTCCAACGTCACCGGTTCAAACAAGCAGTAAATTTATTCCCACGAGATCAGGAACCGCCGGAGATTTTTCTCCGGCGGTTTTTGTTTTTGGCGCGAGCGATTCCAGAGTGCCACGAAATCCAGGTCAGCGCGGCGGAGGACCCGCGTGGCCGTGGCGCCAGGCCCAGTATTCGCGCTGGTCGCGCGGAGGCAGCTCGCGGAATTCGCGGTAGGGGCGATGGGTTTCGGCAATCCACTGGCGGTAGTAGCCCACTTCGTAAGAATTCCAGACGTGGTAATCGTTGTAGTAAGGATCATAAACGCGGACGGTGGCGTGGCTGGCGCAGCCGGTGAGCAACACCGGCGCGAGAAAAGCGGCAGCTAAGATTCCCGAACGTATGAAAGGTTTGGCGACGCGCATGGATGATCTCCTTCCAGGATGATGCGGAGCGCGCCGACGCGGCACTGCGTGACGTTATGCGGCGGGGCCGCGGATTGCAAACCTCCCAACGCTCCGATAAACTCTCATTGATTTTGAACACGCGCTGATGCGCAAAGTTGCGGCGGGCGTGAGTTTGGTAGTGATTCGCGCTAATCCATACATTCCGACCAGGTGAAAAAAATGGCTGATGACGCTTCGCAGAAAATGAACCGCTCGCTGGACCAGGTCGATCCGGAAGTCGCCGAAGCGCTGCGCGACGAAGTGCGGCGACAGGCGACCGGGCTGGAATTGATTGCGTCGGAGAATTTCGTTTCCGAGGCGGTGATGGAAGCGGCGGGATCGGTCTTCACTAATAAATACGCGGAAGGATATCCGGGCAAGCGCTATTACGGCGGGTGCGAGAACGTAGACCGGGTGGAAACTTTGGCGATCGAGCGGGCCAAGAAACTTTTTGGCGCGGAACATGCGAACGTGCAGACGCATTCGGGGACCCAGGCCAATGTTTCGGTGTACATGAGCGTGCTGGAACCGGGCGCGACGGTGCTGGGGATGAATCTGGCGCATGGCGGGCATTTGACGCACGGGCACCCGTTGAATTTTTCGGGGAAGATGTACAAATTTGTGGCGTACGGCGTGACCAAGGAAACGGAACGGATCGATTACGACGAAATCGACCGGCTGGCGCAGGAACATCAGCCGAAGATGATCGTGGCGGGGGCGAGCGCGTATTCGCGGGTGATCGATTTCCCGCGGATCGCGAAGGCCGCGCAGGCGGTGAACGCGCTGTTTTTTGTGGACATGGCGCACATCGCGGGACTGGTGGCGGCGGGCGTGCATCCGAGCCCGGTGCCGCACGCGGATTTCGTTTCGACTACCACGCACAAGACGCTGCGCGGGCCGCGCGGCGGTTTGGTGCTGTGCCGCGAAAAATTTGCGAAGCATCTAGATCGGATTACGTTTCCGGGGATTCAAGGCGGCCCGCTCGAGCACATTATCGCGGCAAAAGCGGTTTGCTTGAAGGAAGCGGCGGAGCCGGAATTCCGCGATTACCAGAAACAGGTGGTGGCGAATGCCAGCGCGCTGGCTGCGGGTTTAACCAAACTGGGATTTCGCATCGTCACGGGCGGGACGGACAATCACTTGATGCTGGTGGATATGCATTCGCGCGGAATTACCGGCCGCGATGCGGAGTTGGCGCTGGAACGCGCGGGCATGACCGTAAACAAGAACGCGATTCCGTTCGATCCCCTGCCGCCGATGAAGGCGGGCGGAATTCGGATTGGGAGCCCAGCGGTAACGACGCGCGGGATGCGCGAACCGCAGATGGAAAAGATCGCGGGATGGATCGCGGAAGTTCTGACTCATCTGGGCGACACGGCGATCGAAAAGCGCGTGCGCGCGGAAGTGGCGGCGGTGGCGGCGAAGTTCCCGCTGTACGCGCACCGTCTTGAAGAAGCTGAAGCGGTCGCCGCCGGGCACGCGCACAGCGCGAAGTCGTGAGACGCGACTGGCGGGGCCGATGCAGAAGTGAAACGGCGCGTTCCCTTCCGGAACATTTTTGTGGCGGCTGTAGTAATTTTTGGTTCGATCCTTCCGTAACCGCTTTGCTGCTTGTGACTGCCTGAAAAACAAAACTCTCTATTTGGAACCGCGTATGCAAGTTCATTCCGGCAAGAGAGGATGCGCGCCCATGTCCGGAATTGCGGTTACCGAAGCCGTTTCGCCCCTGCACAGCTACGAAGCGATTAAGGATGAGGCGCGGCTAATTCAGGATTCCCTGCTGCCCGGAGGGACGCTACACGGAGCTGCGTTTGAAGTGCCTATCGCTATCAACCGCTGGTGGAAGTCGGGGGAGACTTCGCGGATTTCTTCCAGTTGCCGAATGGGCTGGTGGGATTGTACGTCGGGGACGTGGTGGGTAAAGGCGTGACCGCGGCTTTGTATGCGGCGCTGGTGATGGGCACGATTCGCGGAATCAACAAAACCGGCGAAGATCCGGCGACGGTGCTGGCGCTGTTGAATAAACGGCTGCGGGTACGTCCGGTGCCGGGGCGTTACAGTTCGACGTTGTACGCGTTGTTCGATCCGGTTTCAGGTGAATGACGTTTTCCAATGCGGGAGTGCCGTTGCCGTTGCTGGTGTCGGAGTCGGGTTGCCGATTTCTGGGCGAAGGCGGGTTTCCGTCGGGCATGTTTGCGGAAGCGGCGTATCAAAATCACCAGGTGACGTTGTTGCCCGGAGATACGGTGCTGTTCGCGACCGACGGGCTGCACGAGATGCGGAATCATCAGGATGAAGATTTGAGTTGGGGGAAACTGGGTGAAATCTGGAACGCCTGCCTGGGTAAGTCGGCGGATGAGGCGCTGGATTTTCTATTTGCGGAGGTGCGCGCTTTTTCGGGAGAGGGGCGGGACCACGATGACATTACGGCGGTGGTTTTGAGGGTACCGGGGGGCGGCTGCGGTTTTTGATTATGGGGCATGCAGATTCAATTCTGAAGTCTGGCCATCGCGAATGGAAAATGCGCGGACTTGCGGATGCTCGTCCGAGATGTGGGAAATTATGAAGTACGCTAGGTCGGGATAGCCCACAGCGGAGATGTCGGTTTCGGACGGTTCTTCGTTTTCATTGGGATGCGAGTGGTAGATTCCCAGAAGTTCCAGCCCGTTCTCGCGAATTTGCCGCGTCAGGTTGACGATTTCTTTGGTGGACACTTCATAGCTCGTCGCTGGGTTGGCCGCTACATTCTCCGCTGGGTAGGCGTGGGTGATCTGATATCCGCGGCCGGCGAGCAGGCCGCAACATTCGAGGCGCGGCTCGCGGCGGGCGTGCTCGATCATTGTGCGCAGTATGGCGGAACGTATTTCGATTGCGCCGGGCACGATGCAAGTCTATCCCGCGAGCCTTCGATTCGAAAATTTGCCGGTGGTTAGCGGGGTTCGGCGGCTGGTAAATATTTTTGCAGGAAATCTTCGAGGACGCGGCGAGTAATCTGGCCGCCGAGGCTGCCCCAGACCACGTCGTAGGCGTGGTCATTGTAAGGGAGTGCGAGGAATACATTCGGAACGCCGTCGCGATTGAGCTGATCGACCAGGTTTAGGTGCGCCGCGAACGGGACGAGATGATCGGCTTCGCCGGCCGCGATCAGCATGGGCGGCAGGCCAGGGCGCACGTGGAAGACCGCGGAAATGGCGCGGTAACGCTCGGGAACTTCTTCGGGCGAGCCTCCGGTATACCGGCGCGAAAAGTTCCGGCCATCGGCCGGACCCAGCTTGGTGTTCAGGTTCCAACCCAGAATGAAATCGTCGGGGCCGTAGAGCGCGAAGACGGCTTTCGGTTGCGGCGGCGTGCCGCCGCAGCTCGATTGCTCGGTGCCGTCGCCGAGCCCGTAAGCTAATTGGAGTGCGAGACCGCCCCCGGCGGACTGGCCCGCTACCAACATGCGCTGCGGGTCGACTTGGAATTTATCGGCGTTGGCGGCGATCCAGACCATGGCGCAGGCGGCGTCCGGTGCGGCTTGATTCCAGGTGGGAGGCGGGGCGAGACGGTAGTCGATGTCAAAAACGGTGTAGCCGCGCGCGGTGAACCAGCGGTTCCAGTTGCGCATCATGCTGCGGTGTCCGCCGATGTAGCCGCCGCCGTGCATGACCAGGACTGGCGCGGATTTTGTGGCGGGCGATGGAGCGGGAAGATACACATCCGCGTAGAGATTTTTGCCGTCGACGGTAGCGTACACAATTGTTTGGTCGGGGGGCGCGGCTTTGAAACGCGCGGTGACGTGGAGGTGATCGAACCAGGATACGTGGGTGCCGTGGTGCGAGGCGGTATGCGTTAGCGCGATGAGCGGGATGAGCGAGCCTAGCGTCGCGAGAATCGCGCACGTCATGGCGAAGGTAGCAGCGCGGGTGGCGCCTTCACGGCGAGCCAGCAGGGCGAGGAGGACGCCGGCGGTGGCGGCAAGGACGAGGTGCAGGGAGAAGAAAGATTCGAGTAGGGTGCCGACGACGCCGAGCACGGGCAGGCGCGGTAAGAGCGCCCCTAAAGTAATCAGGAGGATGGCGGCGTTCCAGGCGACGGCGGCTCTGGTGAGGAGATGCGGGGTGTCTCGTGCGCTCGAGTGCATTGCCCGGAAAGAATAGCTGTGCAGGCAAGAAATTCAAAGGCGGGCTGGTCGCGGGGTTGGACGAATGGTGGTGCGGGCGACGAAGGCTTGCGCGAAAAGACCGCGCAAAAGTAAATTCGACGGAAGGTATTTGCTGGGTACGGCTGCACCGGGTGCGGAGAAAACTGCCAAGCGTAGTCCTCAGGGGCTGAAGCCCGCTGGAAACCAGGAATTTATTGTCGGAGCTAAAGCTCCGACCCCTGAGAAGCCTCGGGATTTATTTTGGGGCGTCGCTGAGCTGTTTGAGTTTGGCTTCGTCGGCGGCTTTGAGTTGGGCGCGAAAGTCCTGGGTGTCGGTGGTGTCGGACGGGAGGAGATCGAGGGCGCGCTGGACGCTTTGGCGGGCCAAGTCTTTTTGGTTGGCGGCGAGGTAGGCGTCGGAAAGGCTGTCGTAGGCGTTGGGCGAATTGGGATAGGCGGTGACGTTGAGTTTTAGAATTTCGACGGCGCCGGCGGTGTCGCCGGATTGGAGATGCTCGTATCCCAGAAGATTCGCGATCGCTTCGGGAAACAGATTGGCGTGGGGATCGTGCTGGCGGGCCTCGTCGAGCATCTTGCTGACTTTGGCCGGGCCGCCGGGCTGATCGATCAGATCGAGGGTGCGTGCTTCCGGCGTGGTGGCTGGCGCGTCTTTCGAGACTGGCGCGCGTCCGGGAGTTTTGATCAGGGTGGTCACGTACCAGTCGACAATCGCTTTTTCCAGTTCGGGATGGACTTTGAACATGTCGGCGCCGTGGCCGCCGGTCTGATAGTGCGCAAATTGTTTTCCGGGATTTGCGGCGACGGAGTAGAGCCACTCGACGACTTGTACGGTGGGTTGGAACTCGTCGTTATCGGCGACGGCAAAAAAAACTGGAAGGGCCTTGGGCTGGCGCAGGAACTGGCGGCCGCGGAGATCCGTGCCGCCGGAGAGCAGCACCAGAGATTTCACTTCGGGATGGCGGCGGGCCGCTTGAATCGAATTGTTGACGCCGCAGCTCGCGCCGCCGATGCCGATAACGTCGTGGGTGACGCCGGGCTGTGAAATCAGGTACTGAAAAGCCGCGTCGATGTCGCCGGGAAATCCTTCGTCCATGACTTGCGCGGCTTTATCCGGAGGGAGTTTGTCGAAGCGGTCGCCGGCGCTTTCGCCGAAGCCGCGATAATCCAAAGTAAGAACGTTAATTCCCGCTGCGGAGAGTTGCTGGGCCAGATCATCCCAGACTTTGCGCTGGCGATTGCATTGGTGGAGCAGCAGGACGCCAGGGCCGGGCTTGGCGGCAAAATAACTGGCTTTCAGTTTGGTGCCGTCGGAGGCGGTGAGGTCGACGATTCGTTGGGCGAATGAGCTTGGCGCGAAAAAAATAAGCTGCGCGAGAATTACGGCCAGCAGGCAGGGAGCGAAGCGCCGAAGCATCACGGGCCTCCTTCTTATGAAAGCGATCTTGAGGGCGGAAAGCACTGAAGGGCGGGATTAAATCCCGCCCTTCAGGACAACCTTAATATTAGGCTTTTTGGGCCTGGCGGCGCAGGAAGGTCGGCACGTCGAGATCGTCGGCCGGGACTTCGTTATTTTTTTCGGTGACGTTGCGGGTGACTTGCTGGACCACTTCGCTGACGTTGCGCGCGACTTGCTGCACGACGTTGGGCGGGCGCTGCGCAGCCGGTTGCGGAGTTACCTGCTGATTGATGATGGGTTCCTGCTGCGGCTCGGGATCGCGAGCGGCTTTCCAGGTCTTGGGCAGGTACGAAGGCCGCTGGGCCGGTTTTCGGCCGGCGACATCGCGGAAGCCAGCGGCGATGACCGTGATTTTCACGGATTCCTTCATCGAATCGTCCATGACCGCGCCGAAAATGATGTTGGCATTTTCGTGGGCGGCTTTCTGGATGATCGAAGAGGCTTCGTGAACTTCCTGCAGGCTGAGGCTGGAGGAGCCGGTGATATTGATCAGGATGCCCTGCGCGCCGTTGATGCAATTGTCTTCGAGCAGCGGGCTATTGATGGCGCGATTGGCGGCGTCGATGGCGCGGTTGGAGCCGGAAGCGACGGCAGTGCCCATGACCGCGTAACCCTGGCCGGACATGATGGTTTTTACGTCGGCGAAGTCGCGATTGATGATGCCGGGAATGGTGATGATGTCCGAAATGCCCTGCACGGCCTGGCGCAGAATATCGTCGGCGATGCGGAAGGCTTCGAAGAAGCTGGTGCCGTGCTCGACGCAATCCATCAGGCGTTCGTTGGGGATGACGATGACGGTGTCGACGCAGCCGATAAGTTCGGCGAGCGCGTGCTCGGCCTGCTCCATGCGGCGCTTGCCTTCGAAGGCGAAAGGCTTGGTGGCGACGGCGACGGTGAGCGCGCCGAGTTCGCTGGCGAGATTGGCGACGACGGGAGCGGCTCCGCTGCCGGTGCCGCCACCGAGGCCGGCGGTGACGAAGACCATGTCCGCGCCGTCGAGGGCTTCGAGAATTTTTTCAGTGTCTTCGAGGGCGGCTTTGCGGCCGACTTCGGGATTCGCGCCGGCGCCGAGGCCTTTGGTTAACTTGCTGCCGAGCTGCAATTTGACCGGCGCCTGCGAAAGCTTCAGGGCCTGCAAATCGGTATTGGCGGCGATGAATTCGACGCCTTCGACTTTGGCGCGGATCATGCGGTTGACGGCGTTGGAACCGCCGCCACCCACGCCGATTACTTTTATTTTCGCGCCGTTCGACGCCTCTTCCGCGAACGAAACGCGCATGCTCGATTCTTTGTGCGCCATAGCGCCTCCCCTTGCAGCTTCTGGATACAAGATTTTGTTCGACTTCGCCATTGGTAATGCGCCATCAGGTTATGAGTGCATCTATTTCACCGGCGCCCCGCCGGCGATTAAGTTGCGCCCGCAAACATGCTTTTCAATTTACCTACCCAACCGTTTGGGCGTGCACCGCCGGTGCGCCGGGTGCGCGCACCGTACAGCACAAGTCCGACGGCCGTGGCATATTCGGGCTGGGAAACTTCGTCGCTCATTCCGGTAATGCCGCGCGGGACGGCCACACGCACCGGAAGATTGAAAATGTTTTCGGCCAGTTCGCAGAGGCCGGTGAGATGCGCGCCGCCGCCGGTGAAAACCAGTCCGGCGGGAATCGCGGATTCGACGCCGCCACGGCGAAGCTCGTCGCGGACGAGCATGAGGAGTTCGTGAGCGCGAGGCTCGACGATATCGGCGAGCATGCGGGAGAACACCGTGCGCGGCGGACGGTCGCCGACGCTGGCGATTTCGATGGCGGCGTCTTCTTTCAGCATCGTGCGCATGGCGCAGGCATGTTGGCGTTTAACTTTTTCGGCTTCGTCGATCGGAGTGCGGAGGCCGACGGCGAGGTCGTTGGTGAAATGGTCGCCGCCGACGGGGATGGCGGCGGTGTGGCGCACGACTCCTCCGGTAAAGGCGATCAGTTCGGTGGTGCCGCCGCCAATGTCGAGGAGGCAGGCGCCGAGTTCGCGTTCGTCCTGGGTGAGGCAAGCTTCGGCGGAAGCGAGCGGCTCGAGGACGGTGTCGTCGACGCGGACGCCGGCACGATTCACGGCGGTGACAATATTTTGAGTGGCGGTGCCGGAGGCAGTGACGATGTGCACGTTGGCTTCGAGGCGCTGGCCGACCATGCCAATCGCGTCGCGGATATTGTCCTGCGCGTCGAGAAAAAATTCCTGGGGCAGAACGTGGAGGACTTCGCGATCTTCGGGAAGCTGCACGCCGCGGGCGGTTTCGATAGCGCGACGAACATCGTCACGCTGAATGTCACGCGGGCGAGCGCCGACAGTGATGCCGCCGCGGCTATTGACGCCGCGGACGTGGACGCCGGCCACGCCGACCAGGGCGGATTCGATGGGCACGCCAACGATGGCTTCGGCTTCTTCGACGGCGCGGCGAATCGAACTGACCGCGAGGTCGAGATTCACGATCTGGCCTTTGCGCCAGCCTTTCGATTCGGCCGCGCCGAGCGCAGCGAAGCGCACGCCGCCGAGTTCGTCGAGCTCGCCGACCAGCGCGCAGGTTTTGGCGCTGCCGATGTCGAGCGCTACAATATGCCGTTCTTTCTTCGTCAAATCTGCCACTCCTTGGTTCCCTTTCTGTTTCGCTGCTACTTCCGATTCGCCAATTCCAATTCGCAAGATGCGCTACAGTGCTAGCGCGAATGCCTGGCCGATTTTTTCGGCGCGGCACTGTGCGCCGCCGGCTTCGCGGCGGCCGGGCTGGGTGCTTCGTCCCGGGCCTGCGCCACCAGCGTGCGATCCGGATTTACCACCGCTTCGCCGTTGAAGCGCAGATCGACAGATTCGACGCGGCCAGCTTTGGCGCGCCATTCACCGATGTCATTGAGCACCGTGAAAAATTTGTTCTCAAAATCGCTGTCGCCAAAATGCACCACGATGGGCGCGTCGGACTGCGCGGCCCACTGATTGTCCGTGGTGCCGTTGAGGGCGCTGCCGCTTTGCAGGTCGGAAATGGTGGCGCGCAGGTCTTTCGCTTCGGTCAAGTCGACCTCGCTGACCTTTTCCATGGAGCCGGCCCGCGCTTTTTCCGCGCCGATGGTGAAGCTGGAGAAAAGTTTCATGCGCTCTTCGCGGTCTTCGAGCGGCATCGAGGCGTCCATGCCGGTGACGACTGGAAAATGAAAATTGCCTTTCAGCGGGCGCGGAAGAATTACGCCATGCGCGTCGATGAGTTCCATCTGATTGCCGGCGCGAAGGAAGGCGATAGGCGTGCGTTCGGTGATGTCGACTTCGATGGTATTAGGCAGCGCGCGGCGGACCACGGCTTGTTCGACCCAGGGCAGCGCTTCGATCTGGCGGCGGCGCGCATCGAGCGGGATGCGCAGCACGCTGTGGTCGCGGTCGGCACGGAAAATTTCGCGCACGCTGTTGGCGGTGACGTAGTGAGTTTCGGAAATTTGGACTTGGTCGGGATGAATCAGGGCCATGGCCGGCGCGGAAAGCAGAAAATGGCCGACCATATAAGAAAGAGCGGCCGCGGTGAGGCCGATTCCGGCCCAGAGGCTGACGCGGGCGTAGCCTTTCCAGGCTTTCTTTCCGAATTTGCGCCGCTTGATTTCGAGCGGCTTCTGGCGGCGGAGATACTTCGGCTCTTCGTCAGCCAGGATTTCCTGGGGATACGCTTCGGCGTCCATGGTCCTCAGTTTTTCCAAATGATGACCTCAGTTTCGAGCTCGATGCCGTGCGCGGCGTGGACTTTCTCGCGCACATCGTCAATCAGGGCCAGCATGTCCGCGCAGCTGGCGGAGCCGGCGTTGACGAAAAAATTCGCGTGGCGGTCGCTGACCGTGGCGTCGCCCACGTGATGACCTTTCAGGTGCAGCTCGTCGATCATACGCCCGGTCGAGCGCCCTGGCGGATTCTTGAAAATGCAGCCGGCGCTTTTCTGGTTCAGCGGCTGGCTGGAGCGGCGCTTCTCGTTACAGATTTTGATGCCGGCGAGAATTTCCTTGAACGGAATCGACGGCAGTTCGAGTTTGACGCGCAACATTAAGTCGTCGGGCGCAAAGGAAGTATGCCGATAATCGAAGCGAATGTCATCGCCGCGCAGAAATTCGATCTGGCCGGTGGCCGCGCGGTACAGCTGAACTTCCTTGACGAAGGGGCCGATTTGGGTGCCGTAGGCTCCGGCATTCATGCGCAGCGCGCCGCCGACGCTGCCCGGAACGCCGATCAGGCCTTCCATGCCGCCAAGATCGTTCTTGGCGCAGAAGGTGACCATTCCGCCGAGGTCGGCGGCCGCGTCAACTGTGGCGGTATTGCCTTCGACGCTCATGCCGGGTTTGGAAGTGGGCAGATGCAACGCGACCCAGGAAAGTTCGCCGTCGTCGATCAGGACGTTCGAGCCGCCGCCGAGAAAGCGGTGCGGGATGCCGTCGGCGGCGAGCAGGCGCATGATTTCAGGAATGGTTTGGAATTTGCGCAGGACCAGCAGGTCGGTGGTGCCACCGATGCCGAGTGAAGTTTTTTCGGTCATGGCCACACCAGGAGACAGTTCGACGCCGAGTGCGGCGAGCTTGGCGGCGATCGGTTGGTCGCTGATGCGCATGAAACTTTTGTTTGCCTCGGTAACTCTAAAACCTTTCTAGGTTGCCGAAATTTTCGATTCGAGCAGCATGGCTAGTTGATCGAGCACGCGGCCAATGCTGCCGGCACCGATGGCCAGCACGGCGTCGCCGGCCTTGGCTTCGCGCAGGATGTAATCCATCCCGGCCTGCATGGTGCTTTTGAAGACGACGTTCTTGTGCCCGGCGCTGCTGATGGCTTCGGCCAGTTTTTCTCCGGTGACGCCGTCGATGGGCTGTTCACCCGCTGCGTAAATTTCAGAGATTACTAAAACGTCGGCCTGATTGAACGAGCGCCGAAAATCTTCCCAGAGATGCTGAGTGCGGGTGTAGCGGTGCGGCTGGAACAGCACCAGCAGGCGATCGTAATTGCAACCCCGCGCGGCTTCGAGCGTGGCGCGAATTTCGGCGGGATGATGGCCGTAATCGTCGATGAGGGTGACGCCATTGAAGACGCCTTTGATTTCAAAGCGGCGGCCCACACCGGAAAATTTGGCGAGTCCGGCGCGGATCAAGTCGGCCGGAACATTCAGCGAGAGCGCGACGGCGGCAGCGGCGGCGGCGTTGCGCACATTGTGAATTCCCGGGGGCGAAGGCAGCCGGAACAGGCCGAGATCTTCGCCGTGATATTTCAGACGAAATTCGCTGGCGAGGCCGTCGAGTTTTACGTCGGCGATGACCAGGTCGGCCTGGTTGGAGGTGCCATAGGTGATGACCGGACGCTTCACGCGCGGGAGAATGGCTTGAACGTTGGGCTCGTCGAGACAGAGCACGACCGCGCCGTAAAACGGAACCCGATTCACGAATTGCAGGAAGACATCCTGAATTTCGTCGAGCGATTTATACTGGTCGAGATGCTCGCGGTCGATGGTGGTGACCACGGCAACGACCGGCGCGAGCAGCAGAAACGAACGATCGCTTTCATCGGCTTCGACCACCATGTATTCGCTTTTGCCGACGCCGGCATGCGAGCCGAGATGATTGACGCGCCCGCCGACGACAAAAGTGGGATCGAGCCCGGCGGCGTCGAGGACGGATGCGACCATGGAGGTGGTGGTGGTTTTGCCGTGCGCCCCAGCCACGGCGATGCCGTACTTCAGGCGCATCAGCTCGGCCAGCATTTCGGCGCGCGGGATGACCGGAATCTTCAGGCGATGAGCTTCGAGCAGTTCGACATTGTCGGGTTTAACGGCGGAAGAAATCACCACCACGTGCGCGCCGGAAACGTGGGCGGGTTCGTGGCCTTCGAAAACCGCCGCGCCCATTTTGCGCAGGCGTTCGGTGACCGGAGAAAGTTTCTGGTCCGAGCCGGAAACAGCGTAACCGCTGGTCAGCAGGACTTCGGCGATGCCGCTCATGCCGCTGCCACCGATGCCGACCAGATGAATGCGCTGAAAATTGCGGAAGGTGACCATCACGGGCGCACCAGACTTTCGATCAGGTTGACGAGATCTTCGACCGCATGCGGACGAGCCAGGGTGCGCGCCGCGTCTTCCATCTGGGTGATGCGCGCGGGCTGATCGAGCAGCGAAAAAATTTCCTGAGTCAGGCGCTGAGGCGTCAGTTCGGTTTGCGGCAGCAAGCGGGCGGCTCCGGCCTGCTGCATGGCTTCGGCGTTGCGGGTCTGGTGCGCGTCGGTGGCGGCGCCGAAGGGGATAAAGATGGCGGCACGTCCGGCAGCGGCAACTTCGGCGACCGTGATCGCGCCCGAGCGGCAGACGATGAGGTCGGCCTGGGCAAAGCGCTCCGCCATATTCTCGATGAAGGGCACTACCTCCGCACGAAATTCGCGGCGCGCGTACGCCACGCGCACAGCATTATAGTCGCGTTCACCAGTCTGGTGCACGATGAAAAGCTGGTTTTTTCGAGGCAATAGAAGATCGAGCGAGTCGATCACGGCGCGATTGATGGGCAGCGCGCCGCGGCTGCCGCCGGTAATAAGGATACAGAAGGGTTCGCCATGCTCGTGGCGCGGCGCGGAGAAAAATTCCCGGCGCACCGGAATGCCGGTAGTGGTCGCCTTTGCGCCGAAGCGTTGGGCAGTGGCTTCAAAGCCGCAGGCCACGCGAGTGGAAATCCCGGCGAGGACGCGATTGGTGAAGCCGGGCTCGACGTTTGGTTCAAAAATTACCGAGGGCAGGCCGTGCAGCCGCGCGACCAGAATCATGGGACCGGCGGCGTAGCCACCGACTCCGAACGCGGCGCTGAATTGATGTTGTTGCATAATTTTTTCCGAGTCCCACAGGCTGGCGGGCAGCAGCGCGGCGTTTTTTAGTAATTTGGTCCCGCCCATGCCTTTCAATCCGGCCACGCGAATGGTTTCGAGCGGGAGCCCAGCCTGCGGGACCAACTTCGCTTCCATTCCGCGTTCGGTTCCGACGATCAGGACGCTGCGCACTCCTTGCGGCTCGCGCTGGAGCCATTCCTGAGCGACAGCCAGCGCCGGAAAAACGTGGCCGCCGGTGCCGCCGCCGGCGATCAGTAGGCACTTGCCGGTACCGCTTGATGCTGGGCTCACGCCTCGTCCGCGTGCTGGCTGATATTCAAGAGCACGCCGGTAGCCACCAGCGCGCCGAACAAACTCGAGCCGCCATAGCTGATAAACGGCAGAGGAATCCCTTTAGTCGGGAGCAGCCCGATGACCACGCTGAGATTGATCAGGGCCTGGCCGACGATCATGGTGGTGATGCCCATGGCCAGATATTTACCGAATTCGTCCGGAGCTTTCATGGCGGCGACAAAGCCGCGCCAGCCGTAGACCGCGAAAAGCGTGAGCACGATGACCGCGCCGATGAAGCCAAATTCTTCGCTGATGATGGCGTAGATGAAGTCGGTGTGCGCTTCGGGCAAGAAGAAAAGCTTCTGGCGGCTTTCCATCAGGCCGACGCCGGTCATGCCGCCGGAGCCGACGGCGATGAGCGATTGGAGCAGCTGAAAGCCGGCGCCCTGCGGGTCGCGATCAGGATGGAGAAAGGCTTCGAAGCGCGCGAGCCGGTACGGCACCCGCACGATGAGTAGATATATTGTTGGAATCGCGGCCAGCACGGCGCCGCCTATATATTTGTAGGACAGGCCGGCGACGTAGAGCATGACCATGCCGATGACTACGATCATGAAGGCGGTGCCCATATCCGGTTCTCTGACGACCAGGGCGGCCATGGCCAGAACGGTGCCGAGAGCGGGCGCGATCGTGCCCCAGAAATCGTTGATGCCAAGTTTACCGGGCGCGCGGCGCGATTCGAGGAACCAAGCGAGAAAAATGATCAGCGCGAGTTTGGCCATTTCCGAAGGCTGAAAGCTGAAGGGGCCCAGGCGGAACCAGCGATGGGTGGCGTGGGAGCGATCCAGAAAATAAACCCCGACCAGACAGATGAAAGTTATGGCGAGTCCGGTGAAAACGATGCGCGGCTGGCGCAGCTTGCGGTAGTCGGTGTTCATCATGGCAAACATGCCGGCGATGCCGAGGACGATGTAGACGAACTGGCGGAGCAGGAAAATGTAGCCGGCGCCGAATTTATCCTGGGCGGTCATGGCCGAGGCGCTGAAGACCATGACCGCGCCGATGAAACACAGGGTCAGGGTGACGATCAGGAGTTGCTTGTCGGGTTTGAGGCTGCGCGGCATTTTTATCCTTTTTCCGTCGCGGTGGCGCTTTGCATTTGCGTGACCAGCTCTTTGAAAACGCGGCCGCGGTGTTCGTAATTTTCGAATTGATCGAAGCTGGAACAGGCCGGTGCGAGTAGAACCGTGTCGCCGGCTTGAACGTGTCGCGCAGCGATGTGCAGAGCCTGCTGCAGGGTTCCGGCATTTTCGAAGGGGACGGCATCGCCGAGATCAGCGGCGATTTTTTCGGCCGATTCGCCGATAAGCAACGCGAGGCGCGCGCGTTCGTGCAGCAGCTCGCGGAGCGGAGCGTAGGGGCCGCCTTTATCGCGGCCGCCGAGAATGACCACCAGCGGTCCGGGAAAAGCTTCGACGGCTTTGACCGCGGCGTCGACGTTGGTCGCTTTGGAATCGTTGTAATACTGCACGCCGGAAAGTTCGGCGACGAATTCGAGGCGATGTTCGACGCCGCGAAAACTTTTCACACCGGCGGCGATGGCGGCCGGGACGGCGCCGGCGAGGTAGGCTGCGGCACAGGAGGCCAAAACATTTTCGACATTGTGTTGGCCGCGAAGTTGGATGTCCGCGAGGCGGGCGAGCTCCACTTCCGAGCCTTCGTGGCGGAAAATAATCTGGTTGTCGCGGAGGAACGCGCCGGTGGCGACTCGTTTTTGGCGGCTGAACCAAAAAATTTTGGGCTTGGCCGGCATGCGCCTGGTGACTTCCGGATCGTCGGCGTTGAGCAGCGCGATGTCCTTTTCGAGTTGATTTTCAAATATACGCATTTTGGCGCCGGCGTATTCCTCGAAGGTTATGTGGCGGTCGAGATGATCGGGCGTGAGATTCAGGAGCACGCCAATTTCCGGGCGAAAGGAATCGATGGTTTCGAGTTGAAAGCTGCTGATTTCGGCGACGGTTACGCTGGTGTCGACCGAGGTTTCGACCAGGGCCAGCAGCGGCGTGCCGATATTGCCGCCGATCAATGTGGGGACGTTCGAGGTCTTCAAAATGTGCGCGACCAGCGAGGTGGTGGTGGTTTTGCCGTTCGAGCCGGTGATGGCCACGAGTTTGCCGCGCAGAAAGCGCCAGGCCAGCTCGATTTCGCTCCACACCGGGATGCCTTTGGCGCGGGCGTTTTCCAGCGGCTCGATTTTCGCCGGGACGCCCGGGCTGACCACGATCAAATCCTGCTCGAGAAAAGTTTGGGGAACGAAACCGCCGAGTTCGAGTTTCACTCCGGCCACGCGGAGTTTTTCGGCGGCTTCCGCAACTTCGGGAATTGGCCGTTCGTCGGTCGCCGTCACTTTCGCTCCATAGGCCGCGCTGAACAGCGCGGATACCAGTCCGGTGCGCGCGAGCCCGACTACCAGCACGCGCTTCCCGTCGAGATCGAAACCTGGCCTCACTTCGTCCTCACTTCTTCCTCACTGGCCGAATTTCGCGGCGCCTTAGCGCAATTTTAGCGTGGTGAGCGAAAACAGCGCGAACACCAGCGCGATGATCCAGAAACGCACAATGATTTTCGATTCGCTCCAACCCATCAATTCAAAATGGTGGTGCAGCGGAGCCATGCGGAACACGCGCTTGCCGGTCAACTTGAATGAACCGACCTGGATGATGACCGAGAGCGCTTCCAAAACGAACACGCCGCCGATCGAGAGCAGCAGAATTTCCTGTTTGATGATGACCGCAACGGTGCCGAGGGCGCCGCCCAGAGCCAGCGAGCCGACGTCGCCCATAAACATTTCGGCGGGATGTGCGTTGTACCAGAGAAAACCGAGCGAAGCGCCGACCAGCGAGCCGCAGAAGATCACGAGTTCGCCGGCGTCGGGAATTTTGGCGATGTCGAGATAATCGGCGAAGCGCGCGTTGCTGGAAAGATAAGTGAGCACGGTGAGCGCGGTGGAAGAAACCAGGACGCAGCCGATGGCCAGGCCGTCGAGGCCGTCGGTGAGATTGACGGCGTTGGAACAGCCCACGATGACCAAAACCAAAAACACCAGTAGCGGGATAAACGCGAGCGGCCAGAGATATTGATGGCCATAGAGCGAAGTGAGGACCAGGTTCGGATGCAGGCGTTTGAAAAACGGAACGCTGAGCTGCGTGGAGTACGCGCCATGTTCCTGCAGACTGAGCAGCACGATGCCGACGACGAAACAGGTGAGCACTTGATAGCCGAATTTGGCGCGCGGGGTGAGGCCCATATTTCGTTTGCGCACGACTTTGTTGTAATCGTCGACGAAACCGATCGTACCGAAGGCGACGGTGGCCCCGATGGCGAGCAGGACGTAGGCGTTGCGCAGGTCGGCCCAGAGCAAAGTGGGAATGACGATCGAGGCGACAATCAGCACGCCGCCCATGGTCGGCGTNNGTGCCGGCTTTTTTCTGGTGCGCTGTGGGGCCCTCTTCGCGGATGTATTGTTTCACTTGCAGCGAGCGCAGCCGCTCGATGACCCAGGGACCCATGAGGAGTGAAAGCAGGAGCGCGGAAATGCTGGCGACGGCGGTGCGCACGGTGATGTAGCGGAAGACGTTGAGCGGGCTGAAGTGCGGCCGCAGCAGAAAGTAGAAGAGATAGTAGAGCATCAGCGGGAGCCGTCGGCCTGGAGCGTGGTGGGTGGATTCGTGTTGGTAGTGTTTGCGCGCACNNTGGGTGGCGTCGATGGCTTCCAGGATTTTTTCCATTTTCACGCCGCGGGAGCCTTTGAGCAGCAGCAGGTCGCCGGGCTGAATGAATTCGGCAAAGAATTTTCCGGCTTCTTCGGAATCGGCAAAAAATCTGGCTTGAGCTGGCGCGTGGCCCGCTTTGGTTGCGGCGTTGACGAATTCCGCGGCGTCACCGGTGACACCCAAGATCCAGTCGATTTTTTTCAG
>PMHK01000261.1 GCA_003156635.1 Acidobacteriota bacterium | reverse complement strand
GTCGATATGGATACGGGCCACGCTCAGGATCTGCCGGCAAACTGGTTTAATGCCGACGATAGGGATCTGGAAGCGCAGATCTCCGCCGACGGCCGGCTGGTTTCGGCGTACACGACGTCAAGCACCGAAAACGAAATCGTCACAGTGTATGAGTGGCCGGGCAAAAAGCAGGTCGCCAGGCAGACTCACGGTTTTCCTGCCGGGGGAATCGCCTCGGGTGGCGTGACCGCTGACGGAAAAATTGAGTTTATGAACAATCGCACCGGCGGCGACGTGGTCGATCCGCGAACCGGTCGATTGCTGGTGAACGTTGTGCCGAACTCTTACCGTTCTGTCGACGGAGCGTGGGTCGTCGAATTTCCGAATCCAGACTACGGCGGCTCGTCGAAGACCATCCCGATCAAGAGCGGGCTGAACGGCGAACTCGCCGGCCAACTCGATATTAAAATCGCAAGCGACGACGAAGAGGAAGCCTGGGGCTGGGCGCGCGGCGCTTTCTGCGGAACCTCCGGCAGATTCATCGCCGCCTCGAAAGATACGGTGCAGGCCTTCGCGATTCCTTCCGGCAAAAAGATCGCGGAATTTCCCGCCAAGTCCTGGCAAGAGCCTGCGTCAGCAGGGGGTTCCAATCTGGTGACGGTTGCGTGCAGCCTGGATGGCCAGCGCGTGGCGATTCGCAACGGCGCGCGCCTGACCCTGCACGACCTGAAGTGAGTCATCGCGTCCTAAATTTCTTCTCCAGCCGTGCTGCCTATTTGACGCTTCGCAGCGTCCAATAAGCTGGAGACCGCCAATGGCCAGCCCCCTCCGAGCACCCGAAACCAAAGTGGAAGTCCGGCGCATGTTCGTCGCGCCGCGCGAAAAGGTCTTCGAAGCGTGGACCCAGCGCGAGAAGCTGGAGAAATGGATGTGCCGGTTTCCGCGCAACGAGACCCGGTACATCGCGTCCGACGCGCAGCCCGGCGCCGTCAGCGTGATGGAAGTCAAAACCGCGCAGGGCCAAACCTTGAAGCAGACCATCACCTACCGCGACATCGAACCGCCGAGCAAACTGGTCTTCCAGTGGGACTGGCAGGAATTTTCCGCCGCGGGAGAAAAAATCGACGAGGCCCACGACACGCTGGTCACCGTGGAATTTCAGCCGCGCGGAAATTTTACCGAAGTGATTTTGACCCACGAAGGTTTGCGCACCGCCGAGCAGCGCGCGCGGCACGAACGCGGCTGGATTGGCTGCTTCGATGCGCTCGCCGAAACGCTGAAGGCCCAGCACAGCGCTGCACCTTCGACGAATTGTGACGTCTTTTAATGAGCGGCCTTTCTCCGCAGATTGAGTTGGGGCGGATTTCACATCGAAGAGAGATCCTTCGTCGCCAAAGGCGCTGCTCTGGCTGACGGCCAACTACGGGTTAGTGGCGGACGTGAATCTCGCCGGTGGGCTCGCGCTTCGGCCGCGCAATCCTTCCTCGCAGACCTCAGCGCTTGGCGAGATCCATCAGCACCACGTCCGCGCGCTCCTGCGCTCGTTCGAACACCAGATCGTGTCCGTCGGGGGAGATGTCAAAATCGCGAATGTTAAAGTCGTCAGGGAAGTAGGTCCACTGGCGCTCTTCGCCCGTCTGCAGATTCACTAGCCACACATTCTTGTGCTCGAGATCGCCTCGCAGACACATCAGCTCGCCTCTGTCTACGAACGGGATGTGTCGAGCCCCGCGGGTCAGCGTCAGCGGCGGCAGGGGATACGCGGAACCATCGGGCCCAACGGCTTTCAGCGAAAAGGTGGTGCCAACATCGGCTCCCGAATAAATCACGAAGGAGCCGTCGCTGGACCATGCCGGATCGACGGAATACTCCTGCACCAGCGTGGTGGGTGCGCCGCCATTCACGGGAATCTGCATCAGGTGCGGCACGCCGTGCTCGTTCACTGCCGAGGTGATCGACTGGCCGTCGGGCGCCCACGCGGGATCGCCCTGCAGGTCGAGCGCGTCGGTCACGACCCGCGGGTTCGTACCGTCCGCATGCATCGTGTACAAAAATGTTTGATCGTGTCGCCGCACCGAGAATGCGATATTTTTTCCATCGGCCGATATCGCCGGCCCGCCCAAGATTCGCGCTCCCGGACCACTCCACAATTCCGTGCCGGTTCCGTTCACTACTTTCCAGATACTTTCACTCGCGGTCGCTGCGGAAACGTACAGCAGATAGCCGGGGCCTAATCGCGGGGAAAATCCGGTGCTGGTGGTAAGCGAGATTCGCTCCGGCTCCGGCCCGCCAAGCGATACATGTACCATCGGCATGCGCCACAGCGTGCTCTTCGGGCTGGCGAGGGTCAGCGCCAGACGGCGGCCGTCGGCGCTGGCGGCGAGCGAGGTGTAGCGCTCGAGCCCGGAACTCAAACGGTGGGGAATTCGCCGCTCGACGTCCGTGCTGTAAAGCCACGGCCCCGACCCGTCCGGATCCGTTGCGAGGTACAGCAGCGTGCGGCGGTCGAGCCAAACTGGATGGGTCACCCGCGAATTGTGGGAGGTGATTCGTTCCGCATTTCCGCCGGCGGCGGGGATGCGCCAGATGTCCAACTTATCGGGAAGCCCACCCTGCACAAAATAAATATATTTCGCATCGAACGACCACAACGGAAAATGCGAATGGAGCCCGCTCGGCGCGGTAAAGATCGGCCGCCCCGGCGATGGCGGAAGACCATCGGAAACAAACATCGGATCTCCGGCGCCGGGCGTGTGGTAAACGAGGCGCGAGCCATCGCGCGACCACTCAAATTCCGCCGCGTCCTCGAGATAAGGTTTCGGCTCTCCGCCCAGAGTCGGCGTGGCCCAGATGCTGATATCCCCCGGGCCCGACCCACCTCCGGGCTTGCGAACCCAATAGGTGACGAAGGCGCCGTCGGGCGTGAAGCCCAGGGTGCGCACCGAGGGATTGACCAGTTCCGGCGCGGTCCCGCGCGTCAAATTATGGAATTGCCCCGAACCGACTTGCGTGACCCACACGTCCATCTTTCCGTCGCGGTCCGATAGAAACGCCACGAACTGCCCGTCGCGGGATACGGCGGCGGCCTCCTCCACTCCATCCGAGTCCGCAATCGTTTGTAATCGCGCGTCGACGATGGGGCTTTTCCAGAAATGCCCGGTGTGTTGCAGCCAAAGAAAAGCGCATATCGCGAGAACGGCTGCCGCTGCGGCGGACGCCAGGATGACCGGCGATCTGCTTCGAAGTTTTTGGATCACGGCCGCCGGCGGGTTCGCGGCAACGGCGCTCGAAGCATCCGCGTTCCCGTTATCCTGCGCCGCTCGAAGATTCCGGCTNNCGGCTTTGCGTCCACGCGCCCAGCTCCGACCGAAAGGCGTAGACCGAACCGGCCTTGTCGTGAAGATGCCGGTGGACCGGCATCCCCTCCCGTTTTTCCCAGCGTTGCACGGTGGTCACGTCGCGGTTCAGGAANNCCGCGATTTCTTTCCAGGAATCGAGGCGGTCTTCGGGTGGTTTCTCGGTTAGCGGCGCGCTGGGGAGGGATTCGCCCATCAGGCTCCTGCTTGGCTCGTTTGCTGGGGAACGGTCGCGTGGATTGTAACTCTGCTGGTACGTCAACGGCAATGTACTGCATTGAGCGGCATTTCACTGAAATTGGGCGAGTTCCGCGCATCGCCGTTTGACCCGGGCTGGGTGCATCGTTGATGGTGGCGGCATGCTGAGTCTGAAATCGTCGAAACGCGATTCTTGGGCCGCAAAAACGCACCAATTTCAAATTTGGAGGAATTTCATGAAAGGCAAAGCTTTCAGCTGGGCAGTAGCGATTATGGCGGTCTTGGCGCTGGCGGCGGGTTCGGTGGCGCATGCACAACGCGCCAGATGCATGCGGTTTCACGGGACGGTCAATGACTACACGCCCGCGAGCACCGGCGGCCCGTGGGAAATGCGCGGCACCTGGAGCCTGGTGCTGCACGAAAATTCCGGCCTGGCCGATTTCTCGGCCGAACTGAACATGGAACAGTCCGACGAGGGGATCATCAACATGGCTATCGCCAAGGGCGACACTGCGGACCCCACGGTCGAATTCAACACGCCCGCGCTGCGCGGAGCGCACACCCACCACATCGTGCTGGAAGGTAAGTCGTTCACCAAGCTGGCGAATGGCGGGTATCAGGTGAGCGGCCCGATCAATCTGGTGACCAAAGATGGCACGCCCGCGCCGTTTGGGCAGTCTGCGCTCACGGTGGAGGTCACCGGCGGCAGCGTCATCAAGTTTTCGAACATGACCATGACGTTTACCGGCCCCGGCACCGGGCACTTCGGCATGCAGGCGATCCACGGCGTGGTGCGCAACGTCGTCGAGGAAGAGGAAGAGGCGCGCGCTAACGAAGCGCACTGACGTAGTGCACTGAGAAAGCGCGCTGACGAAGTGCGCCAACAAAGAGCGGCGCGCCCGGCACGGGCGATCTGACGAGCTGCGGCTCAATTTCCAGTTGAGCCGCTGCTCACTTTGATCTGCGCGTCGTGCGTCACCGCCGCATACTGCGGAGCCTCGGCCGAGATATATTCCGCTGTGCCGGGGCGTGCCCGACAAGGTGTGCCTTCACTGGATTCGGCAAGAACCATCGGGACTAAAAGCGGAAGACTGATGAGCACGATGAACGCGATAAACGGCGCTGCGATGACCTTCTCGAATTTGCCCTCCGCCGTCGGAAGGCGCACTTTGTCTGGACCGATCGGCCTTGCGTCCTAAATCTTTCGCAGAGAGACCAATTCCACCTTGGTCCCGTCCGGAGCGGTCATCGTATCCATTTTCCAGTCGATGGCTCCGGGTTTGCAGTTACTCTTTCCGGCCGGCCGCACTTTCGTGACGTGCGCGGTGACGATCCAACCCGCGGGCAAAACGGTTAGGTTCCCGCTCATCACCGGCCGGGCCAATTGGAACTCGACGCGATCGCCGACCTTCGAGGATTCCGAATCGGTTGTGGTGTCCACCAGAAGCTCCAGCTTCTGACCTCGTTCGAGCTTCACCGTGGTCGTCGCGGTTTGCTGCGCGGACACTGGCAGCACGTCCTGCGCCAGGACGCCCGCGAAAAAAATAACGGCCAGCGCCAACCGGCCCAATACCCGCCCGATCCTTTTCTTCCAGTGCCATACTTTCGCGCCCATATTCGGCCCCGCCTCCCGCTGGCTGTCGTGGTCTGCAGCTCAACGAAAAACAGGATGGAGGAACGGGCTGTCGCGCGGGCGAACGACTGGGACACTTTCCCAACTGTCCCAACGATTACACTTGAGATTGCCGTCGAGCACGCTATTTTATTCGCGTAGGACGGAGCGCGGGTATACTGCGCGTATGGAGTCGTTTGTTAGAAAGAATTGGCATCTCCTGTTACCAATCGCAGTGATTGCCCTCGTTTTTCTGTTCCGTTTCGTGGTGTCTCGAGTAGTGAACGCTCCGTAAGAGTCGCACAGCGGGTCGCTATTTCTTGGTGTCGTGGCCTTCCAGCACGGTGGTCCAGGTGGCGCCGTCGGGCGACGTTTCGAATTTGAATTTGTAGGCCGTGGGCGAAACCACTTTCATGGTCAGCCGTCCTTTGACCGTCTGGGGACCCATCGTCGTCTCGCTCAGCCAGGTCCAGGTGTCGCCGTCCAGGCGGCCCTGGGCGTGATCGGCTTCGCCCAGGGAATTGAACGAATCGTAGGTGTACATTTTGCTCTCGCCGTCGTAGCCCATGTAGGCCGTCTCGACGCCGTGGCCCATGGCGCCACTAAATTCGGAGTGAGTCACCAGAAAAAATCCGCCCTCCATCCACGCGACGCGGTTGGAGTCGGTGAATTTGCCGCCCGGGCTCAGCGGCCCCGCCTTGATCTCGCCTTCCGCGTCCCAGGTTCCGGCGAAGTAGTTGAGTTTTTTCAGCTCGGGCGCGGGCTGCAGCTGGGCGTAGGCGGAAAAAGCGAGGCAAAGCGATATCGTTACGCAGAGGGGCAGAGTGAAGCGCGTCTTCATGGTGGCTCCTCGAAATTGAATTCAGATCTGAGCAACGGCCAAAAACGAATGGGCCGCGCGAGGCACTGTAGCATATTCGCCTTTTGTTCGCCTACGATTACAAGACGCGGCTTCCTTTCATGTTCGCAATGAACTAGGGTTGCGCCACGGAGTCGGCTGATCCTGCTGGCGGTGGGAGGGAAGATGCTGCAAGTATTTTTCGCGGTGCTGGCGCTGGTGGCGGCGTCGATCCACCTGGCATTTTCACCGAAGCGCCGCAGCGGCGCGGCCGGCGTCGTCGGCACCTACCTGGTCTACTTGCTTTTTATTTATGTGGGACTGATGGGATTGTTCACCGCCTACTATCACGTCTTCCAGTCCGCGAAAGCTTCCGCTTCCATCGGCTGGGCGCCGAGCCCGTTCGAATATGAAGTCGGGATGGCCGACCTGACCGTCGGCGTGCTGGGCGTGCTGTGCCTGATTTTTCGCGATAATTTTTGGCTGGCCACGGCGATCGCGGAAGCGGTGTGGCTGCTGGGCGATGCCGTAGGCCACATTCGGGAAATGATGTTGCGCAACAATCACGCCGAAAACAACGCCGGGATATTTTTGATTTTCGAACTGGCCATGCCGGTGCTGATCCTGATTTTAGTTTTCTACCACCGGCGTCTGACGCGCGGCGGCGAAAACTAGCGCGGCCTGATTTTTATTCGCATCGGAAGACTCACGACTTGCCCCAAAACGCGAAAGTTACCGCGCCCACCAGAAACAGAAACGAGACCGCGTAGTTCCAGCGGATCTCTTCGCCCAGATAAACCCAGGCGAAAACGACGAAGACGCACAGCGTGATCGCTTCTTGAATGATTTTCAATTGGAACCCGGTGAATTCGCCGTAGCCGATGCGGTTCGCGGGAACTTGAAAACAATATTCGAAGAACGCGATCAGCCAACTGGCGACGATGGCGGCGATCAGCGGCGCTTTGCGGTATTTCAAGTGCCCGTACCAGGCAAAGGTCATGAACACGTTGGAACAAATCAAAAGCAGCACGGTTTTCATAACAAATCGACGATATCACGAGTGCACGCTGACGAATTCCGCGATGAAACTCCGTCTCCCGCGCCCGGCTCCGCTGGACACCGCAGCAAAGGGAATTGTCATCCCGAACGCAGTGAGGGACCTGCTTTTTACGCGCTACGTTTTGGCACAGACCCGGAAGACGCCGTGTGGTTGAAAAGGGTGTGAGCCGCCACGCAACGGCGCATTTTGGCGAACTGATACGGAGAGCTGACACGGCGTAAAAAGCAGATCCCTCAACGCTAAAGCGGTTCGGGATGACCGGGTGCACGCGAGTGCTTAAGACTTCAAAGGTGGGAGTTTTTTCAAAAGCTTTCGATTTTAGGATTTTCGCTCCCGGGCCAGCGGCTCAATCCACTGTTGAGCCGCTGGGCACAAAAATCAGCGGAGTCTCACGGCTCGCCGTCCTCACGGATAACTAACCACCGTCACCGGCGTATCCGGATTCGCAATGGTCGATGACCCTCCCGTGCCGTTGATCACGTTTTGAATCCCGCCCGATCCCGCTGTCGACAAGAAAATCGTCAGCAAATCGTTCATGCTGCCCGCCGGCAACGTCTTGGGCACCTCGAACGCGTTCGCCGCAAAAATGGGGACACCCTGATTGAAGAAGCTGTAGCTGCCCAGACCGTAGCCCTTGAAATTCTTCACATTGTTAGCCACTTTGAAAGCGGCCCAGCCATTCACGCCCGGCGATTCCATCCAGGCCGCCTGGCTTGGCGGGTCGTAGGGCATTTCGTTCTGCAGGAAAATGTCGGTCCCGTTATTTCCGTTCCAGATCACTTCATATTTTTGGTAGTGCTCCACGAACAATCCGTACGCGGTCACATTGTCGCCATTCACTACCAGGCCAGTGTCCGCGGTATTCACGGTCCAACCCACGCCGGTGCCGTGATCCGCGCGCCAGGCCCAGACATCATCCAGAATCGCGCTGTTCACATTGACGATCATGCTGACCGTCGCGCTGCCCGCCTCGGCGCCGCCGATGCGGAAAAATACATCCTGATACGCCGAAGGATCGGCGGCCGCGCCCGGATCGCCCAGCAGCGACAGAATCGTCCCGGCCTGCAGCAGCACCGGTGAATTCTGCGGACCCGCGTCAAAAATAATTCCGGAAACTTCCACGCCGCGGGAACTCAGCACGCGCATCGACGCATTTCCGTTCTGCGGAATCAGCGTGGGGAATCCCAGCCCGAGCACGACCGTGTCGGGGTAGGGAACAATGATCGCGCTCTCCAGGTTGTAGACTCCCGGCGCCAGAATCAGATTCTTGCCCAGCAGCAGCGCCAAATTAATTCGCGCCGCGCTGTCGGTCGGTTGCGCCACAAAAAAATTGTCGATGCTGATGGACGATCCCGGCGTGCTGCCTGCGGCCCACGACGCGCCCGAAGAATCCCGCTGCACCGCCGGCACAAACACCCGGTACTTCCCATTCGCATCCATATAAAGGTAGGGCTCTTCGCGGGTCACCGGGCTGGTGGCCAGCGTGGTGTACGGTCCGCCGCACGCGCCGCCGGGAAAGCACTGCGCCGGCGCACCGACTACTCCGGAAAAAACTTGGTTCCACACGCCGTTGGTCCACGAATCGATGTTGCTGTTGCGCGTGACCCACTGTTGCTGCGAGCCGCTGATGATCTGGCTGGTGGCGAATTGCGAATCGGCGATGAACCCGCCGCTGGCGAACGATGGCTGGGTGCAATAATCAAACAGCGTAACCTGCCCGTTGACCTGCACGCGGCGCAGCGGTGCGGCCTGCGACACGGCCCAGAATTCGCCGAAGTAGCAGCCGGCATTTGGATTGGTCACGTTGATCGTCAGATTCGAAACCGAGCGCCAGAAATTCACCAGCGCGGTGCAGCTGCCGGCGATGCACTGGTTGTACGAATCGATCGATCCGTTGATCACCACGTCGCCGGGATTCTGGCCGAGCCCCGCGACCGAAGTGTAATAGCCCACCTGAAAGTTCAGCGGCGTCGCCGCCGAGCCGTACGTGCCGGGCTCGAAGAGCAGCGCGTAACGCTGGGTCCCGAACTGATTGTTTACCTGCATGCTCGACACTTCATCCACCGTGGCCTGGATCGTGCTCACCGGCATGTCCGGCGTAAAAGTATAAACATTGGCGCCGAAGTTCGGTGCGCTGGTCGACCATCCCGGATGGCCTATCGCCGGCGACGCCGGCAAACTGCACGCCGTCACCATCAGCGCCGCGATCAGCAAAATTCCACGCAGAATTCCTGTCGTCTTGGACATTTTCTCTGCCTCCTCAAATTGATTCGGAATAGCGCGCCTAGCCAGCAAATTGTTCAGGGCCGTGTCAGCAAACCGTGGAAGTCGATCTCGCAAAGGTTGAAGTGATCAAGCCGCCTGACCGGAATACGTTAGAAATGAGTGCCACGGCGAAGCTGGGGAGAATGCCGCGAGCACAATTGTTGGGGGAATCGGAAATCTCAAAGTGAACAGCAGCAATCTTTACCGCCGCGCCCCGCTTTTGGCCATACAGTGTTTCCTGTAGTACTCGCGCGCAGCCTGTTGTGCAGTTAATAAACTTAGTACTATTGTCCTCTTCGAGCCCAGCATCTATTCTGGGTCCGCAAGCGTCTACCCCATCCCTGACATTTCGCAGGAGGCCCCATGCATGAACGGCGCCGTTGTCAGCGTTTCGATTTAAACGTCCCGGTGAAAGTCTACGGCCGTACCCCGCGCAACATTCCCTTTCGCGCGACGACCGCGACCATGACCATCAGCAAATTCGGCGGCCTGCTGGACATGAAGCCGCGCGTGAAGCTGGGCCAAAAAATGCTGATTGTGAACAGTTTTACCGAGGAAGAGCGCGAGTGCCGCGTGGTCTACGTGGATTCGAAATCGCGCGGCCGCCATAAAGTCGCCGTCGAATTTACCAGCGCGACTGGCGATTTCTGGCACGTCTACAGCCCTCCGGCGCGCCTGGAAGTAGCGCTGCGACCGGTCGACCTGATCGGTGCGTTGTCCAACACCTAGGCAGGGTACGGCAGTGCCGCACCTACGGCGCTCTGCGCGTTTTTTCCATTTCGTACGCCGCCCTCACGGGCGGGGCTAACCCCTGCCGCGCCTACGGCGCTGGATTGCGGCGAAGTTGCGGCCGCGGCGCCGGATTCCACTGGTCCTTTATCCTTCGATCCATTTCTACTCGATGACCGTGCGTTCCTCCGAGAAGAAATACTCGCACTTCTTCGGGTCGGTGAAGCGCTCCTCATCCGGCTGAATCACGTTGCGGTACGACGGCGAATTGCCAAACGCATTGAATCCCGCGATGTCGTCGAACCACAACTCCACGATTCCGTCCGTGCTGCCCAGCGTCGGGCCCGCCGGATGATCGCCGGTAATAAAACACTGTGTGTATTTTCGTATGTACCGCTTCACATCCGGCTGGCTGGCAAAAAGCGGCGCGTGCACGTCGCGCCAGTGGGTGACGTATTGCTCGTGCGTCATATCGGACCGCCGCCGGCTGAGAATGTGGACCTTTAACATTGTTTTTCTCCCGTGATGGGTGATGGATGCTGCGGGCGCTCGAACGGTGCGGAAAATTACGAAGGTTCAGTTGGACGTTTTTGCGGTTTTATCTTGCCGCGCCATTTCTTCTTCCATCGCGCGGATGCGGAATTTCTGCACTTTGCCGCTGGCGGTCATCGGAAAGCTCTC
>PMHK01000048.1:6987-7170 GCA_003156635.1 Acidobacteriota bacterium | reverse complement strand
GCTCGACGAAAACGCCGCCGGTCTTGGTGAGTTCATAGGGCCCGGGCGTGGCCGAAACGTACACCACCTGATTGATGCGGTGATCGAATTCCTCGAAGGTCAGCGGACGATTATCGAGCGCGGATGGCATGCGGAAGCCGTAATTGACCAGGTTTTGTTTCCGCGAGCGATCGCCGTGATACA
>PMHK01000048.1:0-6972 GCA_003156635.1 Acidobacteriota bacterium | reverse complement strand
CGATGGTGCGCATCATTTCGATGTCGTAGTTGACGCGCTGGGTGATGCGCTGCGCTTCGACAATTTTTCCCTGGCGCTGCAGTTCGGGTTTCCACCATTCCAGTTCTTCGTAGATGCTCTGGATGGCGCGCTCGCGCTGTTCGGGCGGGACGACGTAGTGGGTCTTCGGGTAAATCGGTTGGCGCTTGATTTCGCCTTCGCGGGTGACCGCGATTTCGCCGGTGATGGGATCGATCTTGCGGATCGCTTCGATCTGGGTACCCCATAGTTCGACGCGGACGGCGAGATCGTCGTACGGGGGATAAATTTCGATGATATCCCCGCGCACGCGGAACGTACCGCGGCGTAATTCTTCGGAGCGCTCGTATTGAATTTCGACCAGCTTGCGCAGGATGGATTCGCGCGCGATGGACTGCCCCTTTTCGAGGAGCAGCATCATGCCGTAATACGCTTCGGGGGAGCCGATGCCGTAGATACAGGACACCGAGGCGACCACGATCACGTCGCGGCGTTCGAAGAGCGAGCGCGTGGCGGACATGCGCAACTTGTCCAGTTCGTCGTTGATGGTGGATTCTTTTTCGATGTAAGTGTCGCTGGCCGGAATGTAGGCCTCGGGCTGGTAATAATCGTAGTAGCTGACGAAATACTCGACCGCGTTATCCGGGAAAAACGATTTAAATTCGTGGAAAAGCTGAGCCGCGAGAGTTTTATTGTGCGCGAGGACGATGGTCGGGCGATCGAGTTCCTCGATCACCTTGGCCATGGTGAAAGTTTTGCCCGAACCGGTGACTCCGAGGAGAACCTGGTCGCGATCGCCGCCCTTGATTCCCTGGAGGAGCTGGGAAATGGCGACGGGCTGGTCGCCGCGGGGCTGATAGTCGCTGGCTAGTTTGAATTTCATGGTCACTGCCTCAGTGCGAAAAACGGGGTGTCTTGAAACTTCTTATTATACACGAGTGGAGGGAGCTTCGCTTTTTGCGCCTGGGCGCGGCTTCAAGGTGAAGCAGATCCTTCGCTACGCTGCGGGATGACAATTTAACGGCGGGGTCGGATCTGAGAAGTCGGACGCGGCCATCCGTCGCGAATTACGGAAGCAGAATGACGTGAGATTGCGTCTCGACTTGGCCGACGTAGTGAATTTTGGAGCCGGTGGTGGGGCTGAGAACTTCGAAGTCCATGTTTTGGGTGGTGGTTTGGGTGGAACGGACGATCAAGCCGGTGGCCAGCGAAATACTGTCGAGGCTTTCGCCGGAACCGGTCCAGGTGCCGGAAGTGCGCAAGCCATTGTGCACGTAATCGGGCGGAGTGGCGTCGCCGTGTTCGGATCTGTGACGGACAATTTGAAATTTGGTGACGATGATAGCGCAGGGCGTTTCCGCTGCAGGCGCAGCGGTCGTAGTTGGAACGGCATCACTCGGCGTGGTGGCGGGGGTTGCATCAGCCGCCGCGTCGTCTGGCGTTTGCGCCGGGATCGACTCGTCACGCACGTAGGTCGATTCAGTGCGCCAGGTTAAGCCGGCTAGCGGCGTGTTCTCGATTGGTTGTTCGTTGGTCCACTTCTGGCCAATCACAATTCCTTCTTTGGGAAATAACGCGCTGGCGGAAAGCCCGGCCATAGACGAACGCACAGTATTCGAGGCGACCGGATTGGCCAGCAGTTGGTCGAGCCCAGCCACGTGGGACAACTTGCCATCGGCATCGATGGTGAACTCGACGGCGCGGCCTTCGAGTTTGTCGAACTGGTCGACGAGCGTGGCGGCGTCGGGATCGTAGGAATCCGATTCGGACGTGGCGTTGGCTTTTTCATAGGTGGCGCGCAGGCGGACCGTGCCCGCTGCGCCGTTCAAACCCGGCTCGACGGCAAGCACGTCGATGCGGAGTTGCATGAGAAGCGTTTGCTTCAGCTGTGACGCGCTTTCAGCGTTGACGATCGGAGTGGTGGTATTGCTGGTGGTCGTGGTGCGGGTGGTGATCTGGTAGCGCAGAACCTGACCGACGGTGAAGTTGGGGCGCAGATGCAAACGCTCGGCCGCCACGCTTCCCAATGGAACCGCGAACCCGAAAAACATCGCGCCAACAACGAAGGCACAGGCTGCAGAGGCGCGGCGGATTTTCACTTGGGCCACTTAATTTCGTTGCGGCAAGTTGGCGCGCGGTTGGCTGGCATCATGGACGCGTCGCTTTAGTTTCGAGGCGCTGCACATTCGGACGCGCCAGCGAACCGGTAAGTTCGACGGCATCGCCGACTGGGTTTTGGGAGCGGTGGGCTCCGCGCTCGGGCGCCCCAGCATCCGCCAGGCGTAACTGCAAATCGAGGGTGCGATCGAAATTCACGAATCCGGAGGCTTGAATTCCAGACGCCGGACCTGACAGCGATAGCTCCTGAAAATTGATTTTCTGGTCGTCGCACGTAAAGGAGGCGGTACCGTCGTGGAACGTGCTCGAGCCGGGGCGCAGCGCTGCGTCATGCAGCGTATCCGTTAAATTCAAAGCGCGAATTCCCGGGCTCTCGATTCGCGCCGTGCCACCGCACTGCAGAGTAGAAAGAAGCTGACCTGGGGTCGCGCCGCTAAAATTGAGAGCGATATCGCCCGACGCCGAGCCGGCGAATAAGGTCGCGAGCGAAGGAGAAGCGGCGGTGAGCGCAGCGAGATCCACCCGCGAATATTCAGCCGCGATGCGGTAGGCCGGAGCAGCCGCGAGTTCGGCGTCCAGCGAACCGTTCAGAGTTCCGCCGAATAGGAGTGCGGTGGCGTTCGAGACTTCGAGGTGGCGCCCGCCGACCGTCAGATCCGCGTGCAGGCGATGCAGCACGAGCGGAGCCAGGGTGAACTCGTCGATCGAGAGATGGCCGGAAGCTCGAAAATTTTCCGGTACGGAATTGGTGGGCGACTGTGGATTCAAAAATGGTAGAACGCGGTAAATAAAACTTTCGCGCCAGCGCGGGTTCAGCCAGCGCTCGAGATCGGAGGCAACGAGGGGGCCGGCGGTAACCGCGAATTGCCAGCCGCGGTCGTCGTCACGATGATCGAAGGTGCCGCTCCAAGTGGTGCCGAAGGCGTCCGCGGCGGCCAGCGCGATGTGGCGCGAATCGGATTTCAGTTCGGCGCGAGCGCGAATCTGCTGGATCGGATGATTCAAAAATGGAGTCAGCAGAGCGGCGTTGCCGGTATCGGTGCCCCACTCGATGGTGCCGACGGGCGGCGAGTTCCACGGTTGCGAGTTTGAAAGCGAGCGGGGCGGCCAGCGCAAATCGCAGCGGACCGGGCCGGACAGATCCCAGCCGCGCGAAATATTCCAGCCGAGAGCGCTGGCGGTGGCAATCAAATCGCGGACTTGCGGCAAGCTGCCAGCGAGATGGAAAGCGGGCGCGTCGTGACTGGTGGGATTGGAGGACGAATCAAAATGAAAGGACCCGCCTGTTCCTTCCGGAGCGCCGAAAACAATTACGCCTGGCGGCAACGATATGCCGCTGGGATCGTAGTGCAGTCGAAACTGACTCAGGCGGGCCGGCACACGTAAACGCGGGCTGGTGAGCTCGGCGGCCTTGATCATCGTGGTCGCGTTGGTCAGGCGTGGCGGCCATCCCGAAAAACTCGCGGTGGAACTGGCGGTTCCGACTACCGACACATCGGCGGCGACGTCGGGATGAAATCCGCGGAGCCAGGCCAGTGCGTCCTTCAAATCGATTTGCGACTGAGTTACGTCGATGCGATTGGCTTTGAACGAGGCCGAAGAACGATCTTCGGTATCGGTCCAATCGAAATTGGCGGTGGCGCGAGCAAACGACGAAGGGGCCTCGATGGTCGCGTCGGTGACCGCCATGCTGGACGCGAGCGGGCTCAAGGTCATGCGCGCATTGATATCGAACGCCGGATTATCTGGCCGCAGAGCCAAATCCCATCGGTGGAGTTCGCGCAATTGCGAACGGGCCTGCAAGGTCCAGACGTCGCCTTGCGTTTCGGCATGCACCACCGCCGCGACATTTCCGCGTACTCCAAAATCGTAGCCACGAAAAAGCCGGAGCACGTCGGAGACGGAGGCTTCGCCCCAGGCCAGGTCGAGTACCGCCGGGCGCAATCGCGACGAAGTGCCGCCCAAACTTCCGGAAAGATAAATTGTGCCAGGAGTCTGCAGGACGAGCGCGGCGCGCGTGGGCGTAGCTTGCAGGTTTATGCGCCAGCGGCCCGGTCCGTCGGGTTCGACGTAGCCATTTACGGTGACGAAGGCGAACGGGATTTTTTCATCGCCGCGCTTGAAATTGATGCGACCGGAATCGACTTTGAGGCGCGTGAAACGGACGCCCGGCAGACGAGAGGAGTTCGGGTTGGGCGACACGGAAGAGGGCGCGGCTACCGATGGGCGCGGCAACCATTCGGCAAGATTCCACTCGCCCACGGAATTACGCACCAGATTCAGACTGGGCTTCGTCAGCGAGACGGTGCCGAGTTCCATATGGCCGCGCAGCAAACTTTGCCAGCGCAGGCGCACGGTGACCGATTCGGCGCGCAGGAAATACTCGTGGCCGAAGCGGGGGTCTTCCGCAAAAGTTACCGATTGTGCTTCCAGCGTCGGGCCGCCCCACAGACTGAAATCGTAGCGTCCGACTTCCACGGGCCGGCCGAAAACCGCTTGCAGCCGCCCGGTGATGCGCTGTTGCAGCCGAGTGTGCGTGATCAGCAGCGAAATTCCGATGTTGGCGACCCAGAACAGCACCAGAAGCAATGCGACAAGTTTCGGAATCCAGGTCCAGGAGCGCCGTGGCGGAGCAGCCACCGCGTGCGGCGGCTCGGACGAGACGGGTTCGGAGAGTGTATTGGGTACGACGGACATTTTTCGTTTGCGACCCGAATCACAAATTACGCGCGAATCGAGGTGTTGAGAATTGTTAGGGAAAGCGCGGCGAATCACCAGCGAAACTTTTGCGCGCGGGTCAGTGAACCTCGCGGAACATGCGGTGCCAGCGGGTCCGGCTGGAAAGATGCATGAAAGTCTGACCGATGCCGTGCAGGACNNCTTGCACCGACCAGTAAATCAAGATGGGGCGCCCCATGATCGCATCGCGGTCGACGAATCCCCAGTAGCGGCTGTCGAGGCTGCGGTCGCGATTGTCTCCCAAAACAAAATAGTGATCCGGAGGCACGACCAACTCGCCGTTTTGAACGTGGTCCAGAATCTGATCGGCCCATTCGCGGCGGGCGGCAATCTCGATGAGGTCGTGATTCATCGGCGGGAAATTATCGCCGAAAGGATCTTCGTAGGTGGGATCGTGAACGACATAAGGCTCGTGCAGGCGTGAACCGTTAACGTAGACGTCACCGTTGATGATCCGAACTTTATCGCCGGGCACGCCGATGACGCGTTTGACGTAGTGCGGATGATCGTCGAACGGAAATTTGAAGACGATCACATCGCCGCGGCGTACGGCGCGGTACGGCAACAATTTTTCGTACCAGGCGCCGCGGCCGCCGAAAATAAATTTATTCACGAACACGTGGTCGCCGATCAGCAGCGTGGGTTCCATCGACGGCGAGGGAATCTTGAAAGCCTGCACGATGAACGTGGTGCCAAACAGCGCCAGCAGCATGGTGACCAGCAGCAGTTCGGCAAACTCAGCCAAGGCGCTGCGGCGGCTCAGCATGTGCGGCGGCTCGACCGCCGGAACGGCAACATTTTCGGGAATTTCCGGTGGCCCAGGTGCGGTTGTTTCAACTTCCATGAATTCCTTTTAGTCCGCGGCCTATTCGGCCGTGCGGCTTTCGAGCAGCGTCAGCGCCGCGCGAGCGGCTTCCTGCTCCGCTTCTTTTTTGCTGCGGCCTTCGGAGGCGGCCAACCGCGCACTCGAATGCCAGACTTCCACTTCAAATATTTTCTGGTGATCCGGGCCGGATTCGCGGTGCACGCGATATTCCACCGGCGCGCGGCCCCGTTGCTGCAGCCATTCCTGCAGCGCAGATTTGTGGTCGGTGCGCTCGATGCCGTGGGCGTGGGCGGCGAGCGCGGGCGCCAGCAGCGCGCGTTGCAGGAAGGCCGCTGCGGCCGGCAAACCGGCATCCAGATAAATCGCTCCGAGAATCGCTTCAAAAACATCGGCGAGCAGCCGGCGCTTGTCGCGGCCACCGGTTTTCTCTTCGCCGGCGCCCAATCGCAAATGAGTACCGAGCTTTAAGCGCTGAGCGGCAGCATGCAGCGAAGTGGCGCTGACCAGGCGGGCCAGTCCCTTCGAGAGCTGGCCGGCATCCCAGTCCGGGTTCGACTGGCAAAGATATTCGCTCACAATCAGGCCGAGGACGCGGTCACCGAGGAATTCGAGACGTTCATTGTCCGCGCCGTTCGACAACTGTCGAAAAGAACGGTGGGTAATCGCGCGCTCGAGCAATTCCGGCGCGGCAAAGTGATGGCCGACGATGGCCTCCAGGTCACCGCGCTCGTCTTTGTTCACGGGGTCCAAGTGCGCTGAGTTGACCACGCTGATAACCCGCGTTTACGGTTTGGGAGCTGGTTTGGCCGCGGCTTGCTTCTTGGCGTCTTCGCCTCTCTGTTTGCAGGCGCTTTGCAGGCCGCCGGGCATCGCGGCGCATTTGCCGTACGCGTCGGCAGCTTCGGGCAAGCGATTGAGGTGCCCGAGCGAAACGCCCATCACATAGTAGTCGGTCGGGTCGGGCGGCGTGGCGGTGGCGGTGGCCTTGGTCAACTCGGTGACGGCGCCTTCCCAATTCTGCTTACGGAAGTAGACCAGGCCAAGACCACTGTGCGCCTGGGATTCGGCGGCCGCTTTCGCGGTGGCGAATTGAGCGTCGGTCATGGTCGCGGGCTTGGCCACGGTCGGAAGAGTTTCCAGCGCGTGCTTTTCATACTTCTCAGCCTTGTCGAGCTGGGCATCGGAGTTGATGTCATTAGGATTGTACTGGTGCGGAATGACCCAGCCGATCAGAACGAGGAGAGTGGGATCATCCGGGTTCAGGGCCAAGG
>PMHK01000068.1:4269-17712 GCA_003156635.1 Acidobacteriota bacterium | reverse complement strand
CAAAAAATCGAGGTCCCATCAAGTCTTGCGCTTACCGGTGTCTAATCGGATGTGCTGCTAATCTAACGCGGAAGGCTGGCAACTGATAGGTGACGCAACGATTACTCACTAGGATTTTGGTCCTGCTAATCGCACTTGCTTCGTTGTGTAGTCCACCCCTNNGCCCGATCAAATCCGCAAGATAGTGATGGAGCTAGCTATCGGTACATAGCCACGGTGCGGAAATTCCTTAAGGCAATCTGTCCGGAAGCGATGGGTCACCTCTACTTGATGACTATATCGATGACCGGCGTGTTCGATCAGGAGTGGAAAGGCCTCCCAAGGCTCTTTGTCGAGATCGGACGCAATGCTGGGCTTCGGGAGTCAGGTCACGAAAAGCCGGAACCCGAAGACCCGTTTCTATTGGCTTCATTTGAATTTGATCCCAGTGGGGGGTTAAGTACGGTACATGTTGGATCACCGAACGGCAGGTTGGAAGTAAAGACCAGGCAAGTCTGCAGGAGTGTTGACGCGCATCCGGAGTGGTCCGACGAACGAGTGGCGACCGAACTTAAACACNNGCCTTGGAACCATTTATCGGTTCAATGACAGTTGAGTCAGCTGAATTTAGATTGAGACATCAGCAGAAGCCGGAACCCATCGCGGAGCTGTATTGGGTGGTAGAAGCATCCTCAATAATGAGTAATGGAGAAAAAGCTAATTGGGAAATGGGTTTTGACGCCTTTGAAGGAAGGCTGACCGACTTGAGTCGTTCGCCCGATGAACACTACCGACCATGATTCTCATGACCCGGATCATCTGGGGTTAACGCTAAGGAGCATTGTTTTGCAGTTACGCGAGGAAGAACCGTAGGATGACATCCCCTCTGCGAGCCCGAATGCTTTTAGCTATTTGGAATGCGGCTAGAGCCGNNGCGGATGACCTATGCCTTGCTAGGGATCCGCGGCCTAGCGTTTTCGCAGAACAACGGCCCGTACGTTGGCATTGGCATCGACCGCGCGATGATTCTGACGGTCTGTGCAATGCCAACAAACATTATTTGTATTGTCGCGGGATTTCAGTTCGGTCGTATTGGTGATGTTTCTGTCACTGCCGTCGCAGCGATAAGCTACCTCTTGGTGGCTTTTGGGATTTGGAGACAGAGCAAGGCCGGAGCAGCTTTTGGACTTTTGCTCGTGTGCGTCGAGTTGTTAATTCTCATGGTATGTATTTGGTCTACGTTCACGACGACTTTACTACCGGAGCTCCACGCGTTCGCTCTTGGTTCTGGTTTCGCGTTTCTTGCCCTCCATGATTTCAGCGCGATCTATTTGTGGCGCCGAACCTTCGGAGACCGTTTCGGCCGTACTACGAGGGTCGGGGCAACCGTTGCGACACCTCGCTGACTACCAGAATCGAACCGTAACCCCAATCAACCCCGCGCCTGCTTCCTGCATCCCACATCCATTCTGGCCGCTACAGCCGAAAAATATCGTAGAATCGACGGCGAACCCTATGAGCGCAATCCGCGTAATGACCGACGACGACGAAAAAAGCAGTTCGACCACCGCAATTGGCCTGGCCGTCCTGGCGATTGTGGTGGCGCTCTTCACCGTAAAGTTTGGCTTGCAGACGCTGACCTGGGTAGAAGGGAAGATGTGGACCAGCCAATCGCCGTGGCTCAATTTCGTCCCGCAGCCGCTGCCGGCTCCGACGCCCGCAACTTCCTCCGGACCGCAGCTCAAAGCATACGATTTCGAAGTGAATGCTCCGTGGCCCGGCGAGCCTAAGCCCGTGCCCACCGAAACCTACGTGGCCTTTCACTATCCTTCCGGCCAGATTTTGGCTTTCTTCGATCCCGGCGCGCAACTGGATACACTGCGCTCGATTCAGAATTCGAATCCTACCGAGTTCCAACGATTCACCAACGTCTTTGTGGACAAGCCCATCAATTCCAATTTTGACCTTTACCGCGAAGTGTATGGGGCGTCGCCCGCGCAGGCTTCGCCATTGATGGATGCGCGCGACGCGTCGCGCCTGAATGTCCTGCTTTTATGGAAATTGGCTTTCGGCCTGGATTTGCCGGCCAGCACCGGCTTCTATTCCTACGACTGGAATAATATTCACGGATTTCAATTCGGGAATCCAGCCAAAGGCGTGCCGGTCGCGCTGCGCGCTTTCGACGACCGCAGCCACCAGTTCCGGTTCGTGCTGGCCACCGCGCCGGGTTCCAACGTGAAAATCACCCAGGACGATATCGACAAAATTCTGCAGACGATTCAACCCGTGCCGTTCGTCGATCGCTAGAGCCGAGGCACCGGCTTCGCGGGAATTTACTGCGCCAGAACCTTTTTGTAGTACGCCTCGTACAGCGGAATCACGTCGTTCGAGCAGTACCGCGCCTTGGCGTTCACTCGCGCCAGCTTGCCCATTTCGCGGCCGCGATCCGGGCGCGTCAGAATTTCCAGCGCGTATTTTGCGCCCGCGTCCACGTCGCGCACCGGAATCAAATACCCGTCCACTCCGTGCTTCACCACTTCCGGCAGACCGCCCACGTCGGTGGCGATTACCGGCATTTCGGACGCCATGGCTTCCAGCGCCGCCAGTCCGAACGATTCGATTTCGCTGGGCAGCAAGAACAAATCGCCCAGGCCGAGTTTTTCCTGGACCTTGTCCTGCTTGCCCATGAAAAAAACGTCCTTCGAAAGATTTTTCTTGCGCACGATGTATTCGGCCGCGCCGCGATCGGGACCGTCGCCCATCATCACCAGCTTCGCCGGAATCTTCTCCCGCACCTTGGCGAAAATCTCCACCACATCGGTGACCCGCTTCACCGGGCGAAAATTGGAAAGGTGCATCAGAATCGGCTCGTCATTCTTGGCCCATTTCTTCCGCGCCGAGCGATCCTCGGAGCGTTTGTACAGGTCGCAGTTCACGAAATTGGGGATCACTTCGATGTCCCGCTTGATTTCGAATTCGTAGTAAGTCTGCTTGCGCAGGTATTCCGAAATAGAAGTCACCCCGTCGCTCTGCTCGATGGAAAACCGGGTGATCGGCAGGTAACTGCGGTCGTTGCCCACCACCGTAATATCGGTTCCGTGCAAGGTGGTAATAAAAGGCAGCTTCTTCGGCGCCGCCATCATCCGCGCCAGGAGCGCGCTCACCGAATGCGGAATCGCATAGTGTACATGCAGCAGGTCCAGCGATTGGGTCTGCGCCACCTCGATCATCTTCGTCGCCAGCGCCAGCGTGTACGGAGGATGATCGAACAGCGGGTACGCCGTGACCTCGACCTCATGAAAATAAATCCGCTCGTGATGCTCGGTCAGCCGAATCGGCATGGCGTAGCTGATGAAGTGTACCTCATGTCCGCGCGCCGCCAGCTCGATACCGAGTTCGGTAGCCACCACGCCCGAACCGCCGTACGTGGGATAGCAGGTGATTCCGATTTTCATGGGCCCTCTTGGCTCCGGGACTGTACCAGCCGCCACGCGCGCGCCGCAACCCGCTCACTTCGCTTGCGCCGCCAGTTAGCCGATGTTAAGTTCTCGCCCGGACCTGTCGTGGATGCTTTTTCGATTTGCGTAAACGGCTGCTCGCCGGCTGGTCGCTAGCTGACATCCGGTTGGTATTTAGACGAGGCATACCGCATTCTCGATGCTGCGACTTTCGACCCCAATGGCCTTCATTACCGGCGGTGGCAGGGTATCAACCGAGCCGGCCTGACCGCCTACTGACATGCCTAAAAAAGTAAACTCATCGAAACGGAAAGCAGCCGGAGAAGCCGTCGGAGTCGCCGCGGAACAACTGCGCCGCCGCCTGCAACAAAACAGCACGTCCCGGCAAATGGGATTTACGCTGGCCAAAGCCACTCGCGGCCGGGTGCGGCTGCAGATGAAAGTCGATGCCCGCCACTTGCAGGTGCACGGCGTAGTTCACGGCGGCGTCCTCGCCGCGCTAGCCGATACCGCCGGCGGCCTGGCCAGCTATATGGCCTGCCCGCTGGGCACGCGCGTGGCTACGGTCGAAATGAAGATCAATTACTTGGAAGGGGTGGAACGCGGAACCGTAACCGCCGATGCGGAAGTGGTCCGCATCGGGCGACATCTCGCCGTGGTCGACTGTGACGTCACCGACGACACCAAGCGCTTGGTCGCCAAAGCGCTGATGACTTTTTTCGTAGGCCCGTTCGCCGAACCGTCGCGCAAACGGTAGGTGTTTAGCTCGCAGCAAAACAACTATTCTTCGTCGTGCCGCCCGTTGCCGCCATTGCCATTGGACCCGTGTCCATTCGCGCCGTTGGACGCCCCATTCGATCCGCCCTGCGCCGC
This sequence comes from Acidobacteriota bacterium, assembly GCA_003156635.1. GTDB lineage: Bacteria > Acidobacteriota > Terriglobia > Acidiferrales > UBA7541 > Palsa-295. The sequence goes on along the minus strand of PMHK01000068.1, from coordinate 13,402 downwards.
GTCTTCGCCATCCTTGTAGATGTACTTGATGACGCGTTTATACAGCAGGACGTTCGGGCTGCCGATGCGCGTCAGCTTGATGCAATCGCGGTCGTACCATTCCACGCTGCCATGCAGCACTTCGCCATCGGTCAACACCACCGCCACCGGAGTGCGGCTCTGCATCTGCTTCACGAAATAAAAATTCTCCGCATGAGTCTGTTCCGGAGGCGCTGGCTTTTTTCGTTGCGGCGCGGATTGTTGCTGCGGCGCAGCCGGCGCGCTGGGACGCGGCACGAACTGCTGTTCCTTTACATCCGTAAGAGTAGGCCGGAAAAGTTTACGATTAACCATAAAGACTCCCTCAGCTGCTATACCTTAAGACTGCTGAAGAACACTTTGGGTTGCAGTATTTTGAAAGAAAATTCGAATCGCTTCCATCAGGCGCACAGCCGACGGATTAACGAAGGCTTAACGAGACGAGTAACGAATCTAACCCCAACTGGCGGCCAATGTTGCGCCGCAGCCGCGATTCGAGTTGATCCAGGCCCTGGGTAGCCCGCAGAACCCACTCGAAATCGATCTTCCGGCTGAACGCCTGCAATTCCGCCTGCAGATCGGGATTTCGAGAGAAGCTGTTCTTCGGACCCTGGGAAAGTTCGAGAAGGTCGTTAAGAAGACTATAGAGCAGGCCCAAAACGTTTTCAAACGATTCCTTCTCTTGTTTAGCTAATTGCGCGGTGGCCGCAAAAAGTTCCGAAGATTTTTCGCCCTGAATGGCCGTCTCCAGCAGCTTCAGGATGCTTCGCCGCAGCCGGGTCGATTCGTCCAGGTTCATTTCGAGAGCTGCGCCGGGGCTGCCGCCGGCCAGTTGCGCCGCCAGCTTCCGCTCGGCGGGCTTTTTGTCGCTGCGCGCTTTCAGGAACGCGTCGATTTCTTCCACCGGCACCGGCGCCAGATGGAACTGCAGGCAGCGCGACCGGATCGTCGGCAGCATCGAATCGGGACTCGGTGCCAGCAGGATCAGCGTCGCCGATTCGGGTGGTTCTTCCAGGATTTTTAAAAACAGGTCGGCGTCGTTCCAGCGCATGGTGTTCGCGCCATCCAGAATGAAGATTCGCCGCCGCCCCTGCGGCTTGAAATACGCCGCGCGCTGCACCGCGCGCAATTGGCCCACGCGGATCATCGGCCGCGCCACCGGGCTCAGCCGCCGCACCGGATCCGGAACCAGCAGCCACACGTCCGGGTGCGGCTCCAGGATCAGCGGCATCCGTTCCACGGCCGCCGCGTCGGCGCTCTCGCCGCGCTCGGTCAGCCCCGCCTTGATCAGCGGCGCCGGATCTTCCAGCGGCGCCATGCGCCGGCAGGAATCACATTCGCCGCAAAAATCGTCCTTCAGCCGCTCGCAATTCGCGGCCTGCGCGAACATCCGCGCCAGCGTATATTTCCCGATTCCCGCTGGCCCGGTGAAGAGCAGCGCGCTCGGCGCGCGGTCGCGCCGCAACATGCCGCGCAGCGCGGCGACGATGCGCTCGTTGCCCAGAAATTGGTCGAATCCCATGTGTTTTAGGAACCCACCCGCGGCGCCGCCAGAATCCGCGATTCCACCGCGCGCAGAATTTCCTGGTGAATATTTTCCGGCGACCGCAGCGCGCTCGCGCCGCGTTCGTAGCCATCGATGGTCACCCAGTTCGGCTGAGTGGCCAGCTGGTTGTAGACCTGGGCCGCCGTATTCAGGTGCGCCAGATCCGCTTCCAGAATGTCGCGTTTCAGCCGCGTGTAGTCGCGTTTGGTTTTTTCGCCCACCAGCCGGTGGGCTTCCTCTGGGTTCACGCGCAGGTAGATCACCAGATCTTCCGGCGGCAACGCGTAGATTTCGTATTCGAGTTTTTTGAGCCACGCGAGAAACTCGCCGCGCTTCTCGCGCGGAACCCGCGAACCTTGATGCGCCAGGTTGGACGCGATGTAACGGTCCGCCAGCACCATTTTCCCCGCGTCTAGATCCGCGCGGATTCCCGGCGCAGCCTGCAGCCGGTCCCCGGCATAGAGCATGGCGGAAAAGTGCGGATCAACGTCTTCCAGCGCGCCAAAATCGCCGTTCAGGAATTGCCCCACCAGTTTGCCGAAGAATTGCTCGTAGTTCGGAAAGCCGATCTGCGCCACGGCGACGCCTTTCGCTTCCAGCGCCCGCACCAGCAGCTCGATCTGCGTGCGCTTTCCGGAGCCGTCAATCCCTTCAATAACGATGAATTTTCCGCGCGCAGCCATCGATTTCTGCCAGTTTATCACACGCTTGCGCGGCGCACTTCAATCGCGGCCATTCCGGCTCGGCTCGCTATGACATGTTAGAATCCGGCAAATGACTGAAGCCGCATCGACGATTGCCGCCAATTTGGCGCAGATCCGCGAGCGCATCGCTCGCGCGGCGCAACGCGCCGGCCGGCGGGCCGAGGAAATCACCATCGTCGCGGTTACCAAAACACATCCGGCCGAGACCATACTTGCCGCGTACGAAGCCGGCCTGCGTCACTTCGGCGAGAATCGCGTTCAGGAATTCGAGGGCAAGACCTCGGCGCTGACGAGTCTCAGCGCGACGTGGCACCTGATCGGCCACCTGCAAAGCAACAAGGCCGCGCGCGCCGCGCGGCTTTTCAACCGCGTCGACTCCGTCGATAGTTTGGCTCTCGCGCAGCGCCTCGACGCCGCCGCGGCCGCGGAAAACAAGCAGCTCGGCGTGTTGCTCGAAGTGCACCTAAGCGGCGAAGCCACCAAAAGCGGCGTTGCGGAAGCCGAGCTGCCCGCCCTCGCCGAAAGTGTCGCCACCTTTCCGCATCTGCAAGTGCACGGGCTGATGACCATTCCACCGTTCTTCGACCGTCCCGAAGAAGTTCGCCCATTTTTTCGCAAGCTTGCCGAACTTCGGGAAAAAGTGGCCCGGCGCATCGCCAAGCCTCTTCCAATTTTGTCCATGGGCATGAGTCACGATTTCGAAATCGCCATCGAAGAGGGCGCCACGGAAATTCGCCCCGGCACCGCGCTGTTTGGCGCGCGCCCCGTCGCGAATCTGGGCGGCGACGCCACGTAATCGAGCCGCTGTGACGAAGTTCGGGTGCACGCGCCTGATTTTTTGCCGTTTTTCGCGAAATGATAATGGTCACCAGGCCACGCCGCCACTCGACCACAAACTTCGATCCAGACTTCCGCCGACCGAGGCCTCGGGATGGAAATCAAAGAATCGCAGGGAAGCGTTTCCTTTGCGGTGCGCGTTTCCCCGCGCGCCAGCCGCGATGCCATCGAAGGCGAACACGGTGGAGCACTGAAAGTGCGCCTCACCGCCCCGCCGGTCGAAGATCGCGCCAACGAATCCTTGTGCCGGCTTTTGGCGAAGCGGTTGGCGGTCCCGCTCTCCGCTGTTAGAATCGTGGCGGGCGAAAAGAGCCGGACCAAGCAAATTGCGGTCTCGGGTGTAACTCGCGACCAAATACTCGCCCTGCTCCAGCCGAAAGATCCTCTGGGCGCGTCGCAGCGGGAAAAGGACTGACCACATGCCGGACATTCAAGCGATCCAAGAGGAGTTGCGCGCCTACCAACTGGATGGCTGGCTTTTTTTCGATCATCACCACCGCGACCCCATCGCCGGAAAAATCCTCGGCCTGAAAAGTGACGCGATGGTCACCCGCCGCTGGTTTTATTTCATTTCGGCGAAAGGCGAACCCCGAAAATTAGTGCACAAAATCGAAGCCGGCACGCTCGAGTCGCTCCCCGGCAAGACTTTTCAATACGCCGGATGGGAAGAGCTGCACAAAATGCTGCCCAAAATTCTTGCGGGCAGCAAAACCATCGCCATGCAGTATTCGCCCGAAAATAATATTCCCTACATCGGGCTGGTCGACGCCGGGACCATCGAACTGATCCGCAAGATGAAGAAGAAAATCGTCAGCTCCGCCGATCTGGTGCAAAAATTCGAAGCGAGCTGGAACGCCGAACAATTGTCCAGCCATCTGGAAGCCGGCAAAATCGTCGATCGCATTACCCGCGAAGCATTTCAACGCGCCGCAAAGTTTGTGCGGGAAGGGAAGCCGCTCAGTGAATTCGAGCTGCAGCAATGGATTCTCGAACAGTTCCGCGCCAACGGGCTAACCAGCCTCGACGCGCCGATCGTCGCCGTGCAGCCCAATAACGGCAATCCCCATTACGAGCCGCTGCGCGAAACCTCGAGGCCGATTCGCGCGGGCGATTTGCTCCTGCTCGACATTTGGGCCAAATTCAACCGTCCCGGAGCCGTCTATTACGACATCACCTGGGTCGGCTACCTCGGCGCACGCGTCCCGGACTCCTACGCCAAGATTTTCCGCATCGCCAAGAATGCGCGCAACGCGGCCATCGAATTCGTGAAAGACGCGGTGGCCAAGAAACGCACCATCCGCGGCTGGGAAGTCGACCGCACCACCCGCGAATCCATTCGTAAAGCCGGCTACGGAAAATTCTTCGTGCATCGGACCGGGCACAGCATCGGCCAGGATGTGCACGGCAACGGCGCCAACATGGACGGCCTGGAAACCCGCGACGACCGCAAAATCGTCCCGAATACCTGCTTTTCGGTCGAGCCCGGAATTTATCTCCCGGAATTTGGCATTCGCACCGAAATTAATATGTACGTCGACGAAAAAGAAGCGCACGTCACCGGCGCGATTCAGGATGAAATTATTCCGCTGCTGGCCTAGGCCCATTTGAACGAAACTCCCGCATCCGAAATTATCGTGCCGGCGGTCACCGAGCAGGTGGCTGCCAAACCGCGCCCCCGCCCGCGCCGGGCCTCGTTCAGCTTTGCCGGCCTCGGCGTCGCGATCCTGTCCTGGGCGGTTCCGGGCCTGGGCCATTTGGTCCTGGGCCGCTGGCGCCGGGCCCTCGCGTTTTTCATCAGCGTCGGCGGTCTCGCCATCACCGGCTACCTGCTGCGCGGAAATGTTTTTCCGCAGCACGCCACTGACGCCTTCGGCCGCCTTGGTTTTTACGCCGACCTGGGCACCGGAGTTTTTTACTATCTCGCGCACTTCTTCGAGCGCCTCGGCCCCGATGTTTCGCGCGCGCTGGGCGATGACGGCACTCGCTTCATCGCCGCCGCGGGCCTGGTCAATGTGCTCAGCGCCTTCGACGCCTACGAAATTGCCGCAGGCCGGCGGCGCTAGATGCTCGACTTTTTCGCTAACCCACTGCTCTCCGCTAGATTCGCGTCAAGTATTGCGGAGGTTGCCGCCGCTGCTTTTCTTCGCATCGGTCATTTCGGCGCCATGCTACTGTTCGCGCTGTTGATTGCCACCTCGTTCGCCGCACTCGGCCAGCGCAAAGGTCTGGAACGCTTGCGTTACGCGATTTGGTCGTTCGCGTTATTCATCTTGATCGGCGTGGGCATCGCCTGGCTGATGTATCCCTTCAGCCGGTGACGCTGAAATCGGCCTCGGGCCATGCACAAGGACAAAACTGATGAAGGCAGCCGCCGCAATCCTGGCCGTGATGATCGGTGGAATAGCGCCGGCAGCTTTAGCACAAAGCCGCGCCGTCGTGGTCGACGCCGGAAAATCCGCCGGACAAATCAAAATACTCACCGGAGTGAATGGCGGGCCGGCTCCGATGCGGGAAGGGCTGCCGAATCTGGTGCAGCAGTATCGCGAGACGAATATCAATATGGTGCGGACCCACGATTACATGGGACCGACGGATATCGATGCGCGTTTCGATCCCGACGACCCGACGCTGGCCTGGCTGGTTCCGGACGCGACGGTCCGGCACCAGATTGTAGCCGCTGGAAATATGGGATCGATTTTCCCGGACTGGAGCAAGGACCCGGAAAATCCGGCTAGCTACCGCTTCGGCCCCACCGACGAAGCCATCGCCGCAATTGTCGCCTCCGGCGCCGAAGTGTATTACCGCGTCGGCCGCAGCTGGGCCGCCCACCACAATCCTCCGCCGGATTTCGACAAATTCGCCTCAGTCGTAAAGCATGTCGAGATGCACTACAACCAGGGCTGGGCCAGCGGATTTCACGATCATATCCGCTACTGGGAATTCTGGAATGAGCCGGAGACGTTCTGGGGTGGCCCGCCCGCGCAGTTTTTTGCGCTGTACGAGAAAACTGCAAGGGCGCTGAAGAGCGCGGACCCGTCGTTGAAAGTAGGCGGCCCGGCCATCGCCATCCCGTTCGTCGAACAGGTTTATCGGGAAGGGTTCCTCGACTATTGCCGCGAGCACCAAGTCCCGCTGGACTTTTATTCCTGGCACACCTACGAAGACGACAACGCCGATCCGCTGGTTCCCGCGCGCATCGCCAAAGAAATGCGGAAAATCATCGACGATCACGGTTTTCCGCAGGCGGAAAGCGTTCTGAGCGAATACAACCGCAGCGCTGATTTTACCGAGCCGATGAAAGCGGAATTGCGCGGCGCGGACAACGCCGCATTTGTCGCGACCACGCTGATTTATTTACAAGACGCTTCCGTCGATCGCGCAATTTACTATCGCGGCGATGCTTCGTGGATGGGGCTCTTTGACCTGGCCAAGAAACCGTACAAGCCGGCTTATGCGATTCGGGCTCTGGGTGAAATGAAAAACACGCCCGAACGAATTGCAGCCACCGGCGGCGATGATGAAGGATTCGCGGTGCTGGCCGGAAAATCGCCGGACGGCAAGACCGTGCAAATCCTGATCAGCAACTACCAGGTTCCGGTGAACTACAAACCCAACGTGATGGTGCCGCCTTCCGAATTTTTTGTGGGTGCGACGTTGCCGGACATGTCCAAACTGAAGCGGCCGCCGAACCGCAACATCACTTACAAAAATAATTTGGGCTATGACCTAACCATTCAGAATCTGCCGTGGGGCCAGAAACCTTTCACCGTGCAGCGCTATCGCCTGACCGATACGGAAGATTTGGCGCTGCAACCATCCGCCGACGGCCGCGGAGGCAAATTGAAAATTTCAAATGCGTTGCCAGCTCCGGGTCTCGAGCTGATCGTGCTGCAGGAAAAATAAATTTTCGGCGAGCGGCGCGCTGGTACTTTTCCGCGAGCGTTGTTCAGCCCGTGTTTGACAGCGTTTTCGCCGCAAGATAACATTTGTTACGGTGCCGAAGTAGCTCAGTGGTAGAGCAGCCGATTCGTAATCGGCAGGTCGTGGGTTCAACTCCCACCTTCGGCTCCATCCACCGTGCGCGAACCTTATGGAGCCAAAGCTCTAGGTTCTCGTGCTGAAGATTGACCCGCTTCGCGACGACGCGTTTGCCTTTCACATAGGTCCCTCAGCGCCGTGCACCGAACAAGACACGTTGTCTTGTACAAATGTTCCCCAAAACTGTCCGATGGAGCGCAACGGTCTTTCAGTGGCAACCTTAGAGACGAATCGCAAACCCTCCCGCCTACTATTTCTGATCAAGCGTTTGAGGAACTGAGCTTAATCAGCGCTTCCAATTCTTGATCGAGGAAGCTCACCACGCTTTCGGCACTTTCACCAGGCGGGACCGGGACGGTCATGATGATCACGCTGCCGCCGGTTGGAAGCGGGATGACTCGCAGATAACCTCCGGCTTTTCGGCCGGGCGCGATTTCTCTCAGGTAATCCACGGTCCGGCTTTGCTCGTGGACGATGAACTCGATAAGGAAATCCGTGTCGCCTTTTTTGACGCGGTAACGGCCGGGTCCCGCATCTTCCACGGACTCCGCAAACGCCGGCGCCCAACGGGGCAGCAACATTAAATCTTTCAGGACCGCCATGATCGCGTCCGGCGGAAGTTCAGTCTCCCGCGAATGAGTTGCGGTTTTCATACGTTTCTCGAGTCGATCTAGGTTTTGCCCGCTTTTGGTTTCTTCTCGGTTTGCAATTCGAATAACAGCAGCGAATGGGCGGTCACCGCGTAGGGCGTTTCCATCTTGAATACGCTGCCCTCAACCAAATCCGGAATATTGGTGTCGAGCAGCAACGACCACTGGTCTCCGCCTACGCATTTCGGCAGCGTGAATTGCACCACATCCTGGTAGACGTTCAGGACCAGCAGCAGCGTGGCGTCGTGGCCGAGTTGCTTCACGCCGCTAGTCTGCGCGCGGCCGTCCATCAGCATGCCGACGCAGCGCATGTTGGGATCGGCCCACTGCGAGCCCTGCATCTCGCTGCCGTTGGCGTTGATCCAGGTGACGTCCTTGACCTTGAGTTCTTCGTTGTACTCGCCGGTGAGGAAGCGGCTGCGGCGCAGCACCGGATATTTGTGGCGGAGCGCAATCAGCCGCTGCACGAAAGCAATTTGCGCCTGGTTCTGCTTCGCAAGATTCCAATCGAGCCAGCTGATTTCGTTGTCCTGGCAGTAGGCGTTGTTGTTTCCGCGCTGGGTGCGCGCAAATTCATCGCCGGCCACAACCATCGGCGTGCCTTGGGAGAGGAGCAAAGTCCCGAGCATGCCGCGCATCTGCCGCTGGCGGAACGCGTTGATCGCCGGGTTATCGGTGGGGCCTTCGGCGCCGCAATTCCAGGAGCGATTGTCGGAGCTGCCATCGCGATTATTCTCGCCGTTCGCTTCGTTGTGTTTTTCGTTGTAGCTGACCACGTCGTTCAAAGTGAAACCGTCGTGCGCGGTGATGAAATTCACGCTGGCCCAGGGCTTGCGGCCCTGGCGGTTGAAGAAATCGCCGGAAGCGCAAAGCCGGGGAGTGATGACGGACGCGGCGGCCTGGCCGCGCCAGAAATCGCGGACATGATCGCGAAACTTATCGTTCCATTCGGCCCAGCCGGGAGGGAACGCGCCGACTTGATAGCCGCCGGGGCCGCAATCCCAAGGTTCGGCAATTAGTTTTACGGTGCCAAGCACCGGATCCTGACTGCAGGCTTTCAGGAATCCGCTTTGATTGTCGAAACCGTTTGGCTCGCGCGCGAGAATCGTGCCGAGATCGAAACGGAAACCGTCGACGTGGGTTTGCTCGACCCAATAGCGCAGGCTGTCGGTGACCATCTGAATGACGCGGCTGTGGCTCAGATTCAGAGTGTTTCCGGTGCCGGTATCGTTGATGTAGAGGCGCTTCTTGTCCGGGATCAGGCGGTAGTAACTGGCGTTGTCGATGCCCTTGAAAGAAAGTGTGGGCCCCAGCTGATTGCCTTCGGCGGTGTGGTTGTA